>NZ_JAVHPH010000236.1:0-3425 GCF_036170495.1 Azonexus sp.
CGCTGCTCGCCACCTACGGCACCACGGTCGACCGCGAATCCGCCTACGAAATCCTGCGCGGCAAACCCGCCGTCAGCCAAGCCGCCCCCGGCGCCATTCCTGCGCCACCGGCCGGCAACCTCAACGACGCCGACTGGGGAAACAGCGCTAACCAGGAACCACAACCGCGCCACCAACCCGCCACGCAAAGCCGCCAACCAGAAGTCGCCCCGCAGGTCTCCGGCGGCATTTTCGGCGGCATCGGCGACCTCCTTGGCGGCACCACCGGCCCGCGCGGCGGTCATCGGGAAGGCGTCCTCGAAAGCGCGGCCAAAAGCGCGGCGCGTGGCGTTGCCGGCACGGTTGGCCGGGAGATCGGCAAGCAGATTCTACGCGGAGTGCTGGGGTCGATACTCGGCGGGCGGCGCTGAGCGCCCTGCATCAATAAAGCCGTCACCCTGGCTTGAGTGACGGCGCTCTTGCTGATGGCTGACGTGGTCGGCCAGCAGGCGCCTTCGCCGAATACTGGCCGCGCCAGTCACGCTGAGCGCTTGTGCAATTGCCACCAGCGGCCGATGTTCGGCCTGTCGGTCCGTCCGGCTACCGGCCAAACATCCGTCGTCACAAAACGTTGGCTCGATGCAAGCGAGCCGGAAATCAGCAGCTTTTTATTATGTTTACAAACGCTTGCATATAAAATGAAAATGCCGTTCAGAGTTTTCTGAACGGCATTACAGCCTCGGCTGTCTTTTGTTCCGGAGTCCCGGATTTAGTGCGTATGCTTGCGCAGACGCTGGATTGCTTGCAACTGGGCAACAGCTTGCGCCAGTTCTGCTTCCGCAGCAGCGTAATCCATTTCAGCGTTCCGATTGGAAAGAGCTTCTTCGGCGCGCTTCTTGGCTTCCAGTGCCTTGGCCTCATCCAGATCGTGCGCACGAATCGCAGTGTCAGCCAACACGGTGATCATGTCGGGCTGAACTTCCAGCATGCCACCGGAGACATACACCAACTCGAATTCGCTCCGGCTCGGCACCTTCAAACGAATGGTGCCGGGCTTGATGCGAGTCAGCAGCGGTGTGTGGCGCGGAAGAATACCGAGTTCCCCGGCTTCGCCGGGAAACACTGCGATTTCCACCAGGCCGGAGAAGATCGACTCCTCGGCACTGACGACATCACAATGAACAGTCATAGCCATTAACTAGCTCCTATACGGCGTTGCGCTATTACAGCGTCTTGGCCTTTTCGAGAACTTCCTCGATACCGCCAACCATGTAAAACGCCTGTTCCGGGAGGTGATCGTACTCACCAGCACAGATACCCTTGAAGCCCTTGATCGTTTCCTTGAGGGAAACAAACTTGCCCGGCGAGCCGGTGAAGACTTCCGCCACGTGGAACGGCTGCGACAGGAAGCGCTGAATCTTGCGAGCGCGGGAAACCGCCAGCTTGTCTTCCGGCGACAGTTCGTCCATACCCAGAATCGCAATGATGTCACGCAGTTCCTTGTAGCGCTGCAGATTCATCTGCACGGCACGGGCGACGGCGTAATGCTCTTCACCGACGACCTGCGGGTCGAGCTGGCGGGAGGTGGAGTCGAGCGGATCGACGGCCGGATAGATACCCAGCGAGGCGATGTCACGCGACAGCACGACCGTCGAGTCGAGGTGCAGGAAGGTGGTGGCCGGGGACGGGTCGGTCAAGTCATCGGCAGGCACGTAGACGGCCTGGATGGAGGTGATCGAGCCGACCTTGGTCGAGGTGATACGCTCTTGCAGACGGCCCATTTCTTCGGCCAGCGTCGGCTGGTAGCCGACGGCGGAAGGCATACGGCCGAGCAGTGCGGACACTTCGGTACCGGCCAGCGTGTAACGGTAGATGTTGTCGACGAAGAACAGAATGTCGCGGCCATCGTCACGGAAACGCTCGGCCATGGTCAGACCGGTCAGCGCGACGCGCAGACGGTTGCCCGGCGGCTCGTTCATCTGACCGAACACCATCGCGACCTTGTCGAGAACGTTGGAGTCCTTCATTTCGTGGTAGAAGTCGTTGCCCTCACGGGTACGCTCACCGACGCCAGCGAACACGGACAAGCCGGCGTGCTGTTTGGCGATGTTGTTGATCAGCTCCATCATGTTGACGGTCTTGCCGACGCCGGCGCCACCGAACAGGCCGACCTTGCCGCCCTTGGCGAACGGGCAGATCAGGTCGATAACCTTGATGCCGGTTTCGAGCAGATCGACGGAGGACGACAGTTCGTCGAACTTCGGAGCCGCTTGGTGAATCACGCGCAGCTCGGTGGAGTCGATCGGACCGGCTTCGTCGATCGGGCGACCGAGCACGTCCATGATGCGGCCCAGGGTGCCCATACCGACCGGCACGGAAATGCCGGCGCCGGTGTTGTTCACCTTCATGCCGCGACGCAGACCGTCGGAAGAACCCATGGCGATGGTGCGGACGACGCCGTCACCGAGTTGTTGTTGCACTTCGAAGGTCAGGCCGTCTTCAGCCATGCCGTTTGCTTCGGAAGCATCCAGCTTGAGCGCGTCGTAGACCTTCGGCATCGCGTCGCGCGGGAAGTGGATGTCCACAACGGCGCCGATGCACTGAACGATTGAACCTTGACTCATATTCAAATCCCCAAAAATAAAAATCTACGCGTCACACCGCGGCGGCGCCGCTGACGATTTCCGAGAGTTCCTTGGTAATCGCAGCCTGACGGGCCTTGTTGTAAACCAGCTTCAGATCGCCGATAACGGTCTTGGCGTTGTCCGAGGCCGACTTCATGGCAACCATCCGGGCGGACTGCTCGGAGGCCATGTTTTCTGCGACAGCCTGATAAATTAACGCTTCGACATAACGAATCAGCAGATCGTCGATCACAGCCTTGGCATCGGGTTCGTAGACATAATCCCACTTGGTCTTGGCGCTACCAACGGCACCACCCGACAGCGGAAGCAGCTGTTCGAACACCGGTTCCTGCTTCATCGTGTTGATGAAGCGGGTGTAGCCGATATAAAGCGCATCAATCTCACCATTCATATAGGCATCAAGTTGAACCTTGACCGGCCCGATCAGCTTTTCCAAGTGAGGCGTATCGCCCAACCCGATCGCATGCGAAACGACCTTGGCGCCTGCGCGTTGCATGAAGCCAAGACCCTTATTGCCGATGCAGGTAGCCTGCAGTTTCTTGCCGGCGGACTCGAATTCCTTCATCTTCGTGACAGCCAGACGAAGAAGGTTTGAGTTCAGACCGCCACACAATCCCTTGTCCGAAGTGATTAGAACAATGCCGACAGCGGCTTGTTCACGATTCACCAGGAAAGGATGGCGGTACTCGGTGAGAGCATGAGACAGGTTACCTGCAACGCGCCGGATCTTCTCGCCATAGGGACGGGCAGCCCGCATCCGGTCCTGCGCCTTGCGCATTTTGGATGCGGCCACCATTTCCA
>NZ_JAVHPH010000237.1:0-4411 GCF_036170495.1 Azonexus sp.
ACATCTATCCGCCCAAGCCGTCGATGAAGATCATCGCCGACATTTTCGGCTACACCGCGCAGCACATGCCGAAGTTCAATTCGATCTCGATTTCTGGGTACCACATCCAGGAAGCCGGCGCCAACCAGGCCATCGAACTGGCCTTTACGCTGGCTGACGGCATGGAATACGTGCGTACCGGTGTCGCTTCCGGCATGGACGTCGATACCTTTGCCGGCCGCCTGTCCTTCTTCTGGGCCGTCGGCATGAACTTCTACCTGGAAATCGCCAAGATGCGCGCCGGCCGTCTGCTGTGGGACCGCATCATGACCGGCTTCAACGCCAAGAGTCCGAAGTCGAAGATGCTGCGCACGCATAGCCAGACCTCCGGCTGGTCGCTGACCGAACAGGATCCGTACAACAACGTCGTGCGCACGACCATCGAAGCGATGGCCGCCGTCTTCGGCGGAACCCAGTCGCTGCACACCAATGCGCTGGACGAAGCGATTGCGCTGCCGACCGAGTTCTCGTCGCGCATCGCCCGCAACACGCAGCTGATCATCCAGGAAGAAACCCACATCACCAACGTCGTCGACCCCTGGGCCGGTTCCTACATGATGGAAAAGCTGACCCAGGACATGGCCGACAAGGCCTGGGGCATCATCGAGGAAATCGAGGCGATGGGTGGCATGACCAAGGCCGTCGAATCCGGCTGGGCCAAGATGCAGGTCGAAACCTGCGCGGCCGACAAGCAGGCGCGCATCGACTCCGGCAAGGATGTCATCGTCGGCGTCAACAAGTACAAGCTGGCCAAGGAAGACGCCATCGACATTCTCGATATCGACAACCACGCGGTGCGTGATTCGCAGATTGCCCGTCTCAAGCAGATTCGCGCGACGCGCGACAGTGCTGCGGTCAACGCCGCTTTGACGGCATTAACCAAATCGGCTGAAACCGGCGAGGGCAACCTGCTCGACCTGACCGTCAAGGCCATGCGCCTACGCGCCACGGTCGGCGAAGTGTCCGATGCCTTGGAAAAGATATTCGGTCGTTTCCGCGCCAACAACCAGACCATTTCGGGGGTGTACGGAGGCGTTGTGGAAGGTCAGGAAAGCTGGGAAAAGATCAAGGCCGATGTCGCCAAGTTCGCCGAAGAAGAAGGCCGCCGGCCGCGCATCATGATCGCCAAGCTCGGTCAGGATGGTCATGACCGCGGCGCCAAGGTCGTCGCTACAGCCTATGCCGACCTCGGCTTCGACATCGACATGGGGCCGCTCTTCCAGACCCCGGAAGAAGCCGCTCGTCAGGCCATCGAAAACGACGTGCATGCGGTGGGCGTGTCGTCGCTGGCGGCCGGTCACAAGACTTTGCTGCCGCAACTGGTCAAGGCACTGAAGGATCAAGGCGGTGACGACATCATCGTCTTCGCCGGTGGCGTGATTCCGGCTCAGGACTACGAGTATCTCTACAAGGCTGGCGCCAAAGCCATCTTCGGGCCGGGAACGCGGATCGAGGATTCGGCCATCAAGGTGATCGAAGAAATTCGCAAGGCCCGCGGCTAATCCACGGATGAATCTGGGCGAAGTTCCCGTGCGTGCCAATATTCTGTCTGCCGCCGACCAGTTGCTGGTTGACGGCGTGCTGAGTGGCCAGCGCCGTGCGCTGGCCAAGGCCATCACGCTGATCGAATCGACGCGGCCGGATCACCAGCAGCGTGCCCAGCAGGTGCTCAACGCGATTTTGCCAAGCACCGGCAAGGCGATTCGCATCGGCATTTCCGGCGTGCCGGGGGCGGGCAAGTCTACGTTCATCGAGGCGCTTGGCGTCTGGCTGATCGAGCAGGGCAAGAAACTGGCGGTGCTTGCCGTCGACCCCTCGTCTTCGGTATCAGGCGGTTCCATCCTCGGTGACAAGACGCGCATGGAGTTGCTCAGCCAGCGTGAGGAAGCCTTTATCCGGCCCAGTCCGTCTTCAGGTTCGCTCGGCGGCGTGGCTGAAAAGTCGCGCGAGGCGATGCTGCTCTGCGAAGCTTCCGGCTACGACGTGATCATCATCGAGACCGTCGGTGTCGGCCAGTCCGAAACAACCGTCGCCGGCATGGTCGACATGTTTTGTCTGCTCCAGTTGCCGAATGCCGGTGACGACCTGCAGGCCATCAAAAAAGGCATCGTCGAGATCGCCGACATGGTGATCATCAACAAGGCCGACATCGACCGTCAGGCCACCGCTGTCGTCCGCGCCCAGTGGCGCAACGCACTGCACATGCTGCGACCGGCCTCGCCCAACTGGGCGCCGCCGGTCATCACGCTGTCCGCCTTGCACAAGGAAGGCATTACCGAGTTCTGGGAACAGGTCGAGAAATATCAGGCTGCCCTGAAACCGACAGGCGAATTCGATGCCAAGCGCCAGCACCAGGCCTTGAGCTGGATGTGGCAACTGATCGATTCCGGGCTGCGCCAGTATTTTCGCCATCACCCGCGCGTGCAGGAAAACCTGCCCGCCTTCACCCGATCCGTCGAGGCGGGCCATACGAACCCGGCTGCAGCCGCGTATGCGCTGCTCGACTATCTGAAACACTAATCACCCGATCCATTGAGGGAGTTTTCTATGCACGACATCATCCGCCAGCTGGAAGTAAAGCGCGAACTGGCCCGCCTCGGCGGTGGCCAGAAGCGTATCGACAGCCAGCATAAAAAGGGCAAGCTGACCGCCCGCGAACGAATCGAGCTGTTGCTCGACCCCGATTCCTTCGAGGAGTGGGATATGTTCAAGGAGCATCGCTGCGTTGATTTCGGCATGGATCAAGCCGAAAAGACGCCGGGCGACGGTGTCGTGGTCGGTTACGGCACGATCAACGGCCGTCTGGTCTTCGTTTTCTCGCAGGATTTCACGGTGTTCGGCGGCTCGCTGTCGGAAACCCACGCCGAGAAGATCTGCAAGGTCATGGATCAGGCGATGAAGGTCGGCGCCCCGGTGATCGGCCTCAACGACTCGGGCGGCGCCCGCATCCAGGAAGGTGTCGCTTCCCTCGGTGGCTACGCTGACGTATTCCAGCGCAACGTCATGGCCTCCGGCGTCGTGCCGCAGATCTCGATGATCATGGGCCCCTGTGCCGGTGGCGCAGTTTACTCGCCGTCGATGACCGACTTCATCTTCATGGTCAAGGACTCGTCCTACATGTTCGTGACCGGTCCGGAAGTGGTCAAGACGGTGACCCATGAAGATGTCACCGCCGAAGAACTGGGCGGTGCCGTGACCCACACCAGCAAGTCCGGCGTCGCCGACCTGGCCTTCGAGAATGACGTTGAAGCCCTCTCCATGCTGCGCCGCTTCATGAACTTCCTGCCGGCCAACAACCGCGAAAGGCCACCGGTCACGCCGACCAACGATCCGGTCGACCGTATGGACTACTCGCTCGACACCCTGGTGCCGGACAACGCCAACAAGGCGTACGACATGAAGGAGCTGCTGATCAAGGTGGTCGACGACAACGATTTCTTTGAGTTGCAGGCTGATTACGCCAAGAACATCATCATCGGCTTTGGCCGCATGGATGGCCACCCGGTTGGCATCGTCGCCAACCAGCCGCTGGTACTGGCCGGTTGCCTCGACATCAAGTCGTCGATCAAGGCAGCGCGCTTCGTCCGCTTCTGCGACGCCTTCAACATCCCGGTTGTCACCTTCGTCGATGTGCCGGGCTTCATGCCAGGCACCACGCAGGAATACGGCGGCATCATCAAGCACGGCGCCAAGCTGCTCTACGCCTACGCCGAATGTACCGTGCCCAAGGTCACCATCATCACCCGCAAGGCCTACGGTGGCGCCTACGACGTGATGTCGTCCAAGCACCTGCGCGGCGACGTGAATATCGCCTGGCCATCGGCCGAAATCGCCGTCATGGGGCCGAAGGGCGCTGTCGAAATCATTTTCCGTGAAGAAAAGAACGATCCGGTCAAGCTGGCCGAGCGCGAAGCCGAGTACAAGCACAAGTTCGCCAACCCCTTTGTGGCTGGCGCGCGCGGCTTCATCGACGATGTCATCATGCCGCACGCCACCCGCAAGCGCATCGCCCGCTCGCTGGCCATGCTGCGCGACAAGAAACTTGAGAATCCGTGGCGCAAGCACGGCAACATTCCGCTGTAAGCGTCAGGGAGAAAAATATTATGTTCAAGAAAATTTTGATTGCAAACCGTGGTGACCAGCCGCACAGCGGCGCAGCAGCGCAGCTAAATTGCCTTGCACGCGAAGCGTGCTCGGGCGATTTCTCCCCGGAGGATAAAAATGTTTAAGAAAATTCTGATCGCGAACCGGGGAGAAATTGCCTGCCGCGTTATCAAAACCGCTCGCAAAATGGGCATTCTGACGGTTGCGGTTTATTCCGAAGCCGACAAGGATGCGCTGCACGTCGACTTGGCTGATGAAGCCGTCTGTA
>NZ_JAVHPH010000237.1:4511-7830 GCF_036170495.1 Azonexus sp.
TCCGAAGCCGACAAGGATGCGCTGCACGTCGACTTGGCTGATGAAGCCGTCTGTATCGGCCCGGCCGCCTCCAATGAATCCTACCTGGTCGCCGACAAGATCATCGCCGCCTGCAAGCAGACTGGCGCTCAGGCTGTCCATCCGGGTTACGGCTTCCTGTCGGAAAACTCGGAGTTTTCCCGCCGCCTGGAAGAAGAAGGCATCAAGTTCATCGGCCCGAAGCACTATTCGAGCAGCAAGATGGGCGACAAGATCGAGTCCAAGAAGCTGGCGCTCGAAGCCAAGGTCAATACCATTCCGGGCTACAACGAAGCCATTTCCGGTCCGGACGAAGCTGTCAAGATCGCCCAGGGCATCGGCTATCCGGTCATGATCAAGGCCTCAGCCGGCGGCGGCGGCAAGGGTCTGCGCGTTGCGTTCAACGATCAGGAAGCGCATGAAGGCTTTACCTCCTGCGTAAACGAAGCCAAGAACGCGTTTGGCGACGACCGTGTTTTCATCGAAAAGTATGTGCTCGAACCACGCCACATCGAAATTCAGGTGCTTGGCGACGCCTTCGGCAACTACATTTACCTGAACGAGCGTGATTGCTCGATCCAGCGCCGTCACCAGAAGGTCATCGAAGAGGCGCCGTCGCCCTTCGTTGATCCGGCCATGCGCAAGGCGATGGGCGAACAGGCGGTTGCCCTGGCCCGTGCTGTGAACTACGAATCGGCCGGTACGGTCGAGTTCGTCGTCGGTGCTGACAAGAGCTTCTATTTCCTGGAAATGAACACCCGTCTGCAGGTCGAGCACCCGGTGACCGAGCTGATCACTGGCGTCGATCTCGTCGAACTGATGATTCGTGTGGCGGCCGGCGAAAAGCTGCCGCTGACGCAGGATCAGGTCCAGCTCAACGGCTGGTCCATGGAATGCCGGATCAATGCCGAAGACCCGTTCCGCGGCTTCCTGCCGTCCACCGGCCGGCTGGTCAAGTTCCAGCCGCCGAAGGAAGTGCCGGGCCAGGTGCGCGTCGATACCGGCGTCTACGATGGTGGCGAGATTTCGATGTTCTACGACTCGATGATTGCCAAGCTGATCGTGCACGGGGCGACCCGCGAGCAGGCGATTTCCCGCATGCGCGATGCGCTGAACGGCTTCGTGATTCGTGGCATTTCCTCGAATATCCCGTTCCAGGCAGCGCTGATGCAGCATCCGCGGTTCCAGTCCGGCAATTTCAACACGGGTTTTATCGCTGAAGAGTATCCAAAGGGCTTTGATGCCTCAATGGTGCCGCACGACGATCCGGCCTTGCTGGTGTCGGTGGCGGCCTATGTTTATCGCGCTTTCACCGACCGTTCGGCCTCGATTTCCGGTCAGTTGCAAGGGCACGAGCGCATGGTTAGCGATCACTGGTGTGTCGTTCGCCTGAATCCGCATGGCAACGAGCACCACACGGTCATCGCCCGTCCGATTCCCGGTGGCTATCATGTTGAATACAAGGGCGAGAAATACGAAATCCTGTCCGACTGGAAGCAGGGAGAGTCGCTGTTTAACGGCACCTGCAACGGTGAAGAGTTCACGCTGCAGGTCGAGCGCCACAAAACGAAATACTCGCTGTTCCACTGGGGCACCCGTGCCGATTTCATGGTGATGAGCGCCCGTGCGGCCGAACTGTTGGCGCTGATGCCCGAAAAGCAGGCACCTGACCTGTCCAAGTTCCTGATTTCGCCGATGCCCGGCCTGCTCCGCGAAGTGGCGGTGACGGCCGGCCAGGAGGTGAAAGCGGGTGAGAAGCTGGCCGTCATCGAAGCCATGAAGATGGAAAACATCCTCAAGGCCGACCAGGACTGCAAGGTGAAGAAAATTTCGGTGGCCGCAGGCGAAAGCCTGACCGTGGATCAGGTCATCATCGAATTCGAGTGATTTGATTTTCGGCCGTTTTTTCCGGTCGACCGTAGAAATCAAGGCCCGCCAACCAGCGGGCCATTTTTTATCCTGGAAACCGCAGTTAGCGCCCCTTCATGGTTCGATACGCCTTGCTGCGCAAGGCGACTCACCACGAACGGGCTTTTCCCGATCGGTGCCCCTCCCGTTCGCCCTGATTAGCCCACGCAGTGGGCGTATCGAAGGGTTTGGTCGCGGTCAACGGCGGTTTTTAGGATCATTGTTTGGTGATCGCGTAACGGACAAAATCGACGCCGCGTTCGAGCACTTCGGTCGGCATCAAGTGATTGACTGAGGCTCCCTCCAGCGTGACGCCGGTATCGAGCCGGATACCGGCCACGCTCGGGACGATCAGCGAACACGCGTCACCGTCATGGAGCAGGAAGACGGGGATGACGGCGTTGGTTTGGCCAGGCGCCACCGGGCGGGCCAGGCGGGCAGGTTCGATGCGTTCCTCGTACCACTGCAGATCGGCGGCCAGCGCGCCGCCGGGAATGCTTTGCAGACCGATCATGACACCGAGGCGTGGCCCGCCGAGCGAAGCCGAGGCGATCAGACAGGGCGATTGGCGGCGAGCGCCCTTGCGGTCGGCCGGGCGGATGGCTTTGCCATCGACGAGCAGCCAGTTTTCGCCAGGGACATTGAGTTTCTTGACGGCGGTGGGCATCGTCGATACGCGGTCGAAACCGAACATCGCCGTGCGCTGATGGGCCAGCGATGCACTGCTGGCATCAAGCGAACCGCTGTGTACGATCATGTCGCCGGTAAAGGAGGCGTAGGCAAATTCGGCCCCGAAGGCGAGTTCGATTTCGCCGATTTCGGTGCTCCGGTGCTGGCCATGCGATTCGAGGCTGGCCTCGATCGTGCGCAGCAGGCGAATGCACGCCGTCGGCGACAGTTCGCGCCCGAGCTTTAGCGCTTCGGGCGATTCACCTGCCTTGAGCCTGGCAATTCGTTGGGCAATCTTGCGGGAGACCTTGGGTACGTCCAACCAGCGCGACATGCCGGCGGGCAGGCTGGCGCCAAACAGCGGCCCAAGATCGACCGAGTGGCCTCTCGGGTCGTCGTCGGGCATCGTCCGGAAACCGGCAAGCTCGCGCCAGCGGCTGAGCGCCCGGTTGGCTACGGCAAGCTGAGCGGCGGACAGGCGATACGGGTCAACCAGGCGCAGCATGAAAGCCCAGGCCAGATGGCCGGCAATGGTGGTGTCGACAAGGTGCGGGAAGTCGGGATCGGGGTGCGAATAGCGCAACAAGCCATCTCTCTCGGCCTGATCGAGGATGGCGAAGAGCATTTGATCGAGCAGCGGCGGGCATTCCCGGGCGGCCAGAAAATGGCAGTATTCCGTCATCCGGGTGGCACAGGCTGCCCGGTGCAGCAGTTTGCCTTTTTC
>NZ_JAVHPH010000237.1:7930-16256 GCF_036170495.1 Azonexus sp.
AGTATTCCGTCATCCGGGTGGCACAGGCTGCCCGGTGCAGCAGTTTGCCTTTTTCGGCCGGGGCAAAATGCGGGGCAAGGCGCAGATAAGACGTTCCGAGACGCAGCCAGAGTCGTTGGGCGACCTCGAAAGCGCGCTGGTCGTCGTCGAGCATGGGCAGTGCCTTGCGTATATAGCGCGGTTCGATGGCGTCTTGAGCCGGCACCGCAGCGGTGCGCAGCAGGTCGAGCAGTTCGACGGCGAGGCTTGGCGCGAGCGTCGATGCCTCGATGGCTTCGATCTGCAGGCTGATGGCAGCCAGCATGTGCATGGGCTGGGCTTGCAACTGGCCGGACAGCCAGGTTTTTGCCGATGCCAGGTCGTCAAAGGCCTGGGCGATGTTCTTGCGTGGTTCGGGCAATGCTAACCAATGCATGGTTCCTCCTTCCGGAGTAAGCTTGGACGATGAGCGGATTTGAACATTATGATCGCGAATTGCGGGATCTTGATAGCGAGATTCACCGGTACGCTGCTGTTTGTCGCGTCAATCTGGCCAATCGCCACGAAATTGATGCCTGTTTGCGTAATCATCACCAAAATTGGGCCGACGACAAGGCTCGCGAGTCCTTGCAGGGCCTGCTGATCCTCCGCATCAAGCTGGAGACGGAAATGATCGCCCTTGGATTTTCAGCGCCGCCACTGGTTCCGCCTGCATCCGAATAGCGTGGCTAGCGAACGCTGAGCGCAGTGACCGGACAGGGCGCAACGCAGGCGCCGCAGCCGGTGCATTTTTCGGTATCGACCTCGGGCAGAGGGCTGCCGCCCAGCCGGGGCGTGAACCGGATGGCCCGGGCATCGCAGAAGTCGCCGCAGACGCGGCATTCGACACCCTGACGGGGCAGACAGTCTTCGCCGATGGCCGCCCGGTAGGGCCAGGCCGCTTGTTCGGCGCTCTGGCGAAGTAAGGCTTTGGGTTGGCAAGCGGCGACGCAGTCGGCGCAGAAGGTGCATTCGCCAAGGCTGAAATCGACCGTTGGATAGCCGCCATCACCGCTGACGAGAATCCGCGTCGGGCAGGCTTTGAGGCAATCGTTGCAGCGCGTGCAGCGGTCGATGAACTCAGCTTCCGGGAGCGCCCAGGGCGGGCGGATTTCAGCCATCGGGCGCGGTCGACCGCGGAAGAAGCCGCGGCGGGACAGGTCGACCATGGTTGTCTGGCCTACTTGCCGGCCTTCATTTTTTCGATGCCGCTGCGCAGCATCTGCTCGATCTCGGAGCCCGGCTCAACTTGCGACAGCAGCGGTTCCCAGTAGGAGAGCCCCTTTTTGTTGTCGCCGGCCTCCATGGCGGCGGCGCCGGCCAGGAACAGGCTGTGGGCGTGTTGCGGATCGACTTTCAGGGCGCGTTCAATGAGCTGGATCGCCTTGCCGTTGATTCCCTTGCCGTTGGCCATGGCGATGGCTTCGGCATAGCTGGCCAGCTGGTCGGGATCATCGCTAATGGCTTTCTCGGCCTTGGCAAAGGCTTGAACGGCTTCGTCGTAGCGCCCCATGGATTTGTAGGAACGGGCGAGCATGAGCCAGCCCGGCATGTTGTCGGGGTTGGCTTTGAGTTTTTCGGCCAGGCTGGTGACCATTTCGTTGATTTTTTCCGGCGTCATTTGCTGCGGAGCGGCGGTTTGCGTCGGGTCGAGCGCCTGCGGATTACCGAGGATGCCGTAGCCGAGCAGGGCGAGGATGGGCAGCATGACCAGGATGGCGATGGCGATCTTGCGGCTCGGGCCGTGCGTGGCCGGGGCGGCGCCATCAATGGTGGCCGGCTCGACTTCTTCGAGCAGGCGGCGCTGCAACTCGTGTCGGGCTTGTTCAAAGTCGGCCTCGACCAGCGAGCCCTCGGATTTTTCACGGGCTAGTTCGGCCAGTTGGTCGCGGAAGATGGCGAGGTTGGTTTCCTTGCGGTCGGCCTTGCTGGTTGAGCGTAGACCGAGCCACAGCGGCGGCAGGATGAAGGCGGAGACGACCACGATCAGGAGGACGGCGAAAACGGCAAACAGGTTCATTTGGGTTCGATTTCCTTGAGCAGCGCGTCGGCGCGGCTGGTCTCGTCAGCCGACAGCGGCTGGTCTTCGGCATTGATGCGGCTGGCGCGCCGGCGCAGGTAGCGCTGCAGGATGAAGAGGCCGAGCAGCATGAGGGCGACCGGGCCGCCCCAGAGGAGTAGCGTGATGCCCTTGACCGGCGGCCGGTAGAGGACGAAATCACCGTAGCGGACGACCATGAAATCGACGATTTCCTGGTCGGTCTTGCCGTCCTTGATCATGGTCCGGACTTCGCGCCGAAGGTCTTGCGCCAGTTCGGCGTTGGAGTCGGCGATGGTCTGATTCTGGCAGACCAGGCAGCGCAGTTCTTCAGAGAGCTTTTGCAGGCGTTTTTCGGCCACCGGGTCGGCGGCCGTGGCGGCTTCGGTCGCCGCATCGGCGAATGCGACGGTCGACCCGAAAAAAGAGCCAAAAATGAAAAAGGCGATCAGGGCGGCGCGCTTCATTTGTTCAGCTCGGCGAGCAGCGGCATGATCTTCTTGCTCAGATCGTCCGGCGAAATTGGCCCGGTGTGCTTCATGCGGATGATCCCGGCCTTGTCGATGACGTAGGTTTCTGGCACCCCGTAGACGCCGTAGTCGATGCCGACGCGACCGTCGATGTCCATGACGGTCAGCGTGTACGGGTTGCCGTGCTCGGCGAGCCACTGGTTAGCGCGCTGGAAGGCCAGCTTCTTTTCTTCATCGGCCGGCATCTTGCTCATGTCGAAATTGCCGTCGCCGCGCACTTCCTTGTAGTTGAGGCCGACCAGCGGAACGTTGGCGTTCTTCGAGAATTCGACGAGCACCGGGTGCTCGGCGCGGCACGAAACGCACCACGAAGACCAGACGTTGAACAGCCAGACCTTGCCCTGCATGTCCTTGGGGCCAAGCATTTTGTCCGGCGTGGCCAGGACGTTGAGGTTGAAGGCCGGGGCCGGCTTGCCGACCAGCGGCGAGGGAACGTCGCGCGGGTTGAGCCCGAGACCGACGGCGAGCAGGGCAACGAGGGCGGCAAAAGCGCCGAGGATCCAGAAATAACGGTTCATGCGTGTTGGCTTCCAGCCGGGGTGGTGACCGTCGAGGAGGAGCGGGATTGGGCGCGGTAACGGCGGTCGAGCAAGGCCAACAGGCCGCCCAACGCCATCAGCACGCAGCCGCCCCAGATCCAGTCGACGAAGGGTTTGTAATAGACGCGCACGGCCCATTCGGCTTCCGGCCGGTCGCGGTCGATTGGTTCGCCGAGCGAAACATAGACATCGCGCAGGAAACCGGCATTGATGGCGGCCTCGGTCATCGGCATGCCGGACGACGCGTAGTTGCGTTTTTCGGGTTTCATTTTCAGGCGAAATTTCCCGTCGACCGTGAGATCGAAGTCGCCCTGCGCCGCCACGTAGTTCGGTCCCTGCACTTCCTTGACCCCGTTGAAGGTGAAGCTGTAACCGGCCACCGTGGTCGTGTCGCCGGGCGCCATCTTGATGTCCTTTTCATCCTGGAAGCTATTGACCATGGTCACGCCGACAACGAAAACGGCAATGCCGAAGTGGGCGATGCACATGCCGACAAAGCTGCGCGGCTGCTTCAGTGCGGCATTCAGGAAGGACTGGCCAGCCCGGGTATGCTGGACGCGTTCGACGAAGGTGATCAGCGTTGTGAATACGACCCAGGTGGCAAGGAGGATGCCGAGTGCAGTCAGCGCGCTCCAGTGGCCATAAACGAGGGGCAGTGCGATGGCGACAACGGCCGCGGCAAGCATCGCCCAGCGCACGGTACGGGTGATCTCCGAGAGCGAGGCTTCTTTCCAGCGGGCGAAGGGGGCGATGCCCATGAGGAAAAGCACGGGCGCCATGACTGGCACAAAGACGGCATTGAAATACGGCGGTCCGACCGAAATCTTGCCGATGCCCAGCGCGTCGATGAGCAGCGGATAGAGCGTGCCGAGCAGCACCGTGGCGCTGGCGACAACGAGCAGGACGTTATTGGTCAGCAGCAGCGATTCGCGCGAAACCAGCCCGAAACGGCCGCCCAGCCCGACCTTCGGAGCGCGCCAGGCGAACAGCGCGAGTGAGGTGCCGATGACGGCGACGAGGAAGATCAGGATGAAAATGCCGCGCCGTGGATCGGTGGCGAAGGCATGCACCGAAGTCAGTACGCCGGAACGAACCAGGAAAGTGCCAAGCAGCGATAGCGAAAAGGCCGAAATCGCCAACAGCACCGTCCAGTTCTTGAAACTGCCGCGCTTTTCGGTGACGGCCAGCGAGTGGATCAGCGCCGTGCCAACCAGCCAGGGCATGAACGAGGCGTTTTCGACCGGGTCCCAGAACCACCAGCCGCCCCAGCCCAGTTCGTAATAAGCCCACCACGAACCCATGGCGATGCCGAGGGTCAGGAAACACCAGGCGGCCATCGTCCACGGCCGTGACCAGCGCGCCCAGGCCGCATCCAACTGGCCGGACAGCAGCGCGGCGATGGCGAAGGCGAAGGCGACCGAGAAACCGACGTAACCCATGTAAAGCAGCGGCGGGTGGATGACCAGGCCGAAGTCCTGCAACAGCGGATTCAGGTCGCGCCCTTCGGCTGCGGCCGGGAGCAGGCGCTCGAAGGGGTTGGAAGTGATCAGGATGAACAGCATGAAACCGAAGGCAACGAGACCGAGAGTGCCCAGGACGCGGGCTACCATCGCTTCCGGCAGTTGCTTCGATAGCATGGCGACGCCAAAGGCCCACCAGGTCAGGAACAGCATCCACAGCAACAAGGAGCCTTCATGGCCGCCCCACACCGCGGCAACGCGGTACTGGATGGGCAGCAAGGAATTCGAATGCTGGGCCACGTAGACGACCGAGAAGTCGCTCGTCACAAAAGCCTGCACCAGGCAGGCGAACGAGAAAGTGAGCAGGAGCGCCATCGCCGTTGCGGCGGGGCGGGCAACGGCAACCCAGGCCATGCGGTTGTGGTGGGCGCCAAGCAGCGGCAGCGTGCCGAGGATCAGGGCGACCAGCGCGGCGAGAATGAGGGCGAAATGGCCGAGTTCGGGGATCATGCTCAGTAGCTCGCTTTCGGCTTGTCGTTGCTGTAGGAGGACGGGGAAACATGTTTTCCGGCTTCCTTGGCCTGCGCATCGCCAACGGCCTTGGCGGCTTCCGGCGGCATGTAGTTCTCGTCATGCTTGGCCAGCACTTCGCTGGCCGCAAAAGTACCATCGGCGCTCATTTTTCCCTGGGCAACGACGCCTTTGCCTTCTTTGAACAGGTCAGGCAGGATGCCCTTGTAATGGACCGTCATGTCCTTGGCGGTATCGGTCACGACGAACGCGATGGTTACGCCGTCTTCCTGCCGTTTCAGGCTTCCTTCCTTGACCAGTCCGCCGATGCGAAAAGCCTTGCCCTGCGGTGCCTTGCCTTCGGCGACGTCGGTCGGCGAAATGTAGAGGGCGATATTGCTGTTCAGGGCGTTGAGGACCAATGCGGCGATGATGCCGATGATGGCCAGCGCGCCGCCAATCAGGGCGAGTTTTTTGTGACGGGATTTCATTCAGCGGTGTTCCTTGTTTCAGCGCGCAACTGGCGCTTGAGGCGAGCGATGGTGCTCTTTCGATTGCGGGCGACGACAATCGGTTCAATTGCCATGATCAGAACGGTGGCCCCGAACGAGCCCCAGACGTAAAAGCCATAGCCGCCCATGGCGATGAAGTCGGAAAAACTGGCCCAGTGGATCATTTTTCGTCTCCTGCCTTGCCGAGCAACTCGGTCTTGACCCAGTCGGTATGGCGCTCGCGTTCAAGCATGATGGTCCGTACGCGCATCAGCGCGACGGCAATCGAATACATCCAGAAGCACATGGCCATCAGTAGCATGCCCCAGAGCATCGTGGTGGCCATTGACGATTTGGCGAGATTGACACTGGAACCCTGGTGCAGGGTGTTCCACCATTTGACCGAGAAATAGATGATCGGGATATTGACGACGCCGACCAGCAGCAACAGGCCGCCGGCCTTGTCGGCGCGCCGCGCGTCGTCGATGGCGGCGGTCAACGCCATGTAGCCGATATAAAGGAAAAGCAGGATCAGCTCCGAGGTCAGCCGCGCATCCCAGACCCACCAGGCGCCCCACATCGGCTTGCCCCACAGTGCGCCGGTGAGCAGCGACAGGAAGGCCATCAGTGCGCCGGTCGGCGCCAGGGCCTGCGCCATCATGCCCGACAGCCGGGTGTTGAAAGCCAGCCCGATGGCGGCCCAGCCGGCCATGATCAGATAGATGAACATCGACATCCAGGAGGCCGGGACATGGATGAAGATGATCCGGTACCCCTCGCCTTGCTGGAAGTCGGTCGGTGCGACGAGCATGCCGAGCCAGAGCCCGGCGAGGCCGAAGACAACCGAAACAGCGATGAAGTAGGGAATCAGCGCGCCGGCCAGCGGGTAGAAGGTGGCCGGCGAGGCGAAGCGGTAGAGATTGAAGCGATCTTTCATTCGAGGGCGATCTTCAAGGCGGCGGCCGATGCCCAGGGGGCAAAGCCAAGTGAGGCAAAGGTAAGTGCAGCGAGCAGTGACAGGTGACCTTCTCCCCCGAGCCCGGTCATCGTTGCATCCACTGCGCCAGCGCCGAATATTAACACCGGGATGTAGAGCGGCAGGACGAGCAGCGAAAGCAGCACGCCGCCGCCACGCAGGCCAAGGGTCAGCGCCGCACCGATGGCGCCGATGCCGGACAGCGCCGGGGTGCCGATCAGGATGGCGAAGGTGAGGACGATCAGGGCATCGGTAGATAGATCGAACTGAATGCCGAGAACCGGTGCGATCAGGGCTAGCGGCAGGCCGGAGACCAGCCAGTGGGCAATGACTTTTCCGGTAACGACCAGCCCGAGCGGATGCGGGGCCAGCGCCAGTTGTTCGAGCGTGCCGTCGCGATGGTCGTCGGCAAACAGGCGAGGTAGCGACAGCATGGTGGCGAGCAGGGCGGCAACCCACAGCACGCCCGGCGCCAGCTTGCGCAGGAGGTCGGGTTCCGGCCCGACACCGAGCGGGAAGAGGCTGACGACGATGACGAAGAAAAATAGTGCCGAAACAATATCGGCCTGGCGGCGCATGGCCAGTTTGAGGTCCCGGCCAATGACCGCGGTGATAATTTTGAACATCAGCGCATCACCCTCAACCGAGCCGCAATTCGCGCACGGTGCCGGCCGGAATGCTGACCAGCTGGTGCGTCGTCATGACAGCCAGGCCACCGCGCTGCAGATGGCCGGAAATGATGCCGGCGAGCCAGTCAACCGCAGCAACATCGAGGGCGACGAAAGGTTCGTCGAGAATCCACAGCGGCCGTTTTTCCTTGACCAGGCGGGCCAGCGCCACACGGCGCTTCTGGCCTTGCGACAGGTATTTGCAGGCGAGGTCTTCGCGGCCGGCCAGACCGACCTGCTCCAGCGCATCGATGGCATCGTCTTCGGATAGTTCTTCATCGGCCAGCCGGGCGGCGGCGCGCAGATTTTCCAGCGGGGTCAATTCTTCCTTGATGGCGTTCAGGTGCCCGAGATAACAGAGGTCGGCGCGAAATTCGTCGGACTTGATCGATTCGCCCTTCCAGCGGATTTCGCCGGCCTCCGGCGGCAACAGGCCGATCAGCATGCGCAGCAGGCTGGTCTTGCCGGCGCCGTTCTTGCCCTGCAGGTAAAGCAGTTCCCCAGCCTCCAGCTTGAAGCCAAGGCCTGCGAACAGGCGGCGCTCGCCACGCACGCATTCCAGATTGTCAGCTTCAAGCATCAAGGGGAAGTGAAATAAATTGACGGCAAATTATGAACGCGCAAGTTTAACGGCAGATTAAGGCGAATCAAACAATCAACGCACCCCCCTGGAAAAACAGGAGGGGAAATTCCCCTCCTGTTTTTCGGTGCTTCGCTAACGTTGCTCAAGAATACTATTCGTCCTCCGGGTCCTCGTATTCCTTGGGTAGGTGGTGAGCGATCCCTTTATGGCAGTCAATGCAGGTCTTGCCTTCTGCCTTGGCCTTCATGTGCTTCTTGTAAGGTGTTTGTTTCTGCAACTCCGGGCTCATTGCATCGAAATTGTGGCAATTCTTGCATTCACGCGAGCCGGAGGCTTTCATGCGCGCCCACTCGTGGGTCGCCAGCTCCATCCGCTTGGCCTCGAACTTTTCCGGTGTGTCGATGTAGCCCGTCAGCTTGCCCCAAACTTCCTGGCTCGCCTGGACCTTGCGGATCATTTTGTGGGTCCAGTCCTTCGGCACATGGCAATCGGCACAGACGGCGCGCACACCGG
>NZ_JAVHPH010000238.1:0-3390 GCF_036170495.1 Azonexus sp.
AATATCTGGTGCTCGACAACCCGGTCTTCCGCCAGCGTTTCGACGAGCACCTCAGCCAGTCGCTGGCCGTTGTCGACCGGCTCGATACACTGGCCGCCGAACCGTTGCAGCCCTTGCTCGGTGGCTGGCGGATGGTGGCCGAGGCGTTGCGCAGCGGTCTTGATCAAAATATTCCGCAAGCCGAGATTATTCCCCTGCTGGCCCGCATGGCCGAGCTTGATGGCCTGTTGAAACAGGCCGGGCAGCGCTGGATCGAAGCACAGAATCGTAAGTCGCTTGAAGATCTCGAGACTAACCGCCTGCGCCTCGGCGGGCGCATCGCGCTGGCTCTTTGTGGCGCGCTGCTCGTCGCCCTGGCCATGGGCTGGTGGCTGGTCCGTCCGGTGCGGCATCTGGAGCAGGCAATCATCCGGTTGGGGGCTAGTCGCTTCGACGAAGCCATCACCGTCGGCGGTCCGGCCGATTTGCGCCAGCTCGGCAAGCGCCTGGACTGGTTGCGCCAGCGCCTGGGCGAGCTGGAGACCGACCGCGAGCGGGCCTTGCGCCATGTCTCGCACGAACTCAAAACGCCGCTGACGGCGCTAAAGGAGGGCGTTTCACTGCTCCGCGAGGAGGTTCCTGGCCCTTTGGCGGGAGGGCAGCGCGAGGTGGTCGAGATCCTCCAACACAACGTGATCAGCCTGCAGCAGCAAATCGAAAGCCTGCTCACGCTCAATGCCGCCGCCTTCGAGGCGCGTCGCCTGCAAATTGCCCCGACCCGGCTGCGCCGGCTGCTCAGCACCGTCGCCCAGCGCCGCGAACTGCACAGCCAGTCGCGGCAGTTGAAGATCGTCATCGAAGCCTCGCAGGAGACGGCTATGCTTGATGCCGAGAAAATGACGGTGGTCCTCGATAATCTGCTATCCAACGCCATTGACTTCAGTCCGGAAAACGGTGAGATCCACCTCTCGGTCAGCCACGGTGAAGGCCTCTGGCGCTTCGAGTGCATCGATCAGGGGCCGGGCATCGCCGAAGAAGACCGGCAACGCATTTTCGAGCCCTTTGTCCAGGGCCAGCGGGCCGCGCCGGCACCGCGCCAGGGCAGCGGCGTCGGGCTTTCCATCGTGCGCGAACTGGTGCGGGCGATGGGCGGCACGGTCTACCTCGTCCCGCAAGAAGCGGGCGCCCATTTTTGTGTGGAAATACCTGATGAGCAGTAAGCACCCGACGTTTTCCCGCCGCGCGGCGGTTTTCATTTTTGGCCTTTTTTTCGGGTTGACCGTAGCCGGCTGCGCTTCCGGCCCCCTGGCCAGGAAATTGCACCTCGAAGACACCAGCCCGGAGGGGGCGCTGGCTTATAACCAGGGGCTGTCGCGTCTGACGCCCGCTGAGCTGAGTCGCGAACGGTCGGTGCTCGTTGCCGTGCCGCAGACGCCCTTCACGCAGGTCAGGATGGCGCTGCTGCTCGGCCATCCGCGCGTCCAGCAGGATCTCGGCAAGGGGCTGGCGTTGCTCGAAGGCGTACTCAAATCGAACGAACCGGCGGCGGCGCCTTTTCACCCGCTGGCCCGCCAACTTGCCGACAACTACCAGGAACGCATGAAACTCGAAAGCCAGCTCGAAAAGCAGAGCCAGCAATTGAAGGACAGCCAGCGCAAGAGCGCCGAGCTACAGGAAAAACTCGACAGCTTGGCCAACATCGAACAAACGCTGATCCCGCGCCCGCGCGTGGCTAGCCCGAATGGAGGCAAGCGATGATGGCCGGCGCTCACGTGCTGGTTGTCGATGACGACGAAGACATCCTCAAGCTGCTGACCATACGCCTGCGCGCCAAGGGTTTCCGGATCACCGCCGTCGGCTCGGGCGAGCAGGCGCTGGCCCAGATCGCCGTCGATCCGCCGCGCGTCGTCGTCAGCGACGTTCGCCTGCCCGGGCTGGACGGCCTGGCGCTGTTCGAAGAAATCCGCCGCACCCGGCCAACACTGCCGGTCATCCTGCTCACCGCCCACGGCAACATTCCCGATGCCGTCGCCGCCACCTCGCGCGGCGTTTTCGGCTACCTGACCAAGCCTTTCGACAGCCAGATCCTGCTCGAAAAGATCGACCGCGCCCTGCAGCTCTCGGCGCCGACCTCGCATCCCGGCGACGAGCCGCGCGCAGCGGGGAAGGGCGACGACGCCTGGATGGAGGGCGTCGTTTTTCGCAGCAGCAAAATGGCCGAACTGATGGCCGAAGCGCGCATGGTCGCCGCCTCCGACGCCAGCGTGCTGATTCGCGGCGAAAGCGGCACCGGCAAGGAGGTCCTGGCCCGTGCCATCCACCGTGCCAGTCCGCGCGCCAAGGGGCCGTTCGTCGCCATCAACTGCGGCGCCATCCCCGAACAACTGCTCGAATCCGAACTCTTCGGCCACGCCAAGGGCGCCTTCACCGGCGCCGGCGCCAGTCGGGTCGGCCTGTTCCAGACGGCCAACGGCGGCACGCTGTTCCTCGACGAAATCGGCGACATGCCGCTCGCCCTCCAGGTCAAGCTGCTGCGCGTGCTGCAGGAACGCGTCGTCCGGCCGGTCGGCACGACCAAGGCCGAGCCGGTCGATGTCCGTCTGCTTTCGGCGACCCATCGCGACCTCGATCTCGCCATGGCCCAAGGCCAGTTCCGCGAAGACCTTTACTACCGGCTCGACGTCGTCTCGCTCAACCTGCCGCGCCTCGACGAGCGGCGCGAAGACATCCCGCTGCTCGCCCTGCATTTCGTCCAGCTGCTCGCCGGCAAATACGGCAAGCCGGTCAACGGTTTCGCTCCCGAAGCCCTTGAAGCGCTGGCCACCGCAGCCTGGCCGGGCAACGTCCGGCAACTGTTCAACGTCGTTGAACAAAGCTGCGCGCTAACCTCGACGCCGCTCATCCCGCTCACCCTCGTCCAGCGCGCCCTGCGTGTGCCGGTCATGGATGCCCTGAACTACGCCGAAGCCAAGCAGCGGTTCGAGCGCAACTACCTCGTCCAGTTGCTCAAGCTGACCGACGGCAACGTCGCCGACGCCGCGCGCCTGGCCGAACGCAACCGGACCGAGTTCTATCGCCTGTTGCAGAAACACGACCTGACGCCAGCCATGTTCCGCAGCGAAGGCGATAGCCCGCCGTCAGGCGGTGACAAGCCCGCAGCGGCTTAGCCAAACCGCATTGCCATTCCGGCCGGCACGGGAGGATTCCCGGATATTTCTCCCTCGGGAAAAAACAACTGTCGTTGGTGCCCGACGGAATGCCCGTCGCAAAAAAACAGGGTGTTGGTTCAATTCATTGATTTAAATACAAAATAAATGGCTGGCACGGACTTCGCAATAGGCTGATGGCAATCAACAATAAAAGGGAATAGCCATGTTCAAACGTCATCTCATGGTCGCCTGCTTGACCGGC
>NZ_JAVHPH010000239.1:0-3390 GCF_036170495.1 Azonexus sp.
TGTCGCCGCCGGCGTGAAAGTTCCTTAAATCGCCGGTTTAGGCGTTCCCTCCTGGCTCCTTGTCCTTCATGCGGTAGCTTTTGCCTTCGATGGTGACGGTCTCGCAGTGATGCACGAGGCGGTCGAGGATAGCGGTAGTGAGGGTGGCGTCGTTGTTGAAGATGCGCGCCCACTGTTTGTAGACCGTGTTGGTAGTGATGACGGTGGAGCCGCGCTCATAGCGGGCACTGATGACCTGGAAGATCAGATCAGCGCCGCGTTTGTCCATGGGCAGATACCCCAGTTCATCTACGACGAGGAGCCGTGGAGCCACGTAGGTTTTCAGGGCCTTGGACAGGGTGTTGGTCGCCTGCGCGGCCGAGAGCGTGTTTACGATCTCCACGGCTTGGGCGAACAACGTGGGTACGTTGTTGAGGCAGGTGCTATGGGCCAGGGCCAGGGCGAAGTGCGTCTTACCCAGGCCGACGCCGCCGATGAACACGACGTTGGTGTTTTGCTCGACGAAACGCAGACGGAAAAGGTCCTGCACCTGAGCGCGGTTGATCTTCTTCGGCCACGACCAGTTGAACTGTTCCAGTGTCTTGAGCACGGGCAGCCGTGCGGCCTTGGTCCGGCGTTGGACACTACGTTCGTAGCGAGCCGCGGCTTCGGCCTCGGCCAGGCGGCGCAGGTATTCCACGTGACAGAGTCCCTCGCGGGCGGCCTCCCGTCCCAGGTCCTCGTAGTGCTGAGCGATGGTGGTTAGATTCAAGCGGCGCAGGACTTCGGTCAGGTCTTCAGGCTTTGGCTTCATCGGCGTTGTCTCCTTCCTCGGGTTGCTCTTCGTCGGTTTGGTAAACGGATAGATCGGGGTCGGGTAGTTGCAGGTCGAGTAGGTCCTGCTTGCGGGTCAGATGCAAGGGACCGGGATCTGGCAGTCGACGCTCGCGCTGCTCCAGGATGTTAGCGATGTACTCGCTGGAGAAGGCTTGATAGACGAGTGCATCGGCCAAGGCCCGCGCAACTTTCTCGGCCCCATAAACATCGGCCAGCGCCACGATCTTGCGCAGGTGCAGCCGCCAGGAAAGTTTCCGCTCAGCCAAGTGCCGATAATAGGTTTCCGCCTGCGGACTGAGGGCGAGGAAGCGCTTCAAGAAGTGTTGTTCATCGGCCCGGCGTTTGCGTTCCAGCACCGGGGCGGTGTGTTCCGGATTCTCGATGTCTTGCCCCCGATCATAGGAGCGCAGATGCTCGGCCACGAGCTTTTCGCCATCGTATAGGCAGAGCCGTTCGGGGTAGAGCTTAAGCAGTATCTTGCGCCCGGCATAGGCGGCTGGCGTCGAGTAGCGGTTGCCGTCAACGCTGACACGGAACTGGCGGTCGCTCAGCGCGCTATTGATCGAGGCGCAGTCGTATGGATGCGGCGGCAAGGGCTTGAGCATGGACTTCTCGACCACGAACAAGTCCACCGGTCGGCGGCGCGTCCGTCCGTGGATGCGTACGTTGGCGATTTGCTCCAGCCATATCTCAACGGCCGGGTTGAGCGAAGAGAACTCGCCGATAGGCCGCCCCGCCAGGAAGTTATGCTTCACATAACCGACGGCATTTTCCACGATGCCCTTTTCGTTGGCCTTGCGCGCGTTGCAGGCTTTCACCATGAACCCGTAGTGGCCGGCGAAGTCTGCGTAGCGCGGGTTGAGCACGGGCGTGAGACCGTATGGATGGGATAGCACCGCGGTCTTGCAGTTGTCGCACATTATTTTAGCTGGCACGCCGCCGAAGAACTCAAAGGCGCGACGATGGCAGGAGAGGAAGTGTTCCTGGCTCTGGGCAAGCGTGAACTCAACATAGAGCATGCGACTGTATCCCAAGACCATCACAAAGAAGCTCAACCGGCGACGCGTATTGCCCACGGCGATCATCTCCCAACTGCCCCAATCTACCTGGGCGCATTCCCCCGGTGCAAAGGACAGGGTCAGATACGGTTCTTGCCCACGCGGACGGATTTGCTGGATGTAGTCCTTCACGATCGTAATTCCGCCGGCAAAGCCCTGATCCTGCAACATCGTGAGAACTTGTACGGCTGAGTACGGATGCTCCTTGAGCATGCCCATGACCTGTCCCTTGAACGGATCGAGTACGCTGGCGCGCAGCACCCGTTGGCGGGGCCGGTATGGCTCCTTCAACCACTTGCGCACTGTGCGGGCGGCCAGTCCCAGCGCGCGAGCGATCTGGGCGGCGCTCAAACGGTCGCGTTCGGCCAGCTGCTTCAATCGACACCATTGCTCATAGTTGATCATCGCTCACCTCCCATGCCTGCCTTGCCGGCACAGGCAGGCAACAGCTGGCGGAGAACCTCGCCGACCGAGACGGCTTCGCCGCCACGGCGAGAACTCGACGCGCCGGCAACGATCACAGGGGACAGATCCAGGACCTGGTAAATGGGATCACGATAGGCGATCAGTCCGGCTTGCTGGAGTTCGGCGCGGGCGTTTTGCAGATCGGCCCCGTTCCACGACAGATGGCGGCACAATGCCGCTTCGGAATACCAGCTCAGCCCTTCGGCGTCGGCCACCGTGACCAGGAACAGATACAAGGATAGCGCCCGTGCGCTACGCCCCTGAACGTGTCCGTCACGAACCAGCCGGTGATCGACCCAACTGAACTGCGGGGGAATGCGCCGTTGCCGTTGCGGCATAATCGGCTTGCGTCCTCTCATGCTTGACCTCCTGTGGCTGCATCCACGGCACCATGCCGCCGATGCGTTGCCCACGTTCGTAACAGGTGGTCAACACCTGCGCTATGTTCTCTTGTAACGCCTCCCCGGTTATCATGCACGCAAGCCCCACCAGCGCATGCTTTTGCGCAGTTATGACATCTTGTAGCGGTCGGGATATCTCCTCGGAAAGGCAATTCCTGAAGACTTTAACGCCTTTATTATCAAAGCCTTGCGCCGTTAAGAGATCTTGTAACGCATCCTGTGGCCCGCAGCTATCCTCAGCCCCCTTCGGCTTCCAATATCCAGGATGCTTCCGGCGCCATGCCTGAACCTTCTTGACATACGCTTCGCCATGGAAGTAGCCCGGGTTCTTCCGGCACCATTTCCGTTGACTCGCCAGCTTGCTGGCAACCTGGCATTTCGGCCGGCAGCAAAATCTCTGGTGATAACTATTCCGCGGATGCGGTCTGAACCAAGCCCTACAGTGACAACACTTTCTGAGTCCATCCGTGCTCATCGTCTCCTCCCCTTTGAAAGCCGGGAAGAATACAACAAGTACACTGCACACCAACCGGCCTTTTAAACGCCACGTCGGGTGTAGTGGTCTCTCCAGGATACGGCGAAGAAGGAAGAAGATGATCCGTTCGGATCAGGGAATCAGAGAAGAAAAAGGATCTTTCAGATCGGCTGAA
>NZ_JAVHPH010000240.1:0-3379 GCF_036170495.1 Azonexus sp.
TACCGATGATGCTCTTGACGAGCTTCACTGTGATTTTCTTGTCAGCCATGACTTAACCCAGCACCCTTTCAATCGGCAGGCCACGCTTGGCGGCAATTTCCGACGGCGTATTGACCTTCGACAGACCGTTGATGGTGGCACGCACGATGTTGTAAGGATTGGTCGAGCCGTGAGCCTTGGCCACCACGTTGGTCACGCCGACAACTTCGAAGACAGCTCGCATGGCGCCGCCTGCGATAATGCCGGTGCCTTCCGGTGCCGGCTGGATCATCACGGTCGTGGCACCATGACGGCCCATAACGGTGTGATGCACGGTGCCATTCTTCAGGCTAACCTTAGCCATCTTGCGACGCGCCTCTTCCATTGCCTTCTGAGCAGCCACAGGCACTTCGCGGGACTTGCCCTTGCCCATGCCAATGCCGCCATCGCCGTCACCGACAACGGTCAAGGCTGCGAAACCGAGGATTCGACCGCCCTTAACCACCTTGGTAACGCGATTGACCGCGACCATCTTTTCGCGCATTCCGTCATCACGCTCTTCAGCTTGCTGCGGCTTCTTGTTTCTTTCAGGTTTAGCCATTTTCTAACCTTATCCTTTCGCTGCGATCAGAACTTCAGACCGGCTTCACGCGCGGCTTCCGCCAGCGCCTGAACCCGACCGTGGTACTGAAGACCGGAACGATCGAAAGCCACTTGCTCAATGCCAGCGGCCTTGGCGCGCTCGGCAATCAGCTTGCCCACCGAAGTGGCAGCAGCCTTGTTACCGCCGTTCGGGACGTCATTGCGAACATCCTTGTCCAGCGTGGAAGCCGAAGCCAGGACCTTGCCGCCACAGGGCGAGATGATCTGGGCATAGATGTGCTGATTCGTGCGATTGACGCACAGACGCACAGCCTTGAGTTCGGCGATTTTGGCCCGGGTTTGGCGGGAACGGCGCAGACGCGCTTGTTTCTTATTAAACATATGCCACCCTTACTTCTTCTTGGTTTCCTTGATAACCACCACTTCGTCCGAGTATCGAACGCCCTTGCCCTTGTAGGGCTCCGGCTTGCGATATGCACGAACTTCGGCAGCGACCTGGCCAACCTGTTGCTTGTCGGCCCCCTTGATCAGGATTTCGGTCTGGGTTGGACATTCCACCTTCACACCAGCCGGCATCTTGTGCGCAACGGGGTGGGAAAAGCCCAACGACAGATTCAGGACATCACCTTGAGCCTGGGCGCGGTAACCCACGCCGACCAACTGGAGCTTGCGCTCGAAACCCTTGGAAACACCAGTAACCATGTTATTGATGTTGGCACGCATGGTGCCCCACATGGCAGCTGCGTTAGAGGCGCCTTCAACCTTGGAAACCTGGACGCTCTGACCTTCGACGGAAATCGTCACGGACGGATGCGTAATTGCCTTCAAGGTACCCAGCGGGCCCTTGACGGTAATGTCCGCACCAACCGAAACTTCAACGCCAGACGGCAGAACGATGGGATTTTTACCAATACGAGACATCGATACCCCCTTATGCCACGATGCAAAGAACTTCGCCGCCGACCTTGCTGGCGCGAGCTTTGCGATCAGTCATGACGCCCCTAGGGGTCGACACGATGGCGACGCCTAGACCGTTCATGACGCGAGGAATGTCTTCGCAACCCTTGTAGATACGCAGGCCGGGCTTGGAGACACGCTCGATGCGCTCAATGACCGGACGACCGGCGTAATACTTGAGTGCGATATCGAGGGTCGGCTTGCCATCAGCCTGACGAACTGCGAAATCATCAACGTAACCTTCATCCTTGAGCACGGCAGCAATTGCCACCTTGACTTTGGACGAGGGCATGGAGACAGACGCCTTTTCGGCGAGCTGGGCGTTGCGGATGCGAGTCAGCATGTCCGCGATCGGATCGCTCATAGCCATTTCTGAATCTCCTTTTTACCAGCTGGCTTTAACAACACCCGGAACTTCGCCATTGAAGGCCAGCTCGCGGATCTTGTGACGGCACAGACCGAACTTACGGAAAACACCACGCGGACGACCAGTCAGCTGGCAGCGGTTGCGCAGACGAGACGGGCTCGAATTGCGCGGCAGGGCCTGAAACTTCAGACGGGCAGCGTAACGCTCATCGTCAGACAGGCTCGCGTTATTGAAAATTGCCTCGAGGGCAGCACGCTTCTTGGCGTACTGAGCCACAAGCTTGCGGCGCTTTTCTTCACGGTTGATCAGAGCAAGTTTTGCCATGATTGCCTCAATTCTTGAACGGGAACTTGAACGCCGCCAACAGAGCCTTGGCTTCTGCGTCGGATTTCGCGGTCGTGGTGATGCTGATGTTCATACCCCGTAGAGCATCGATCTTGTCGTACTCGATTTCCGGGAAAATGATCTGCTCTTTGACACCCATGTTGTAGTTGCCCTGGCCATCAAAACCCTTGCCAGAAACCCCACGGAAGTCGCGAACACGCGGCAGCGCAACGGTGACCAGACGATCAAGGAACTCGAACATGCGAGGGCCACGCAGCGTGACCATACAGCCGATCGGGTAACCGTCACGAATCTTGAAGCCGGCAATAGACTTGCGGGCCTTGGTCGTCACCGGCTTCTGACCCGCAATCTTCTGCATGTCGCCAACGGCGTTCTCGAGAACCTTCTTGTCAGCCACCGCTTCACCTACACCCATGTTCAAGGTGATCTTGGTGATGCGCGGGACCTCCATCACGGACTTGTAACCAAATTGCTTGCTCAGATCAGCAACAACGGTTTCTTTGTAAAACTCTTGCAAACGCGCCATGACCACTCCTTATGCGTTCACCAGTTCGCCGTTCGACTTGAACACGCGAACCTTGCGGCCATCCTCGAGCGCCTTGATGCCGACACGGTCAGCCTTCTTGGTCGCCGGATTGAACAGCGCAACATTGGAGATATGAATCGGCATATCCTTATCAACGATGCCACCCGCCACACCTTTTACAGGATTCGGCTTGACGTGCTTCTTGGCACGATTGACACCCTCAACGAGCACGTGCTCATCATCGACACGACGGAGCACGGTACCGCGCTTGCCTTTGTCTTTACCGGTAATTACGACGATTTCGTCGCCTTTACGAATCTTTTCCATGGCCAGTCCTTACAGCACTTCAGGAGCCAAGGACACGATCTTCATAAAGCGCTCGGTACGCAGTTCGCGGGTTACCGGGCCAAAGATGCGCGTGCCGATCGGCTCGAGCTTGTTGTTAAGAAGAACGGCGGCATTGCCATCAAAGCGGACCAGCGAACCATCGGGACGACGAACGCCCTTGGCGGTGCGAACCACCACAGCATTGTAGACGTCGCCTTTTTTGACGCGGCCACGCGGCGCAGCATCCTTGATGCTGACCTTGATGATGTCACCAA
>NZ_JAVHPH010000241.1:0-3360 GCF_036170495.1 Azonexus sp.
ACTTCAACAATTTCAAGCATGAAGACGACGGCAAGGTGCCGAGCGTCGCCGAAGCGCTCGAACAATCGGTCAACCTCTCGTTCGTGCGCATCATGCACGATGTCGTCCACTACCACGCCTACGAGGCCGTCGATGCCCCAGCCCGCGGCCTGCGCGACAAGGATGACGACGATACCCGGCAGGCTTTCCTCAACCGCTTCGCCGAACGCGAGGGCCTGGGTTTCCTGCGCACCTACTGGCACAAGTACCGCGACGTGGCACCAGAGGATCGCCTTGCCGTGCTCAGCGATTCGGTGCCGTCTCGCCCCGCCCCGCAAGCCGCCGCCTACCTCAGCGTGCTGCCGAAAAGCGATTTCGTGAGCTTTGCCGCCTTCATGCGCCAGCAGCTCGGCGAGCGGGCCGGCACCGACGCCGGCCTGCGCCGCCTGTTCGACGCCCACGCCACGCGCCAGTACAACCTGGCCGACCAGGGCTATCTGGCCCGCGTCCATCCGCTCGAACTGTGGCTGGTCCACCACCTGCAGAGCCAGCCGAAGGCGACGCTCAAGGACATCGTCCCGGCCAGCGTCGAGGCCCGCCGCGATGCCTCGAAATGGCTGTTCGCCCCACGCTTCAAGCACGCCCAGCAGGTGCGCATCGACATCGTCGTCGAGGTCGCCGCCTTCGAGCGCATCGCCGAAGAATGGCGCCGCCTCGGTTACCCCTTCGACCATCTCGTGCCCTCGCTGGCCACCGCTATCGGCAGCTCGGCCGACCGCCCGGCCGCCCTCGCCGAGCTCATGGGCATCGTTGTCAACGACGGCATCCGCCGGCCGACGGTGCGCATCGACGAACTCCGCTTCGCCACCCATACGCCCTTCGAAACCCGCCTGCAGCGCCAGCCGGAAGCCGGCCAGCGTGTCATCCCGATTGAAGTAGCCCAGGTCACCCGGCGCGCCCTGCTGCGCGTCGTCAACAGCGGTACGGCCCGGCGCATCAAGGACACCTACCGCGACCACGCAGAACAGCCGCTCATCATGGGCGGCAAGACCGGTACCGGCGACCACCGCTCCAAGGTCATCGGCGCCGACGGTGGGGTGCGCAGCGCCAAGGTCATGAACCGCGCCGCCACCTTCGCCTTCTACATCGGCGATCGCTTTTACGGCGTCGTCACCGCCTTCGTCCCCGGCGCCAAGGCGGCCGGTTACGACTTCACCTCGGCCCTGCCGGTGCAGATCATGAAGGAAATGGAACCGGCCCTGCGGCCGCTCATCGCCGACCGGCCGGCCGCCGAAGGCAAGTGCAAGGGTTGAAGACCAAGCTTCACAGATGACCACTTTGCTGCACCGCAGCAAAGTGGTAGTCTCTCGCTGGATAAAAACATGGCAGTAAAGCGAGAAACAGCATGAGCGAAATCGACCTGAAACGCTTCTTCCTTGAGCAGGTTCGCCTGTTCGAAACTTTCCCGGCCGACAAGGTCGAGGAAATCGTCATCAAGTCCCGCCTGGCGACGTATGAAGGCAACGAAGCCATCCTCGAAACTGGCGACGAAGGCCGTTTCATCGGCGTCATGATCAGCGGCCACGCCGAGATCTCGATGACCGACAACACCGGCACCCGCGCCGTCATCACCCAGCTTGGCGTCGGTGATGTCTTCGGCGTCATGTCGCTACTCACCGGCGACCGCCTCGTCGCCGACGTCATTGCCGGCAACCGCTGTTTCGTGCTGATGATCCCGCAGGAAGTCTTCAACACCCACATCCTGACCAATCCGAAGGCCGTCGGCTACCTCTCCCATCTGCTTGCCGACCGCACGCGCACCATGTCGGTCGACCTGGTTAGCGCCCAGGCCAATGCCATCGTTCGCTCGCGCGACCCGTATGCCCTGTCGCTGCAAACCAACCAGCCGGGAAAGGTGGTCGTCCTCAATGTCGGCATCAGCCAGATCCATTTCGGCATCTACGACACCGAAGAGAGCGGCGCCGATGTGCACGGCATCATCGACCACGCCGACCAGCAGGTGACGCGAATCACCGTCAAGGTCGGCACCCAGCAACGATCCGTCGACCACGCCCCGTTCAAGTTGTCCGACCTGTTCAAGGTCATGCAGGAAGCGACCGCCCTGCTCGGCGAGCATTTCACCTTCCACCCCGAAGACGTCAGCGCCATCGGCCATCGCGTCGTCCATGGCGGCAACCGGTTCTCGAGCTCGGTCGTTATTACGCCGGCCGTCATTACCGACATCGAGGCCTTCTCGGTTTTCGCGCCGTTGCACAACCCGGTCAACGTAGCCGGCATCCGCGTCGCCATGAAAATGTTCCCGAACGTGCCGCAGGTTGCCGTTTTCGACACCGCTTTCCACCAGACGCTGGCCCCCTACGCCTACCTCTACGGCCTGCCTTACGACCTCTACAAGCAGCACGGCATCCGCCGCTACGGCTTCCACGGCACTTCGCACCGCTACGTTTCGCTGAAGTCGGCCGAAGTCCTCAAGCGCCCGCTCGGCGAGCTCGAAATCGTCTCCTGCCACCTCGGCATCGGCGCCTCGCTGTGCGCCATCGACCATGGCCGCTCGATCGACACGACGATGGGCATGACGCCAACCGACGGCCTGATCATGCCGAGCCGTTCGGGCAGCATCGACCCGGCGGTGATGATCCACCTGATGGAACAGCACCACATGTCGCCCGAGCAGTTGTCGACGCTGATCAACACCGAGAGCGGCCTCAAGGGCATATCCGGCATTTCGAGCGACATCCACGAGATCGAGGCCGCCGCCGCCGAGGGTCACCACCGCGCCCTGCTCGCCCACAAGGCTTACTGCTACCAGGTGCGCAAGAACATCGGCGCCTACGTCGCGGCGATGGGCGGCATCGATGTCCTGGCGTTCACCGGCGACGTCGGCGAAACAAGCGCCACGGTGCGCAGCCTGGCCTGCCAGGGCCTTGAATTCATGGGCATCAAGCTCGACGAGGAAAAGAACCGCAATCTGGGCCGCGTCGACAATTTCGCCATCATCTCGGCCGACGACTCGCCGGTCACCATCCTCGTCGTCGCCAATGACGACGAGCGCCTGGTCGCCTGGGAAACGCTGCGTTCCATCGAGCGCAATGCCTTGCTGCTGGCGGCCAACGCCGAAGACATCGCGATCCCGGTCGAAATCTCGGCCCACCACGCCCACCTCTCGCAGGCCGACGTCGAAAAACTGTTCGGCCCCGGCCACCAGCTGACGCCGATGCACGAACTGTCGCAGCCCGGCCAGTTCGCCTGCGAGGAACAGGTCCATCTCGTCGGCCCCAAGGGGCGGATCGCCAAGGTCCGCGTCCTCGGCCCGACGCGCAAGGAAACCCAGGTCGAGATCGCGATGACCGAGCAGTTCAA
>NZ_JAVHPH010000242.1:0-3347 GCF_036170495.1 Azonexus sp.
CTCGTTCTGCCAGTAAATGCCGCTGCGGTACTGGCTGCCGACATCGCAGAACTGGCGGTCCTTGACTGTCGGGTCGATGTGCCGCCAGAAATACTCGACCAGTTGCGAATAGCTGACCTTCTGCGGATCGTAGAAGACGCGCACGGCTTCCGCGTGGCCGGTCTTGCCTGCGCTGACCGCTTCGTAGCTCGGGCTCTTGGTCAGGCCGGCGGTGTAGCCGGATTCGACTTCAATGACGCCGGGCAACTTTTCGAAGTCGGCTTCGACGCACCAGAAGCAGCCGCCGGCAAACAGGGCGCTGGCCCTGGCGGCTGGCGCTTCGGTGGCCTGAATCGGGAAACTGCCGGCCAGTGCGGCAATTACTACGACCATAGAAACAACTGCTGGCCCCAGGGTCAACCGGAAAAAATGACGAATTTTCATGTCCGTAGCGCCGGCAGTGGCTCGCCCTTGACGACAAAGCCGAGGGCGACCCCGTTGTTGCAGTAGCGCTTGCCGGTCGGCTTCGGGCCGTCGTCGAAGACATGCCCCTGATGGCCGCCGCAATGTGAGCAGTGGTACTCGGTGCGCGGGTAGATCAGTTTGAAATCGGTCGACGTGGCGACGGCGCCGGGCAATGGCTGCCAGAAACTCGGCCAGCCGGTGCCGCTCTCGTACTTTTGCGCGCTGTCGAACAGCGGCTGATTGCAGGCGGCGCAGATGAAAGTGCCGGCGCGTTTTTCGCCGTTCAGCGGGCTACTGCCGGCCGGCTCGGTGCCGGCTTCGAAGAGCACGGCGTAGGCGGCCGGGGGCAGCAGTTTTTTCCATTCGGCGCGGCTCTTGTTGAGCGGAAAGGTGCTGGCCGCGGTAACGCCGAAAGGCAGGACGCTGGCGGCGATCAGCCCGGAAACTTGGGTAATCCAGTGGCGACGGTTCATGGTTTCTCCTCGAGTGCTGCTTGCTGATATGACCCGTTTTTAAGCCGCGTCGTTCCCTCGCGAAAACACAGTGCGCCGGCGGCTTCCGGCACTTGCCAGGGGCCTGCCGGAGCCGCATCGTCCGGGCGATACAAATGGCTCAGTTTTTGGTCGTCGACCGCAGCCAGCGGCAGATCGAAGGCGATCCGGCCGCTTTTCAGGCCGATCACGCGATCGGCCAGCAAGGGCAGCAAAGACGGGTTATGGACGACTGAGATCAACGTTGCCTGGCGCGCTGCCTGGGCCAGCCGGTGGCAGACCTCGCCGGCGGCGGCCGGATCGAGCGCGGCGGTCGGCTCGTCGGCGAGAATGAGTTTGGGCTGCTGGACGAGCAGACGGGCGATGGCGACCTTCTGGCGTTCGCCGCCGGAAAGCTTGTCGGCCCGTGTTGTGGCGCGGGCCAGCAGGCCGACGGCATGCAGCGCGGCAGCGGCCCTGGCGACCTCGTTAGCCGGAAAATAGCGAACCCAGCTACGCCAGCCGGTGACGCGACCGAGGCTGCCGATCAGCACGTTTTCCTGCGCGCTCAGACGGCCAACCAGGTGCAGACCTTGGTGGATTTGGCCGACTTCGCTGCGCAGGGCGCGCAGTTCGCGGGCCGACGGGCTGCCGCTGAGGTCGCGGCCGAGCACGTCGACCCGGCCATGCGCGGCCGGCATGAAACCGGTCAGCAGGCGGAGCAGGGTCGATTTGCCGGCGCCGTTGTGGCCGACGATGGCGACCCGCTCGCCGTGGCGGATACTCAGTGCCTCGACATCGAGCAGCGCCCGCCCGTCGGCTACGCAGCACACTTGTGCCAGGGAAATGGCCATTTCGTTCATGACAGGGCCTGCCGGATGCGCCGGCTGAGGGCGTCGAAGGCGGAAACCATCAGCACGATGACGATCAGTACGGTCGACAGCCGTCCCCACTGAAAAAGCGAGGTGGCTTCGGTGATCAGTAGACCAAGCCCGCCGGCACCGATCAGGCCGAGGATGGTCGAGTCGCGGATGTTGAATTCCCAGACGTAGAGGTGGCTGGAAACGAATTGCGGCAGCACCGCGGGCCAGACGGCGTTGAAGAAGACCTGGTCGGGCGTCGCGCCGACACTGCGCACGGCATCGATGGCCGCCCTGTCGAGCGACTCGATGGCTTCGGCAAAGAGCTTGCCGTAGGTGCCCATCGAATGCAGGCCGATGGCCAGGATGCCGGCGGTCGGGCCAAGGCCGACGATGCCGACGAGGACCAGCCCGAAGACCAGCGTGTGGATCGAGCGGGCAATGTCGAGCACCCCCTTGGCCAGCCAGGCCAGCGGTTTCGGCGCGGCCAGGTTGCGCGCTGTCAGCACGGCCAGCGGCAGGGCGAGCAAGGCGCCGAGCAGCGAGCCGAGGGTGGCGATGCGGATGGTCGTCCAGGTGGCGCGGCCGAGGCCGGCCAGGTAGTCGGCTTCGACTTCCGGGCGGTTCTCGACACGGAGCACGCTGCCGTCGTCGCTCTTGTATTCGAGATTCGGGTTGCCGAACCAGACATCGAGAAAACTCGGGTGAGCAAATTCGCCCACCGTTTTGACCAGATTGGCCAGCGGATGCCGCCCCAGCGACAGTTCGTCTTCGCGCGCCAACGTGCCGAGGCAGGCGGCGACGAGCAGCGCGTAGATCAGGGTTAGCCCGAGAAAGCCGAGCCGGCCGCTGAAGCGATGGACGACATGGCTGGTCAGGGCGTGGACGCTCATTATTTGGCCTGCAATTTCCCGGTCGCCAGGCCGGCATCGCGGATTGGCTTGTAGAAGGCGTTATCGCGGCTGACGAAGCCGGTGTAATGCGGCGGCAGCAGCTTGGGATTGGCCTTCAGGGCTGCGCCGACATCGCCGAGGGCACCCTGGAGCTGAGCTATCAGCGCCTTGTCGCTGGCCAGTGCACTGCTCACGGCAAAGGCGTCATTGGGCAATGGGGCCGAGGTCCAGATGATCTTCGAGTCCTCGGCCTTGATCAGGCCTTGTTCGATCATCGCGTTACGGTTGCGGTTGTAATCGGCTCCGGCATCGAGCACGCCCTGGGTGACCTGGGTTTCGATGGCCTGGTGCGAGGTATGGACCACCTTGCTGAAATACTTTTCCGGCGTGATGCCCTGCGTCATCAGGTAATGCAGCGGGATCAGGTAGCCGGAAGTCGATCCCTTGTCACCGAAGGCGAAGGTCTTGCCCTTGAGATCGGCCAGGGTATTGATGCCGGATTTCGGGTGGGTGATCGTGATGGCGAAATACTCGGGCTTGCCGTCGTAAAGGATGGTCGAAATGACCTGGGCGCCGGCCTGGTGATTGGCCAGCACGTAGCCCCACGGACCCATCAGCGCGATGTCGGTTTCGCCGTTGGCCAGCGACTTGGCGAGGCCTTCCCAGCTATCGACGGTGCG
>NZ_JAVHPH010000243.1:0-3326 GCF_036170495.1 Azonexus sp.
TTTTGAACGATAACGAACTGGGCCTTGGCAACGCAGTGCACGTCAATGCTTATCGCATTGCCGGCCTGATCCCCGGTTCGCTATCGCTGATCCTGGCCGATCGCTTGCCATGGAATGACGTGTTCTGGATCACCGGAGCCTTCATGATTCCCGGCATGGCGATGGCTTGGCTGGTCAGCGAACCGCTCGTCAAGGGGACTCCAAAAACCCTGCGTCAAGCGGTGTCCGAGCCGTTTTACGAATTCATCGGCCGGCAAGGCTGGCGCGGCGCGCTGATGGTTCTCGGCTTCATCTTCCTCTACAAACTCGGCGACAGCCTATGCACTGCGCTGGCTACCCCGTTTTATCTCGACATGGGATTTACCAAGACCGACATTGGCCTCATCGCCAAACACGCCGGCCTCTGGCCAGCGGTAATCGGCGCCCTGCTTGGTGGTTTGTGGATGATCCGGCTGGGCATCAACCGGGCACTATGGCTGTTCGGCGTTGTCCAGTTGGTATCCATTTTCGGCTTTGCCTGGCTGGCGTCGCAAGGCCACTACGTCAGCATCGGTACCGAAGAACGCATCGCGCTGGCCTTCGTCATCAGCCTCGAAGCGCTGGGTGTCGGGCTGGGAACGGCAGCCTTTGTTGCCTACATCGCCCGCTCGACCCACCCGGCCTACACGGCGACCCAGATGGCGTTGTTCACCAGCCTGGCGGCTGTACCACGCACTTTCATTAACGCTTCGGCCGGATGGCTGGTCGAAACGCTGGGCTGGAGCAGCTTTTACTGGCTATGTATCGGACTGGCCGTTCCGGGGATGTTGCTATTGCTAAAAGTCGCGCCATGGCACGAAACCACGGCAACGGCTAATCGCCCCGCCTGACCCGGCGCCGGTCCAGCCACCAGGCATAGACGGGCAAGAACAGGATCGAGCCCGGCAAAAGCAAGGCAATCAGATAGGGCGACAGACGGACCATGTGGCGCAAGTGGCGGATAAGCTCCTGCTTTTCATCCGGCGTCCAGTGGCCACCATTGCGCACCTTCATCAACAACGGCATGATGCCGCGCGTCGCGATCAGCTCGGCCAACACCCGGCGCGCCTGCCGCCGCTGAGAAGAAACCATCTGGCGCCACCAGGAGGGCAGTGCGGTTTCATCACCCACCGACTCACCCACGTTTAACGCGCACCGATCAGGGAAGTCCGGATGGCGCGCCAGCCTCGCCACAGAAAGAAACCGCGCCGAGCCCAGCGCACAGCCCGTCGCGGGCGGGCAACGACGGCAACCAAAACAGCTATACCAACAGCGGCTGGATGGTGTTTGAGCCAGTCGACGCTCTTGAGAACCGTGTCGCCGCGCGCAAGCACCGCTTGAAGTGGCGCTGAATGAGCTGTCAGAACACGGCGCTGTTCATCGATACGGGCCTTGAGAGCACCATGCCGGGTAGCTAACTCCAGTAATTTCGGGTTCATTCAGACTTGTTGCGATAACGACGCAATAGTGCCATGTCAGCTTCCAGTTCCGACAGGCTCGCCCGAAACATCGTGCTTGGTTGAGAGGCTTGCCGCTTCAACGAAGCAATCAGATACAAGGCACCACCAATGAACAGCACGGCAAAGATGCCCAACACCAAAACCCGGTGCTCCCAGAAAGCCAGCGACAGACAAAAAATCGCCAAGACAACGCCGACCGCGAGCATGAACGCAGCGCCGATCGCCTTTGACCAGAGCGACATGAGACGAAGTTTTTCTTCCTCAAGCTCTGTAACGAGGAGTTCGGCGCGCGTTTTGACAATCGCGATCAGCGTCGCAACGCTGCCTTTCAGCGCGGCGAAGAGGCCTTCGCGGCCTGCTTCACCGCCTGTTTGTTCAGTCATTCGCTTAGCGACGGCCGATCAGCACACCAAGGGCAAGGCCGAGTGCCGCGGCAACCCCGACGGCTTTCCATGGTTCTTCATGCACAAAATCATCGGTGGCACGTGCCGCGGCCTTGGTCTTGTCAACCAACGCGGCTTCCATGTCGAGAACGTGCTCCTTGGTATCGCGTAGGCGAACACCCAGACGTTCGCGTAGTTCGCTGACTTTTTCACCAGCGGCACCCGCAGTGGCGCGGAGCAACTCTTCGGTGTCGGAGATCACCACCTTCAAATCGGTAACCAACTTTTCTTTGTTGGCAGCAGTCATTTCGTCGGACATTTTTAACCTCGTTAGCGAATTAAGCAGAGATACAGATTATCCCTACGGCGCAGCGAAATCAATTCGCATGAATGCTTATTTGAAGTCGTAATCAATGCGCAGCGGCGCATGATCGGAAAATCGCTCAGCCTTGTAAACTTCAGCCTTCCGGGCGGAAGCGGCAATACCCGGCGTGGCAATCTGGTAATCGATCCGCCACCCCACATTTTTAGCCCAGGCCTGGCCGCGGTTGCTCCACCATGTGTAAGAGGCATCACCAACGTCGGGGTAAAGAGATCGATAAATATCGACCCAGCCTTGTTCATCAAATACCCGACTGAGCCAGGCCCGCTCCTCGGGGAGGAACCCCGAGTTTTTCTGGTTCGATTTCCAGTTTTTCAGATCAATCGCCTGATGCGCGATATTCCAGTCCCCACACAGGACTATTTCCCGCCCCTCTGTCCGCAAGGCGAGCATATGCGGCAAAAACACGTCGAGAAAACGAAACTTGGCTTCTTGCCGCTCAGGGGATGAAGAGCCCGATGGCAGGTAAAGCGAAACCACCGACAGATTGCCGAAATCAGCCCGGATATAGCGCCCCTCGGCGTCGAACTCACCGCCATCGAAACCCTCGATTACGCGGTCAGGCTTCTGCCTGCTCCAAATGCCGACACCGCTGTAACCTTTTTTCTCGGCGCAGTGATAGAACGCATGCATGCCATCCGGCGCCATCATTTCCGATGTCAAATCGGGCAATTGGGCCTTCAGTTCCTGCAAGCAAAAAATGTCGGCGTGTTGAGAAGCCGCCCAGGGCAAGACATTTTTGCTCCAGGCAGAACGGATACCATTGAGATTCAGGGAGATGATGCGTAACATTGTGCAGTAATCAGCCCGGTTTTCCCGGTCGGATAGAATGGAAAAAAATGGATTTTCGTCAGGAATTTATTCAATTTGCGCTGAGTTGCCAGGTACTGCGCTTTGGCGAATTTAAAACCAAGGCGGGGAGGCTCTCGCCCTACTTCTTCAATGCCGGTTTGTTCAACGACGGCAATTCGCTTGGCCGCCTCGCCGAATTTTACGCGAAAGCCGCCGAAACCAGCGGGATCCAGTTTGACATGCTGTTTGGCCCGGCCTACAAGGGCATTCCGCTGGTCGCCACGATCACCA
>NZ_JAVHPH010000244.1:0-15906 GCF_036170495.1 Azonexus sp.
CGGCGGAGCCGATTTCACCCGCCGTGGTACAGCCAATTAACGGCACGCTGCCAAATAGCTGATTGAGTTCGTCGGCCAGCGCATCGAGGTCGTAGTCGCTGGAACAAAAAAAGACGACCATCGCCATGTCGGGCTGGTTGACGCCGGCATGAAATTCCCGGGCGGCCTGGCGCGCCTCGCCGGCGCAGGAATGGCTGATGCGAAAGGGAGAATCGGTAGTCATGTTGTCTCCATGCTCCTGATGTTTTGTATTTGCCGCTGCGGGTGGCGCAACACGTCTGATTATCCGCTCGCTGGCAAAGCTGTCCAGTCATTGCCAATTTTTAGAGAAAATAGCCAGAAACAGCAAAATCATCATCCACTCAAAACCACTCAATCCGATGCGCCGAGCCCTGCCCGACCGAGCCCCCTCCAGGACGCCGGAAATGAACGGACACCGCCGTGGTAGCATTCGCCGCCATGACCTCGCCCCGCCTGCCGCCTGCCATCCTGATCATGGGTCCGACCGCGTCGGGGAAGACGGCGGTGGCCATGGCGCTGGCCGACCGTTTTCCCGTCGAGCTGATCAGCGTCGATTCGGCCCAGGTTTTCCGCGACATGGATGTCGGCACGGCCAAGCCTGACCGCGCCACACTGGCCCGCTATCCGCACCGCCTGATCGACCTCATCTCGCCGGAAGAAAGCTATTCGGCGGCCCGCTTTCGCGCCGATGCGCTGGCCGCGATGGATGACATCACCAAGGCTGGCAAGGTGCCCGTGCTGGTTGGCGGCACGATGCTCTATTTCCGCGCCCTGCTGCACGGCCTGGCCGACCTGCCGCAGGCCGACGCTGCGCTACGTGCCGAAATCGATGCCGAGGCCGCAGCCGAGGGCTGGCCGGCCATGCATGCCAAACTGGCGCGGCTCGACCCGGCGACCGCCGCCCGCCTGCACACGACCGACAGCCAGCGCCTGCAACGCGCCCTGGAAATCTGCCGGCTGACCGGTCGACCGATGTCCGAACTGCTGGCCGAGAGCGAAAAGCAGAAGCCACCCTACGAGCTGCTCTCGATCGGCCTGCTGCCCTCCGACCGCACGGTACTGCACGATCGCATCGCCCGCCGTTTCGACGAAATGCTGCTGGCCGGGCTCGATGACGAGCTGCGTATGCTGCGCCGGAAATACGCGCTGAGCCTCAATCTGCCGTCGATGCGCTGCGTTGGCTACCGGCAGACCTGGGAGGTGCAGGACGGCACCCTGCCACGCAATGAACTGCGCGATCGTGGAATTTTCGCGACGCGCCAACTCGCCAAGCGCCAGATCACCTGGCTGACCAACTCCTTCGAGGCCGAGCATTTCGACTGCCTCGACCCGGCGCTGGCCGAGCAGATCGCCGAGCGGACGGCGAGCTTCCTCGCTGCCGCCTGAAGCGGCGCCGCGGCATCGCTACGGTCAACGGCAAAAAAAGCCCAAAAACAGAAAGTCCGGTCGACCGGGCGGGGCTGAGCAAGGCCAGGCACCGCCGCCGGCAGCTCAGGCCTCGGCCGGCGCCTTGCGGGCCACCAGCAGGGAATACACCGTCGGCACGACGAACAGCGTGAACAAGGTGCCGAGTAGCAAGCCACCGACGATGACCCAGCCGATCTGCTGCCGCGATTCCGCCCCCGCCCCGGTGCTGAAGGCCAGCGGCACGGCGCCGAGCACCATGGCGCCAGTCGTCATGAGAATCGGCCGGAGGCGCAGGAAGGCCGACTCGATGACCGCCACCTTGAGCGCCATGCCTTTTTCCTGCAACTGGTTGGCGAATTCGACGATCAGGATGCCGTGCTTGGTAATCAGACCGACCAGCGTGACCAGGCCGATCTGGCTGTAAACGTTGAGTGTGCCGCCGCTCAGCCAGAGAGCGAGCAGCGCGCCGGCCATCGACAGCGGCACGGTCAGCATGATGATGAAGGGGTCGCGGAAGCTCTCAAATTGGGCGGCCAGCACGAGGTAAATGAAAGCCAGCGCGAGGCCGAAAGTGAAGGCCAGCGACGACGACGATTGGCGGAATTCACGTGACTGGCCGTTGTAGTCGGCGGCGTAGCCCGGCTTGAGCACCCGTTCGGCGACGCCATCCATGAAAGTCAGCGCCTCACCCAGCGTGTAGCCCGGCGCCAGGTTGGCGGTGATCGTTACGGCGCGGCGCTGGCCGAAATGGTTGAGTTCGCGCGGGCTGATCGTCTCTTTCACATCGACCAGGTTTTCCAGCGAAATCATGCTGCCGTCGCGGCCGCGCACGTAGATGTCGCGGATATCCTCGGGATTGCGGCGCTCGACTTCGGCGACCTGGACGATCACGTCGTACTGTTCGCCGTCACGCTTGAAACGCGTCACCTGCCGGCCGCCGAGGAAGGTTTCCAGCGTCCGGCCGATGGTTTCGACCGGCACGCCCAGATCGGCCGCCTTGTCGCGTTTGACGTTGACCGACAGCTCGGGCTTGTTGAGCTTGAGGTCGGTATCGACGTTGGTTAACGATGGATTCTTCGCCACTTCGGCGAGGATCTCGCCGGTCACCTTCTGCAATTCCTCGTAGGGCGCAGCGGTCACGACGACAAAATTGACCGGCCGTTCACGCGGGCTCTGGCCCAGCGACGGCGGCGTGATCGGGAAGGCCATGACGCCGGGAATGGCGGCAAATTTGGGAAACAATTCCTTGGCGATTTCCGGTGAACGACGGCGGCGCTCCTTCCAGTCGGTCAGGCCAAGGATCGAAATCCCCTGGCTCACCGTCGGGTTGCCGGCGACGACGAAATAGCGTTCGGCATCCTTGGTCTGGCTGTAGATGCCTTCGATCTGGCGGGCGTACTTTTCGGTGTAATCGAGCGTTGCGCCCTCGGGCCCAAGAAACATCCCGAAAATGATGCCGCGGTCCTCGACCGGGGCCAGTTCGGACTTCAGCGCCTTGAGCAGGACGCCGCAGGAGGCGGCAACCAGAACGAAACCGACGAGGACGATCCAGCGACGGTTCAATGCGACGGTCAACGCCCGTTTATAGCCAAAATTCAACCCATTCAGGAAGCCTTCGACCATCAGGAAGACCTCGCCATGCTTTTCCTCGTGCTTGAGCAGCACCGAGCACATCATCGGCGACAGGGTCAGCGCGACGAAGCCGGAAACGAGCACGGCGCCGGCCAGGGTCAGGGCGAATTCGATGAACAACTTGCCGGTGCGCCCGGTCATGAAGGCCACCGGGGCATAGACCGCGGCCAGGGTCAGGGTCATGGCGACCACGGCGAAGCCGATTTCCTTGGAACCCTGCAGCGCCGCCTGCAGGCGGGGCATGCCCGCCTCGATGTGACGGAAGATGTTCTCCAGCATGACGATGGCGTCATCGACGACGAGGCCGATGGCCAGGACCAGCGCGAGCAGGGTCAGCGTGTTGATCGTGAAGCCGAGCGCGAACATGATGCCGAAGGCGCCGATCAGCGATACCGGGATGGTGACCAGGGGAATCAGCGTCGCCCGCAGATTGCGCAGGAAGAAGAAAATGATCGCCAGGACGAGCAGGATCGCCTCGCCGATGGTCTTGAAGACCGATTCGATCGAGCGCTCGATGAACACCGACGAATCGTAGGACAGGTTGGCGCTCATGCCCTCCGGCAGCTCGCGAGTGATTTTCGGCACCTCGGCGCGTAGCGCTTTCGACAATTCGAGCGGATTGGCCGTCGCCTGCTTGATGACGCCAAGCGCCACGGCCGAACGGCCCTTGAAGCGCACGGCGCTGCGCTCCGATGCGGCGCCGATCTCGACCCGGCCGAGATCGCTGATGCGGATCGGGTAGCCGTTTACCGTCTTGACGACGACGGCACCGAACTCCTCTGGCGTCTTGAGGTCGGTGTTGGCCACCACGGAAAACTCGCGCTCGCGGCTTTCGATGCGCCCGGCCGGCACCTCGACGTTCTGCTTGCGCAGGGCATCTTCGACATCGGCCGGGGTCAGCTGATAGCCAGCCAGCCGCTGCTTGTCGAGCCAGATGCGCATGGCAAATTTACGGTCGCCGAAAACCCGCACATCGGCCGCGCCGGGCAAGGTCTGCAGGCGCGGCTTGACGATGCGCGTGGCGACATCGGTGACTTCCAGCGCCGAATGCTTATCGGATGAAAAGGCGATCCAGATCACCGGATTGGCATCGGCCTCGACCTTGGCAATGACCGGCTCGTCGACCTCATCCGGCAGTTTGTTACGAACGCGGGAAACCCGGTCGCGGACATCGGAGGCAGCCGAATCGGGCGCCCGTTCCAGTTTGAAACGAACTGAAATCTGGCTGTTCTCGGCCCGCGAAATGGAGGTGATCACCTCCACGCCTTCGATCCCGGCCAGAGAATCCTCAAGCGGCTTGGTCACCTGCGACTCGATGATGTCGGCCGAGGCGCCGCGATAATTCGTGTTGACCGTGACGACAGGCTCATCGATCTTCGGATACTCGCGCACCGGCAGCCGAGTGTAGGAAACGATGCCGAGCAGCATGATGACGAGCGACAGCACGGTCGCGAAGACCGGCCGCTTGATGCAGATCTCCGAAACTTTCATTTGCCGGCCGCCGTCCCGGCTGGGGCTGGCTGCGGCGCCCCTTCGCCGACCGGACGCACGGCGGCGCCGTCGCGCAGTTTCAACTGGCCGGCCGTGACGACCAGATCGCCGGCAGCCAGTCCTTCGACGACTTCAACCTGCGCCGCCCGCCGCACCCCGAGCTTGACCTTGACCAGGCTGGCCTTGCCGTCGACGACCTTGAACACCGCCGGCTGCCCGCCGGGCACGATGGCCTGTTCGGGCACCATGAGCACCGCCTGGCGCTCGCCGAAGAGCAGACGGACACGCACGAACATGCCGGGCCGCAGCTTGCCCTTGGCGTTGTCGAGCCGGGCGCGGGCCGAAATCGAGCGGCCGTTCTCGTCGACCAGCGGGTCGATGGCATCGAGCACCGCTTTGAAGCGCTCGCTCGGCAAGGCGTCAGTCACCACCTCGACGCTCTGGCCCTTGCCGATCCGGCCGAGATAATTTTCCGGCAATTTGAAATCGACGCGCAGCGTGGCGACATCCTCGATGTTGATGAGATCCTGGCCGTCCTTGAGGTAATCGCCAACGCTCACATTGCGCAGGCCGACCATGCCGGTGAACGGTGCCTTGATGCGCATCTTGGCGGCCTTCGCCTCGGCCAGTTGAACGGCAGCCTCCTGGACCTTGAGCGTCGCCGCCGAGCTGTCGAGTGCCTGCTGGCTCAGGAATTTCTTGCCGACCAGCTCGAAATTGCGCTCGTAGCTGCTTTTGGCCAGCGCCAGATTGGCCCGCGCCTGGAGCAATTCGGCATCCTGGATCGCCGCATCGAAAACAACGAGCACCGTGCCCTTGGCCACAATGGCGCCATCCTTGAAACCGATCGAGGCCACGCGCCCGGCCGTTTCCGGCCGCAGGACAACGGATTCGTTCGATTTCAGCGTACCGACGGCGGCCACGTCATCGGCAAAATCGCTCGCCATCACCCGGGCCACCTCCACCGCCGTCGGAAAGCTGGCCGGCGCACTGCTGGCGGCCGGCGCCGCAGGTCCGGCCAGCGGCGCGCGGTGGGCGGTGTAGGCCCAATAACCCAAACCAGCCAGACCGGCCAACGCGATGGCGATGATTCCGAAACGGGTATTTTTGTTCATGGCATTCGGCAAAAGGTCGAACTGACCGGGCAGTCAGCAATAGCTGGAATTGTAACGAACTGGCCAAAATCGCAGAAAGAAATCAGCCACCGCTGCCGGGCTGGAATTCAGGCAATTTTGACGGTTGACCGCAGGCCGCACAGGCCACCGCGACTTCCGGCGCGAAAGCGGCGTGACAGGCGCCGGCGCCGGCTTCCTGCCAACCCTTTTTCAACGGCGCGACCGTGACGACAACGACGCCGGCGCGAACCATGTCGAGGTATTCCGCCACGCTGCGCGAGACGTCGATGATGCGTTTGCGGTGTTTCGGGTGCATCCGGTCATTGACCTTGACGATGGCGCAACGCTCGTTGTCCCCCCGTCGAACGGCGAGCCGGGTGCCGAGCGGAAAGCGATTGCTGGCAGCGCTAAATTGCCGGGCATCGAAACGTTCGCCGGTCGCCGTCGGGCGCCCGTGAAAGGCCTTGCCGTAAAAACTGGCGTGACCGCGCAGGCCGGGAGCGCCGTCCTCGACCAGGTCGGCCGGGCCGAATTCGGGGGCGGATGCACCATGGTGCGCGGTGCCGCGCACCGACTTCTTGTGGTGTTTCGAGGCAGCCGCCTGGTGCGGCGGCTTCTGGCGCGCCGCCCAGACCGGCGACGCGGCATTCAGCAAGAACAGGCCGCAGACCAGCGCGGCGACCCGCAACGGCGATTTAGACCACAACGGTCTGCGCTTCGTCACCGGAACGCGCCCGAATCTGGCCGATGCGATAAACCGCTTCGCCCTGCGCCTTGAGTTCGGCCATGGCGGCATCGGCATCCGCCGCGGCAACGACGATGACCAGACCGATACCGCAGTTGAAGACGCGGTGCATTTCGTTTTCGGCGACCTTGCCTTCGGCCTGCATCCAGTCGAACAGCTTCGGACGCGGCCAGGCCGCCTTTTCCAGCTCGGCCACGGTGTTGTCCGGCAGCACGCGCGGCACGTTTTCGAGCAAGCCGCCGCCAGTGATGTGGGCCATGCCCTTGATCGTCACCTTTTGCATCGTCGCCAGCACCGGCTTGACGTAGATGCGGGTCGGCGCCATGACGACGTCGGCCAAAGTCCGCTCGCCATCAAACTTGGCGTTCATGTCCGGCTTCGAACGCTCGATGATCTTGCGCACCAGCGAGTAGCCGTTGGAGTGGGCGCCCGAGGAAGCCAGGCCAAGCACCACATCGCCCGGCGCAATCGAAGCCTTGCCGTCGATGGCTTTCGATTTTTCAACGACGCCGACGGCGAAACCGGCCAGATCATATTCACCAGCCGGATACATGCCCGGCATTTCAGCCGTTTCGCCACCGATCAGCGCGCAGCCGGCCAGTTCGCAGCCCTTGGCAATACCGCCGACAACGGCGGCAGCGGTATCGACATCGAGCTTGCCGCAGGCAAAGTAGTCGAGGAAGAACAGCGACTCGGCACCGAGCACCAGGATGTCATTGACGCTCATGGCGACCAGATCCTGGCCCACCGTGTCGTGACGATTCAGATCAAACGCCAGGCGCAGCTTGGTGCCGACGCCATCGGTACCGGACACCAGCACCGGCTCCTGGTAGCGCTTGGGCACTTCGAACAACGCGCCAAAACCGCCGATGCCGCCGAGCACGCCGTCGCGCAAGGTCTTGCGGGCCAGCGGCTTGATACGTTCGACGAGGGCATCGCCCGCATCGATATCGACGCCGGCATCACGGTAGGAGAGGGAAGTGTTCTGGGTCATGGTCTTTAGGCGCCAAGGGGCAGCAAAGGCTGCTGGAAAAAACGGCGATTTTACCCGAAACCGCCAAGCTCCCCTAACCGGCCGAGCGGCCTCGCCATTCCGGCGATTTGAGGAAAAAACTGCATTCCCACGGTCAACCGGAAAAAACGGCCAAATTTCAAATCGCGCGCTGCCCCCGAAAAGACCGCCGGCCGCTCTGCTAAAATCGCGGGTTCGAATTTCCGGCGCCGGCGGCGCTGTTCCGTGGAGAAAACGCAATGACCCATTCCCCCCTCATTCAGGATCTGCACGATCGCGGCCTGATCGCCCAGATCACCGACGCGGCGGCGCTCGACAAACTACTGACGGCGGAATCGGTAACGCTTTATTGCGGTTTCGACCCGACGGCGGACAGCCTGCACCTCGGACACCTGGTCCCCGTGCTCATCCTCAAACGCTTTCAGGAAGCCGGCCATAAGCCGATCGCGCTGGTCGGCGGCGCCACCGGCATGATCGGTGACCCGAGCTTCAAGGCCACCGAGCGCAAGCTCAACACGCCGGACGTCATCGCCAGCTGGGTCGACAAGATCCGCGGCCAGGTCGCCCCCTTCCTCCAGTTCGACGGTGCCAACGCCGCCATCATGGCCAACAACTACGACTGGTTCGGCGCCATGAACTGCCTCGAATTCATGCGCGACATCGGCAAGCATTTCTCGGTCAATGCCATGATCAAGAAAGAGTCCGTGCAGCAACGTCTGCAGCGCGAAGACCAGGGCATTTCCTACACCGAATTCTCGTACAGCCTGCTCCAGGGCTACGACTTCGCCGAGCTCAACAAGCGCTACGGCTGCGTCCTGCAGATCGGCGGTTCCGACCAGTGGGGCAATATCGTCGCCGGCACCGACCTGACGCGCCGCCTGCATCAGCAGCACGTCTTCGGCCTGACCGTACCGCTGATCACCAAGGCCGACGGCACCAAGTTCGGCAAGACCGAATCCGGCGCCATCTGGCTCGACCCGAAAAAGACCTCGCCCTACGCCTTCTACCAGTTCTGGCTCAACACCAGCGACGCCGACGTCTACAAGTTCCTCAAATTCTTCACCTTTTTGCCGGTCGACCGTATCAACGAGATCGAAACGACCGACCAGGCCAGCGGTGGCAAGCCGGAAGCCCAGCGCATCCTGGCCGAGGAAGCGACCCGCCTGGTGCACGGCGAAGTCGCCCTGATGGCCGCCCGCCGCATCACCGACAGCCTGTTCCACGGTCAACTGGAAAATTTGACTGAAAACGACCTCGAACAACTGGCCCAGGACGGCATGCCCGGCGTGCAGCTGGACAAGGCCAACGCCAGCCTGATTGATGCCCTGGTCGCCGCCGGCCTGGCCAAGTCGAAATCCGAAGCGCGCAGTTTCATCCAGAGCGGCAGCGTCGCCATCAACGGCAACAAGGGCGAAGCGCTGGACCACCAGATCGCCGACAACGAGCGCTTCTACGGCCGTTTCACCATCCTGCGCCGGGGCAAGAAAAACTACGGGCTGGTCAGCTGGCACTAAGCGCGGTTTGTAGGCGCCCTGTAGCAAGATGTTTCAGGATGTTATTTCGCTAAACGTGAAGCATTTCCTGACGTTAATGAATTTACGGAGTTAATTTTCCCGTAGAGACTTACCGAAGGAGATGCGCCATGACCGATTTAAGCCCCAGCCAGATCAGGTCGCTTGCCGAAACCTCGACGACAGCGGCCGCCTACCTGGATGCCTGCGACAACGGTGCCAAATTCGTTCGACTGGATCCGGCTTATTACCAGGCATGCGCTCGCCTGCTGACGACCATCTTTACCGTGATCGATGCGGCGGAGACCTTCCCGGACCTGCTCAGCCGCTCTCCAGCGGCCCGCAACGCGGCCGAATCGCTCGACATGGAATACCACATCATGATCAGCCGAACCGGCTATTACCCTCAGCTCTCGGCCATCCTGGCCCGCGCCTCGGTATAAACGACCGGTCAAGAAAATCAGCGGACCAGAACGCCGGCAGCAGTCTAAATCGGCGCCAGCGTCGGGAGCGATGCTAGAATTTCGCCCCCATTCCCATTCGCCATCCCGATGCGCCAGCTGATTCTCGATTTGCTGCCCGAAAGCTCGCCGACGCTCGATAACTTCGTTCCTGGCGGCAACGTCGAAACCCTGGCCCTGCTCACCGAATGGCTGGCCGGAACGCGCACCGACACCTCGTTCTGCCTGTGGGGTGAAGCCGGCTCGGGATGCTCGCATTTGCTCCAGGCGAGCGGCTTTGCCTACGCCGACGCGGCCCTCGACCCGACCCTGAAAAGCGCGCCGACAACGGAGCAACTGGCCGTCGATCACGTTGAATACCTCGAAGAATCCGGCCAGATCGCCCTCTTCAACCACTTCAATCGCCTGAAAATGGGCGCTGGCATGCTGTTGACCGCAAGCGCACAGCCGCCAGCCCATCTCACGCTGCGCGAAGACCTGCGCACCCGCCTCGGCTCCGGCCTGATCTGCCGGCTGCAGCCGCTCTCCGACGCCGAAAAGGCCGAAGCGCTGGCCAGCCAGGCCAAAGAGCGCGCCCTCAAGCTGACGCCGGAACTCATCGACTACCTGATGCGCCACGCCCCGCGCGACATGCGCACGCTATCGACCATCATCGTCGCCCTCGACCAGTACACGCTGGAACAAAAGCGCGCTGTCACCCTGCCCCTGCTCCGCGAACTGCTGCAATCGCCGCAGGGCTGATGGCGAGCCAACGGTTACCCTGTACGCAACGCCACGATAGGGAGCGCGCGTGAGTCACACCAAGTCAACCACCGGCACCTGCCAAGTCTGCGGCAACACCTTCCCGGCGCGCGAACTGATCGCCGCACCGCTGATCCGTGCCAACATCGCCAACGCCATCCGGGCCGAGCACCCCGATTGGTCGCCCGTCAGCAGCATTTGTCAGCCGGACCTGGCGCGCTATCGCGGGCAATACATCCACGCCCTGCTGGTGTCCGAAAAGGGCGAGCTGTCGGAACTGGAACACGAGGTTCTGCACAGCCTGCAAACCCACCAGACGCTGGCCGCCGACATCGAAAGCGAGTACGCCGAAAAATGGAATCTCGGCGAACGCCTGGCCGACCGCATCGCCACCTTCGGCGGCAGCTGGACCTTCCTGATCCTCTTCGGCCTGTTCATCGTCGCCTGGATCATGATCAACTCGCTGGTTCTGTACTTTCGCCCGGTCGATCCCTTCCCGTTCATCCTGCTCAATCTCGTGCTTTCCTGCCTGGCCGCTGTCCAGGCGCCGGTGATCATGATGAGCCAGAACCGGCAGGAGGCGAAAGACCGCCTGCGCGCCCGCAACGACTACCAGGTCAATCTCAAGGCCGAGCTGGAAATCCGCCAGCTGCACGAAAAAATCGACCACCTGCTCTCCCACCAATGGGAGCGCATGATCGAAATCCAGGAAGTCCAGCTCGATCTGCTCAACGAATTGCGCCGCCCCCGGTAAACTACCGACCAATCAAAACTTGCCCTCAAGCCCATGAACCTTGCCCTCTTCGACCTCGACAACACCCTGCTCAGCGGCGACTCCGATTTCGAATGGGCGCAATTCCTGATCAGCAAAGGCGTCGTCGACCGCGCGCTACAGGAAACCAGGAATCTCCAGTTCTACGAGCAATACAAGGCCGGCACGCTCGACATTTACGAATTCCTGAATTTCCAGCTCGCCCCGCTGACCCGCCACGCACGCGCAGAACTTGACGCCTGGCATGGCGAATACATGGCCCGCCACATCCTGCCGATCATCGGCCAGCCGGCCCGCGCGCTGGTCAACCAGCATCTCGACGCGGGCGACCTGTGCGCCATCGTCACCGCCACCAACAGCTTCGTCACCGGCGCCATCGCCCGTGAATTCGGCATTCCGCACCTGATCGGCACCATTCCCACGGTCAACCCGGAAAATGGCCGATTTTCCGGATTGACCAGTGGCACCCCCTCCTTCCGCGAAGGCAAGATCGAACGGGTTGAAAGCTGGCTCGAATCGCTCGGCCTGTGGTGGGGCAGCTTTGCCGGCAGTTGTTTCTACAGCGACTCGCACAACGACCTGCCGCTGATGGCCAAGGTCAGCACGCCGGTGGCCGTCGATCCTGATGAAAAGCTGCACGCGCATGCCAGTCAAATGGGCTGGAAAATCATCACTTTGCGGTAGAATCCGCCTTTTCCCGCAGCGTCCAGAACGCTCATTGAACGGTAATACGTGATCCGCAAACTCATCTCCCGCGTCTTCAGCGGCAAGAAACCCAAAGCCAGTCGCCACGAACCGGCCGTCATCCCCGTCTCCAGCCATGGCATCACCCGCGACCGCATCAGCAGCGGCAGCCGGCGCGTCTGCGAAACCCTGCAGGGCCACGGCTTCAAGGCTTACGTCGTCGGCGGCGCCGTGCGCGACCTGCTGATCGGGGCCGTGCCCAAGGATTTCGACATCGCCACCGACGCCACGCCGGAAGAAGTCCGCCGCGCCTTCCGCCGCTCGCGCATCATCGGCCGCCGCTTCCAGATCGTGCACGTCATGATGGGTCAGGAAACGCTGGAAGTGACCACCTTCCGCGGCATGCTCGACGAAAAAACGAAGACCGACGAACACGGCCGTGTGCTCCACGACAACGTTTTCGGCAGCCACGCCGACGACGCCGCCCGCCGCGACTTCACGGCCAACGCGCTGTATTACGACCCGGCCAGCGAAGCGGTCATCGACTACCACCACGGCGTCGGCGACCTCAAGCAGAAAACCCTGCGCATGATCGGCGAGCCGCGCGCCCGCTACCGCGAAGACCCGGTGCGCATGCTGCGCGCCGTCCGCCTCGCCGCCAAGCTCGGCCTAATGATCGACCCGGAAGCCAGCAAGCCGATCCGCGAAATGGCGGCCCTGCTCGAAAACGTGCCAGCCGCCCGCCTCTTCGACGAAATGCTCAAGCTGCTGACCTCAGGGCATTCGGTCAAATGCATCACCCAGTTGCGCCACGAAGGGCTGCACCACGGCCTGTTACCGCTGCTCGACGTCATTCTTGAACAGCCGATGGGCGAGAAATTCGTCATGCTCTCGCTGAAAAATACCGACGACCGCATCCGCCAGGAAAAGGGGGTCTCGCCCGGCTTCCTGTTCGCCACCCTGCTCTGGCACGAAGTGCTGGGCCACTGGGAAAAGCTCAAGGCCAAGGGCGAAGCCAAGATTCCGGCGCTCTACCAGGCGATGGACACGGTGCTCGACGTGCAGGGCGAAAAGCTCGCCATCACGCGGCGCATCGCCGGCGACATCAAGGACATCTGGGCCCTCCAGCCGCGCTTCGAAGCGCGCGCCGGCAAGCGTCCCTACGCCCTGCTCGAACAACCGCGCTTTCGGGCGGGTTACGATTTCCTCGTCCTGCGCGCCGAATCCGGCGAAGTTGACATGGAACTGGCCGACTGGTGGACGCGCTTTCAGAAAGTCGACGGCGAAGAACGCGCCGAAATGTTGCTGCCGGAACAGGCCGGCGACAAGAAACGCCGCCGGCGCAAGAAAAAACCAGCCGTCGAATGAACACCGCCTACGTCGCACTGGGCGCCAACCTCGGCGACCCGGCGGCTACCGTGCTGGCCGCCTTCGCGGCCCTGGCCAACCTGCCGGAAAGCCGCGTCGCCCATGGCTCTTCCCTCTACAGGACAGCGCCGGTCGGGCTTACCGATCAGCCGGAATTCGTCAATGCGGTGGCCGAACTGGAAACCGCCCTGGCGCCGGAAGCCTTGCTCGATGCGCTGTTTGACATCGAGCAACGCTTCGGCCGCCGCCGCGCCGAAAAGAACGGCCCGCGCACGCTCGACCTCGACCTGCTGCTCTACAACGACCAGTTTGTCGACTTGCCGCGCCTGATCCTGCCCCACCCGCGCCTGCACCTGCGCGCCTTCGTCCTCCAGCCGCTGGCTGAAATCGCACCGCGACTCGCCATCCCCGGCCGCGGCACCGTCGCCGCCTGGCTGCCGGCCGTCGCCAATCAGGGCATCGTCCGGCTATGAGCGTTTTTGGCTTCCACATCCCCGTACTCTGGCAGACGGTGATGCTGCTGGCCCTGTCGAACGTCTTCATGACCTTCGCCTGGTATTCGCACCTCAAGCACCTCAACGACAAACCATGGTGGATCGCCGCGCTGCTTTCGTGGGGCATCGCGCTGTTCGAATACCTGCTGCAGGTGCCAGCCAACCGCATCGGCAATACCGAACTCAGCCTCGGCCAGCTCAAGATCCTGCAGGAAGTCATCACCCTGGCCGTCTTCGTTCCCTTCGTTGTCTTTTACATGAACCAGCCGCTCAAGCTTGACTACTTGTGGGCGGCTCTGTGTATCCTAGGCGCCGTCTATTTCGTCTTCAGGGCGTAAAAACCATCATGTCCGCTCAAACCATCACCCGCCGCCTGACCCAGGCCGATCTCGCCAGGCTTTATCAAGCCGGCGAGAAAGTGGTCATGTTCACCGCCTACGACGCCAGCTTCGCCCGCCTGCTCGATGGCGCCGGGGTCGATTCGATCCTGATCGGCGATTCGCTGGGCAACGTCATCCAGGGCCACGACACGACGCTGCCCGTCACCGTCGCCGACATCGCCTACCACACCGCCTGCGTCAAACGCGGTGCCGAGCACGCTTTCATCATCGCCGACATGCCTTTCGGCAGCTATCAGGAATCGCCGGAACAAGCCTTCCGCAACGCCGTCACCCTAATGGCGGCCGGCGCCCAGATGGTCAAGCTCGAAGGCGGCCAGGAAATGGCAAAAACGGTCAAATTTCTGGTTGACCGTGGCATTCCGGTCTGCGGCCACGTCGGCCTGACGCCGCAATCGGTGCATGCCCTAGGCGGCTACAAGGTCCAGGGCAAAGGTGAAGCCGCCGCGCAAAAGCTCAAGGACGACGCGTTGGCCGTGCAGGATGCCGGCGCCACGATGATCGTCCTCGAAGCCATTCCCGCTGTGCTGGCGGCGGAAGTCACCGCCAGCCTGCACATCATCACCATCGGCATCGGTGCCGGCAAGGACTGCTCCGGCCAAGTCATGGTGCTGCACGACGCCTTCGACATCCCGCCCGGCAAAAAGGCCAAGTTCGTCAAGAACTTCATGGACGGCGCCAGCAGCATCGCCGACGCCGCCTGCCGCGCCGTTGCCGCCGTCAAGGACGGCAGCTACCCCGGCCCCGAACACACTTACGCTGCTTAAATTCCAGACGCAGAGGCGCAGAGACGCGGAGAAAACCTGCTTTTGAAGCTCTCCGCGCCTCAGCGCCTCTGCGTTTCAACTTCTATCCCCGATACCCGAACATGCAAATCCATTCCGCCATCGCCGACCTGCGTGCAGCGCTCAAGGGGCGCGACCGCGTCGTTTTCGTGCCGACCATGGGCAACCTCCACGCCGGCCACATCAGCCTGATGGAACAGGCCCGGGCCCACGGCGACACCGTCGTCGCCTCCATCTTCGTCAATCGCCTGCAATTCGGTCCGAACGAGGATTTCGACAAATATCCGCGCACTTTCCAGGCCGACTGCGCCAAGCTCGCCGCGGCCGGCGTCGATGTCCTGTTCGCCCCGACCGAAGCCGATCTCTACCCGGAAGCGCAGGAATACACGGTCGAGCCGCCGGCCATCCAGAACATCCTCGACGGCGAATTCCGCCCCGGCCATTTCCGTGGCGTCGCCACCGTCGTCCTCAAGCTGTTCAACATCGTCCAGCCGCAGGCCGCCGTCTTCGGCAAGAAGGATTATCAGCAGCTCATGGTCATCCGCAACATGACCCGCCAGTTGGCCTTGCCGATCGCCATCATCGGCGGTGAAACGGTGCGCGCCGAAGACGGCCTGGCGCTCTCGTCACGTAACGGCTACCTGAGCGCAAGTGAGCGCGCCGAAGCGCCGCGCCTGCACCGTTTGCTCAACAACATCCGCGCCGCCATCCGGGCCGGCGAAACCGACACCGTCAAACTGGAAAATGCCGCCATTGCCGAGTTGACCGCAGCGGGCTGGAAGACCGACTATGTTGCAGTGCGGCAACAGGCCGACCTGGCTATGCCGAAAGGCGTAGACGCCCCGCTGGTGGTGCTTGCCGCCAGCCGACTGGGAACCACGCGACTCATTGATAACGCTGAGGTTTGACGAGCCCGCGTCATTCATAATTACACGCGTTGACAGTGACGTATTAGTCGCTACAATTCGCTTCCCCCAACTATCTGGATGAGTGAAACCATGCAGAGAACAATGCTGAAATCCAAGTTGCATCGCGTCACGGCAACCCACGCCGACCTGCACTACGAGGGTTCCTGCGCCATCGATGAAGACCTGCTTGAAGCGGCGAACATCAAGGAATACGAACAGATCGACATCTGGAACGTAAACAATGGCGAGCGTTTCACCACCTATGCCATCCGCGCCGAACGCGGATCGGGCGTCATCTCCGTCAATGGTTCGGCGGCCCGCCGCGCCGCCCCGGGCGACATCCTGATCATCGCCACCTTCG
>NZ_JAVHPH010000245.1:0-3901 GCF_036170495.1 Azonexus sp.
TGGTGGCGTTGCTGTTGCCCAGTCTGTTTTATTCATCGCAGGCCGGCTGGGCCTTGCTGGTCGCTGCCTTCATTGGCGTTGCCGCCTGGGAGTGGGGGGCATTGCTCTGTTGGCCGAGTACCCATCGCATCATCCTCGGCGTAGCGACGGCGCTGTTTTGCGCGCTCTTGTCTGTCATCGTTCCGGAAGCTATCGGGGCCAGCAAACTCCATGCGCCAGGGCAGTCCTGGGCACTGCTCGTCTATGCGGTTGCTGCAGTTTTCTGGTGTCTGGTCATGCCGCTCTGGCTAAAAAACAAGTGGTCGCTTGGCGGTTTTTCGGGTCTTTTGGTCGGCGCCGTGGTTCTGTTGCCGACCTGGTTGGCCATGGTCCAGTTACGAATGCTTGGCGCCGGAGCGTTGCTCGGTATTTTCGCCGTTGTCTGGATGGCGGACATCGCCGCCTATTTTTCCGGAAAAGCTTTCGGCAAGCACAAGCTGGCGCCGACGATCAGCCCGGGCAAGACCTGGGAAGGCGCCATCGGCGCTGGCGTTGGTGTGATTATTTACGGCCTGGTGGTTCGCCAATTGTTTGGCTTGGAATTTATGTCCTTGCTGCCGTGGATCGCTGCGCTGGTTGGCGTGACGGCTGTCAGCATCGTTGGCGATCTCTACGAGTCATTACTCAAACGCAAGGCCGGCATTAAAGACAGCAGCAACATTCTTCCTGGTCATGGTGGTGTGCTTGATCGCATTGACAGCCTGACCTCGACACTGCCCGTCGTCGCCCTTGTCTGGCTCTTGTTCGTGGCACGGTGAGCGCGATCTTGCAGAACATCACCGTACTCGGTTCGACCGGCTCGATTGGGGTCAGCACGCTGGATGTGATCCGGCGTCATCCGGATCGCTATCGGGCTTTTGCGCTTTGCGCGCATAGTCAGCTTGAAAAACTGTTCGAGCAGTGCGTCGAATTTCGTCCGCGCTTCGCTGTTCTCCGTGACGCCCATCTGGCGGACCAGCTTGCCAAGCGCTGTCGTGCCAGCGGCCTGGATACGGAAATCCGCTACGGCGTCGAATCACTTGTCGAATTGTCGTCCCGGCCGGAAGTTGATGCGGTGATGGCGGCGATCGTCGGTGCGGCCGGGCTCGAACCAACGCTCGCTGCGGCGCGTGCCGGTAAGAAAGTCATGCTGGCCAATAAGGAAGTGCTGGTCATGGCAGGCGAGCTGTTTATGCATGCGGTGCGTGAGCATGGTGCATCGCTGCTTCCGGTCGACAGCGAACACAATGCCATTTTTCAGTCGCTGCCCGGTGATTTCGCGCGGGGGCTGACCCAATGCGGCGTCCAGAAAATCCTGTTGACCGCTTCCGGTGGTCCATTCCGCAACACGCCGTTGGCCAATCTGGCCAACGTGACCCCGGATCAGGCCTGTGCTCATCCGAATTGGGTGATGGGGCGCAAGATTTCTGTCGACTCGGCAACCATGATGAACAAGGGGCTGGAAGTCATTGAGGCGCGCTGGCTGTTTGATGCCTCGCCGGAAATGATCCAGGTCGTCGTTCATCCGCAAAGTGTCATTCACTCCGCCGTTCAGTACGTAGATGGTTCGGTCATGGCGCAAATGGGCAACCCTGATATGCGGACGCCCATCGCTTATGCGATGGCTTGGCCCGAGCGCATTGCCGCCGGGGTCGAACCACTGGATCTGTTCAAAATTGCCCGTCTCGATTTTGTGGCGCCGGATTTCGAACGATTCCGTTGCCTGCAACTGGCCTACAACGTGCTGCATGAGGGCGGCACGGCACCCGCCATCCTTAATGCTGCCAATGAAGTTGCGGTCGCCGCTTTTCTCGAAGGGGCTTTACCATTTCTCGGTATTGCGCAGCTCGATGAAGCGGTTCTGCAAGCTTTGCCAGCCGGTCCGGAAGGTAGTCTGGCCGATGTGCTGGCGGCCGATGCAGAGGCACGTGGGTTGGCGCATGAAATGGTTCGGGAACGCAGTTTCGCGTGAACAATATCCTGTTTTACCTCGCTGCCTTTCTGGTTGTCCTTGGCGTCCTGATCGTCTTTCATGAACTGGGGCACTACTGCGCGGCACGATTGTGTGGCGTGAAGGTACTCGGGTTTTCCGTTGGCTTCGGCAGGATCCTGTGGAAAAAGCAGCTGGGAAAAGATCGGACCGAATGGGCGATCAGTATTTTTCCGCTGGGTGGCTACGTGAAAATGCTCGATGAGCGTGAAGGCGAGGTCGCAGAAGAAGAAGTTCATCGCGCCTTCAATCGCCAGGGGGTCGGCAAGCGCAGCATCATCGTTGCGGCCGGGCCGCTAGCCAACTTTGTGCTGGCAATCCTGATCTATTGGGCTGTATTCATGCATGGTAGCGAGGAGTTGCTGCCTGTGCTTGGTACTCCAGCGGTAGGTACGCCGGCTGCCGCGGCTGCCATCGCCAATGGTGAGCAGGTCAGGGCAGTCGACGGTCAGTCGGTGGCAACCTGGAATGACCTGCGCTGGGCACTGCTGCAGAAGGCAGTTGATCAAGAAAGCGTTGCGCTTGAAGTGGTTAACGAACGCGACGATATAGCTGTTCGCCATCTCTATTTGACTGCAGCCGGGGAGCAGGGCTGGGAAGGTGATGCCCTGGAGCGCCTGGGCGTGCGCTTCTATCGCCCCGATCTGCCGGCGGTGATCGGTAAAGTCGTCACCCATGGTGTCGCCTACCGGGTTGGCTTGTTGCCAGGTGACCGGGTTTTGTCGATTGCCGGAAAGGATGTTGCCTCCTGGTACGAACTGGTCGCAATCATTCGCGACTCAGCGAGCAAATCGATCCATCTTGAAGTGGAGCGTCAGGGAGGGATTGTTGCGGTCGACTTGGTGCCCGAGGCCGTTTCGGAGCGCGGGCAGACAGTTGGAAAGATCGGCGTGGCGGTTGCTGAAAGCCCGATGCCTCGTCGGGAGGTAAAAACCTTTATTAGCTATGGCGTCGCAGAGGCCGCCGGCAAAGCACTTGAAGAAACCTGGAACAAGTCAATATTCAGCCTGGTTATGATGGGCAAGATGTTGACGGGTGAGGTTTCATGGAAAAACCTGTCGGGACCGGTGACGATCGCCGACTATGCCGGCCAGTCAGCGCGTCTTGGGCTGGAGTATTACCTCAAGTTCATGGCGCTGGTCAGCATCAGCCTGGGGGTGTTGAATCTGCTGCCCATACCGGTGCTGGATGGCGGCCATTTGTTGTATCATATGATTGAAGTCGTCATGCGTAGGCCGCTTTCGGAGCGCGCCATGGAAATTGGGCAGCAACTCGGTCTGTCCATTCTATTCGCCTTGATGGCTTTCGCCTTTTTTAATGACTTGACTCGCCTGTTTAACGGCTGAACGATGAAAAAATCCCTGTTGTCCGTCCTGATTGCTGGCCTGTTTTCGACATCTGCGCTGGCTTTCGAACCTTTTGCGGTCAAGGACATCCGGGTCGAAGGTATTCAGCGTACCGAGGCGGGTACGGTTTTCGGATATCTGCCGGTCAAGGTCGGCGAAACGCTGACTGACGAAAAGGCGGCGCAGTCGATCAAGGCGTTATTCGCCACCGGCTTCTTCAAAGATGTGCGGATCGAAGTCGAGAAGGATGTCATGGTCGTTGTCGTCCAGGAGCGGCCAGCAATTGCGACGATCAATTTTGTCGGGCTCAAGGAATTCGATAAGGATGTCATCGTCAAGGCACTCAAGGAGACAGGGATTGCCGATGGGCGCATCTTCGACCGCGCCTTGCTGGAAAAGGCCGAGCAGGAACTCAAGCGCCAGTACCTGACGCGGGGCAAATATGCGGCCAATATCACGACGACCGTGACCCCACTTGAGCGGAATCGTGTTGGCATCAATTTCAATATCGAAGAAGGTGCTGCCGCCAAGATCAAACAGATCAATC
>NZ_JAVHPH010000245.1:4001-15884 GCF_036170495.1 Azonexus sp.
GGCATCAATTTCAATATCGAAGAAGGTGCTGCCGCCAAGATCAAACAGATCAATCTGGTTGGCGCCAAAGCTTTCTCGGAAAAAGAGTTGCTCAGTCAGTTCGAGTTGACGACGCCAGGCTTGCTGACCTGGTACACCAAGAACGACCAGTATTCCCGGCAAAAATTGTCGGCGGACTTGGAAAAATTGAAGTCCTTCTACATGAATCAGGGGTATCTGGAGTTTGCCGTCGAGTCGACGCAAGTTTCAATTTCTCCGGACAAGCAAGATGTGTTCATTACCGCTAACCTTGTCGAAGGCGAGCGTTTCCAGGTGTCATCGGTGAAAATGGCGGGTGATTTCTCGATTCCCGAAGATGAATTGAAGAAATTGGTTGCCATTAAGCCGGGTGACGTGTTTTCTCGCGAAAAGTTGAACGACACGACCAAGGCTATTAGCGACCGTCTTGGCAAGGAGGGCTATGCCTTCGCCAACGTCAATGCCGCGCCGGAAGTCGACAAGGAAAAGCGCAAGGTTGCCTTCACTATTTTTGTCGATCCTGGCAAGCGGGTTTACGTGCGTCGTGTCAATGTGACCGGCAATACCAAAACTCGCGATGAAGTTATTCGTCGCGAGATGCGCCAGATGGAAGGCGGGTGGTACGATGCAGACAAGGTCACCGCTTCGAAGCAGCGTATTGACCGACTTGGTTTTTTTGGCGATATTGCCATCGAGACACCTGCGGTGCCTGGTACGGCCGATCAGTTGGACGTCAACGTCAATGTGACTGAAAAACCGACCGGTAATTTGATGCTGGGTCTTGGCACATCAAGCACCGACAAGATCATCCTGTCGGGTTCGATCGCACAAAACAATTTCATGGGTAGCGGCAACAACGTGGCGATTCAGGTTAACTCTGCCAAGACTTATCGGACCTATGTGTTTTCCTATACGAATCCGTACTTTACCCAGGATGGCGTGAGTCAGGGTTTTGATGTCTACCAGCGGACCGTTAATACGACCTCTACAGCCATTGCTGCCTACAGTTCGTCGTCTTATGGCGGCGGGCTGCGCTTTGGTTTCCCGATTGGGGAAAAAGAGTCGATTGGACTCGGTCTTGGCGTTGATTCGACGACTATTACGACATATACGAATAGTCCCCAGTATTACGTGAATTACGTCAAGGATTTTGGCGCAACCAATCTTTCCATTCCACTCACCTTGAGTTGGGCGAGTGATGGCAAGGATAGCTTTTTCTTCCCAACACGAGGAACCTTCCAAAAGGCATCTGTCGAGGTTGCTCTGCCGGGTGGTGATCTGACCTACTACCGCGTCACTTACCAATTACAGCATTTCATACCACTCAATTCCAGATTCACTTTGATGCTCAATGGTGAGGTTGGTTACGCTGAGGGGTATGGTGACTCAGGCCTGCCGTTCTTCAAGAATTTTTACGCCGGCGGTATCGGGTCGGTGCGTGGCTACAAGGCATCGAGCCTTGGCCCGGTTCAGACTGATTCGAGCGGTAACCAATACCGCCTTGGGGGTAGCCGCCGTGTGATTGGTAATGCCGAATTGCTGTGGGGTATTCCCGGCATGGAAAAGAGCTTCCGCATGGGCTGGTTCTTTGACGCTGGCCAGGTTTACGGCAATGATGCGGCTCAGTCGTCCAGCGGTCTTCGCTATTCGACCGGGTTGTCTGCTTCGTGGATTTCTCCGATTGGTCCGCTAAAATTCAGTTTTGGTCGGCCGCTTAACAAGCAGGCGGACGATAAGTCCGAATCCTTCCAGTTCCAGATGGGCACCACGTTTTAATTCAGGAGTGTCAAGTTGAAAATCAAGTCCGTAGTTCTCGCATCCTTAATGTCTGCATTGTTCGTAACCGGTGCGGTCGCTTCCGAGTTGAAGGTCGGTTACGTCAATACGCAGCGTATTTTCCGTGATGCGCCAGCCGCCCAGAAGGCTGCAAAAAAGCTGGAAGGTGAATTCGCCAAGCGCGATCAGGATCTTCAGCGCATGGCCAAGCAATTGCAGGGTCTCCAGGAAAATCTGGAAAAGAATTCGGTGACCATGGCGGAAAGTGAACGTCGGACAAAAGAAAAGGAATTCGGCGAGATTTCGCGCGAATTCCAGCGTCGTCAACGTGAGTTCCGCGAAGACCTGAATCTTCGTCAGAACGAAGAAAATGCAGCGGTGATCGAGAAGGCCAACAAGGCGATCAAGCAGATTGCCGAGAGCGAAAAGTATGACCTGATTCTTCAGGATGTCGTTTGGGTCAGCCCCCGTCTTGATATCACGGAACGGGTGATCAAGGCGCTGTCGGAAGGCAAGTAATATGGCTGGTTTGGGTGAGACTTCTTATACTCTTGCCGACATCGCCGCCCTATTGGGCGGCGATGTGCTTGGAGATGCCGAAACGCGCATTTTTCAAGTGGCGACACTGGTCTCCGCTTCGGTTGGCCATATTGCCTTTCTGGCCAATCGCAAATATCGCAGCCAGTTGGCCAGTACCAAGGCTTCGGCAGTTATTCTGGCGCCTGACGCTAAGGACGGCTTTCCTGGGCCGCGTATCGTAACTGCCAATCCGTATGCCTACTACGCGCGGGTGGCTACTCTGCTCAATCCAGGAGCAGTCTTGGCCAGTGGCATCGACGCTACCGCGGTGCTCGAGTCTTCCGTTCCTGCGTCGGTTCATGTAGGGCCGCATGTCGTTATCGGCAAGAACGTCATTATCGGTGAAAATTGCCGCATCCAATCCGGTTGTGCCATAGGCGACGGTGTGACGATCGGCGAGGGGAGTACGCTCTACCCGAATGTCAGTATTTATCACGGTTGCCGAGTCGGCAAGCAGGCCATTTTGCACTCGGGCGTGGTTATTGGCGCCGATGGCTTCGGTTTTGCGCCGGATGGCAAGGAGTGGGTCAAGATTCCGCAGATTGGTGCTGTGGTCATCGGAAACGACGTCGAGATTGGCGCAAATACTACCATCGATCGTGGTGCGCTCGATGACACGGTGATCGGCGATGGCTGCAAGATCGACAACCTGGTCATGATCGGCCATAACTGCAATATCGGCCCTTATTCGGTCATTGCGGGGTGTACCGGCATGGCTGGGAGTACGACATTGGGTGAGCACTGCATTCTGGGCGGGGCCAGCATGATCAGCGGGCACCTCTCTCTGGCGCCGAACACGACGATTTCCGGTGGGTCGACCGTCATGCGCAGTATCGTTGAGCCAGGTGGTGTTTTCACCAGCGTTTTTCCTCTTGATAGTTACGAGCACTGGATGCGTAACGCGTCCCATATTCGGCGGCTATCGAAGCTTGCAGATCGTATTTCCGAGATTGAGAAATTACTTAAATAAAATAATACAAGGGGTTGATTAAATGGATATTCAAGCAATCTTGGAGCACCTGCCGCACCGTTACCCGTTTTTGCTGGTCGACCGTGTTGTGGAGATCGATCCGGGCAAATCTATTCATGCCTATAAGAATGTGACGATCAATGAGCCATTTTTCATGGGCCATTTTCCCCATCATCCGGTGATGCCAGGGGTTCTGATCATGGAAGCACTGGCCCAGGCGGCCGGTATTCTGTCGTTCAAGTCGATGTCCGAAAAGCCATCGGCTGATATGGTTTTTTACTTCGCCGGTATTGACGACGCTCGTTTCAAGAAGCCGGTGGTGCCAGGTGATCAATTGCACCTGCATGCCGAGATTGAACGTCAGATGCGTGGCGTCTGGAAATTCAAGGTTGAGGCCCGCGTTGATGGTGAATTGGCCGCCGAGGCGCGTCTGATGTGCGCCCAACGAAAGCTGTAACATGATTCATCCGACCGCTATTGTTGATCCGGGCGCCAAAATTGGGGGCAATGTCGAGATCGGCCCCTATTCCATTATCGGTCCGGATGTCGAAATCGGCGACAACACGGTGATTGGTCCGCACTGCGTTATTCGTGGCCATACCCGCATTGGCCGCGATAACCGGATTTTCCAGTTCTGCTCGCTCGGTGAAGTGCCGCAGGATAAAAAATACGCTGGCGAGCCGACCCGTCTGGAAATCGGTGATCGCAACGTTATTCGTGAGTTCTGCACTTTCAATCTGGGCACGGTTCAGGATGCCGGGGCGACGAGGATTGGCGATGACAACTGGATCATGGCTTATGTGCACATTGCGCACGACTGCCAGGTCGGCAACAAGGTTACTTTCGCCAACAATGCCTCGTTGGCCGGTCATGTCGTGGTTGGGGACTGGGCGATTCTGGGTGGTTTTACCGGCGTTCACCAGTTCTGCAAGATCGGTGCTCATGTCATGACCGCCGTCAGTACGGTGATCCTGCAGGACGTACCGCCTTACCTGATGGCCGCCGGCAACACAGCAACGCCTTATGGGATCAATGTCGAAGGTCTGAAGCGTCGCGGCTTTACCGCCGAATCGATCACCTCGCTCAAGCGAGCCTACCGTACTCTTTACAAGTCCGGTTTGCTGCTCGAAGAAGCGAAGAGCAAGCTTGCTGAGGATGCCAAGACTCAGCCGGATGTTCAGCTTTTTGTCGATTTCCTCGAGGTTTCTAAGCGCGGCATCATTCGCTGATATGGGGCGCGCCGTACGGATTGCCATGGTGGCAGGGGAGCCTTCCGGGGATCTCCTGGCCAGCCACCTGATTGCCGCCTTGAAAGAGCGTTTGCCGGATGCCGTGTTTTTCGGCATCGGCGGGCCGCGCATGGAAACGCAGGGTTTTGAAGCCTGGTGGCCGATGGAAAAGCTGTCGGTCATGGGTTATGTCGACGCCCTCAAGCATTACCGGGAAATTTCCGCTATTCGTCGCCAGCTGAAAAAGCGCCTGCTCGATATTCAGCCCGACATCTTCATCGGTGTCGATGCACCCGATTTTAATCTTGGCCTGGAAACCAGCCTCAAATCGGCTGGCGTCAAGACCATCCATTACGTCAGTCCGTCGATCTGGGCCTGGCGGGGCGGGCGTATCAAGAAAATCGCCCGCGCTGTCAATCGCGTCCTGGCGCTGTTCCCGATGGAGCCGCCGCTTTACGAAAAAGAGCACATCCCGGTGACCTATGTGGGGCATCCGCTGGCCGACATCATCCCCTTGCAGACCAGTAAGCTGGCGGTGCGTGAAAAGCTGGAGTTGCCGCGCGATTACCCGATTTTCGGCATGCTGCCGGGGAGCCGTCAGGGCGAACTGGCGATGATGGCCGATACCTTTGTGCAGACCGCTAAACTGATCGGCGAGCGTTTGCCCAACGCGCTTTTTGTCGTGCCGCTGGCGACGCGCGAGACACGGCTGCAATTCGAGGCGGCAATCTATCGTCAACAAGCTGGCGCGGTGCCTTTCCGGTTGCTCTTCGGCCACGCCCAGGATGCGCTCGGCGCTGCTGATGTGTCGCTCGTTGCCAGCGGAACGGCAACGCTCGAAGCGGCCCTGATCAAGCGGCCGATGGTTATCACCTACAAAATCGCCAAGCTGTCCTACTGGCTCATGAAGCGCATGGCCTATCTGCCCTACGTCGGGCTGCCCAACGTGCTGGCCGGGCGTTATGTCGTGCCGGAAATCCTGCAGGACGAGGCGACCCCGGAAAATCTGGCCGAGGCGCTGATCAAACTCTACGAAGACAAGGAAAATGCCGCGGCGGTTGAAGCGGCTTTTACCGACATTCATCTGCAGCTGCGGCAGGACACGGCGAAAAAGGCTGCCAATGCGGTCATTGAATGCCTGAACTGATTGTCCCTGAAGGTCTCGTTTGTGGCATCGACGAGGCGGGTCGCGGTCCATTGGCCGGTACGGTGGTTGCGGCGGCCGTTATTCTCGACCCGCGGCGACCGATTCCCGGTCTCAACGACTCGAAAAAACTCAGTGAAAAGAAGCGCGATGCGCTCGCTGTGCTGATCCGCGAACGAGCTGTGGCCTGGGCGGTGGCCTCGGCCTCGGTTGCCGAGATTGACCGCCTGAACATCCTGCACGCCACGATGCTGGCCATGCAGCGGGCCGTGACTGGCCTGACCGTGCGGCCGACGAGTGCCCTGGTCGATGGCAATCGCTGCCCGAAACTCGATATTCCCTGCGAAGCGGTGATCAAGGGCGATGGCAAGATCGCCTCGATTGCTGCCGCCTCGATTCTCGCCAAAACAGTGCGCGATGCCGAGATGCTGACCTTGCACGCGCAATATCCGATGTACGGCTTCGATCGCCACATGGGCTACCCGACCGCGGCGCATTTTAAGGCGCTTGAAGAGCACGGCGCATCGCCGGTGCATCGGCGGAGTTTTGGCCCTGTGGCGAAGCAGATTTCCCGGCTATGAAACTGATTCAGTCGCGCGACAACGCATTTTTCAAGTCGCTCAAGCGGCTGGCTGAATCCGGGCGCGAGCGTCGCAAAACCGGGCAGACGCTGCTTGATGGGGTGCATCTGGTCGAAGCTTACGAGCTCGCCTTCGGGCCGGTGGAGACCCTGATCGTCGCCGAGTCGGCGCCGGCCGGTGGCGAGGTGGCCCGCTTTGTCGCCGGCCGCGAAACGGTTGTTCTGGCCGATAGCCTGATGCGCGACCTCGGTTTGGTCGAGACGCCGAGCGGCTTGCTGGGGCTGATCGATACGCCGGGGGCAAAGGCTACGGTCAACCGGAAAAAAGATGCAATTTTGATCGACGGCGTACAGGATCCGGGCAACGTCGGCACCCTGCTGCGCACGGCGGCGGCGGCCGGCGTTGAGCAGGCGCTGCTGTCGCCGGGTTGCGCTTCGGCCTGGTCGCCCAGAGTGTTGCGTGCCGGGCAAGGGGCCCATTTTGCCCTGGCGATCCACGAAGAGGTCGATCTGGCTGGATTCATGGCCGGCTACGAAGGGACGACGGCGGTTACCTGCCTGGCGGGTGCCACCTCGCTTTATGCGGCCAGACTGGATGGCCCGGTTGCCTGGGTTTTCGGGTCTGAAGGGCAGGGGGTCCGCCCTGAACTGATCGCAGTCGCCGGGCTTCGCGTCAAGATACCGATGCCGGGTGCGGTTGAGTCGCTCAATGTCGCGGCCGCGGCGGCGGTTTGTCTGTTTGAAGTGGTCCGCCGCAGGCTGGGCTGAGTTTTTTTGCGGCGGTCTGCGCTGCTAGCGAAGCTTCAATTCCTGCAAAATTGTCGTCGAGATTTCCTCGATCGACTTGGTCGACGAATCGAGCCAGTGGATACCTTCGCGGCGCATCATTTTTTCGGCTTCGGCGATTTCGTAGCGGCAGTTGGCCAGTGAGGCGTATTTGCTGCCGGCGCGGCGTTCTTCGCGGATTTGAGCGAGGCGTTCGGGCTGGATGGTCAGGCCGAACAGTTTTGAGCGATGTTTCTCGAGCGTGCTCGGCAACTTGTTGCGGTCAAAGTCTTCGGGGATTAGCGGGAAGTTGGCCGCCTTGAGGCCGAACTGCATGGCCAGGTAGAGCGAGGTTGGCGTCTTGCCGCAGCGCGAGACGGCGACGAGGATGACGTCGGCTTCTTCGAGATCGCGGTCGGTAATGCCGTCGTCGTGGGCCAGGGTGTAGTTGATCGACTCAATGCGCTTTTTGTACTCGGAGGTTTCGGCCGAGCCATGCGAGCGACCGACGGTGTGATTCGATTTTCTGCCGAGCTCGGTTTCCAGTGGCGCCAGGAATGAGCTGAAATAGGATAGACAGAAGGCATCGGATTGATGAACCAGTGAGGACAATTCCAGATCGACCAGCGTCGTGAAAACAATCGGGCGCATGCCGTCCGATTCGCCCTGGGCGTTGATGCGGGCAACCGCTTCCTGGGCTTTCTCGACGGATTTCAGAAAGGGAATGCGAATCTGCTTGAATTCGATGTCCTCGAACTGGGTCATCAGGCTGTGGCCAAAGGCTTCAACCGTCAGACCGGTGCCGTCGGAGACGAAAAAGACGGTGCGTTTGATAGGGGTAGGCATCCGGGCATTTTAACCGCTGTTGCGCAGTCCGGATGCGACACCGTTGATCGACAGGTGGATGCCACGCGCCACGCGCTCGTCGGTTTCGCCGGCGCGGTGGCGCTTGAGCAGTTCGACCTGGAGGTGGTTGAGCGGGTCCATGTAGGGCGAGCGCAGTTGCAGCGAACGCTTGAGCAGCGGGTTGTCGGCGAGGAAATCGTCCTGTTCGAGAATGGCCAGCAGGTGCTTTTTGGTCAGTGCCCATTCCGTCTTGATCTGGCTGAAAATGCGTTGGCGCAGTTCAACATCGGCGACCAGTTCGGCGTAGCGCGAGGCGATGGCGAGGTCGGTTTTGGCTAGCACCATGTCCATGTTGGAGAGCAGGCTCTGGAAGAAGGGCCAGGATTTGACCATCCGGCGCAGGGTGACGAGGCCTTGCGGATTTGCCGCCAGATAGCCGTCGACCGCAGTACCGAAGCCATACCAGCCGGGCAACATGAGCCGGCATTGGGCCCAGCTGAAGACCCAGGGAATGGCCCGCAGGTCTTCGATGCGTTCGGAGGCTTTGCGTGAGGCCGGGCGGCTGCCGATATTCAGCGAGGCGATTTCGGAGACCACCGTCGATTGCCGGAAATACGTCGTGAAGCCGGGCGTTTCATAGACCAGGTCGCGGTAGGCGTTGAAGGCGCGCAGCGAGAGCTCGTCCATCACGGCGTGAAACTGCTCGGCCGGTTCAACCTTGTTTTCGTGGTCGGTCAGGCTGGCTTCGAGTGTTGCGGCGAGCAGCACTTCGAGGTTGCGGCGGCCGGTGTCGGCATTGCCGTATTTGGTCGAAATGACTTCGCCTTGCTCGGTCAGGCGGATCTGGCCGGAAACCGCGCCGGCCGGCTGGGCCAGGATGGCGTGATAGGTCGGGCCGCCGCCGCGGCCAACCGAACCACCGCGGCCGTGGAACAGGCGCAGGCGAACACCGTGCTGCTTGAAGACCTGGGTCAGTTCGATCTCGGCTTTGTAGAGTTCCCAGCCGGAAGTCAGGAAGCCGCCGTCCTTGTTGGAGTCGGAGTAGCCGAGCATGACTTCGTGTTCGTCGCCACGGCCGGCAATGAGTTCGCGGTAGGCCGGGATGGCGAAGACGCCGGCCATGGTGGCGGCGCTTTTCTGCAAGTCTTCGATGGTTTCGAAGAGCGGGATGATGTTGACGTTGAGTTGCGGCTTGGTGCCCGGTAGCAGCAGGCCGGATTCCTTGAGGAGCAGGGCGAGTTCGAGCAGGTCGGAGATGCCGTCGGTCTTCGAGATGATGTAGTTGGGCAGGGCGGCGGCACCGTAGCGCTGGCGGAGTTCGCGGGCGGCGAAGAAGATGGCCAGCTCGCTCCGGGTTTCTTCCGAATACGTCAGGTAGGGCGAGTAGAGCGGGCGGGGGGTGCTGATTTCCACGGTCAACAGGGAAATTCGCTCATTTTCCGAAAGTGTTTCGTAGTCCGGGCAACGGCCAGCGCCGGCGAGCAGTTCGGCAACGCAGCGGGCATGGACTTCTGAGTTCTGGCGCAGATCGATCGGCGCCAGATGGAAGCCGAAGACCTGCACGGCGCGCAGCAGACGGCGCAAACGGCCGCCGGCCAGGTTGGCGCTGCCGTTGAGTTTGAGTGAGTTGGCCAGTACCTTGAGGTCGGCGCGCAGGGCGTCAGGCGTTGCATACGGCTCGGCCTGACCGATTTCATGGCGGACCGGCTCGACCTGGTCGAGGCCGCGCGAGGTGGCGGCGAGGCGCGCATAGATGCCGGACAGGGCACGGCGATAGGGTTCATCGGCACGTTGCGGCGAATGGTCGGTGGAGTGCGCGGCGAGCCCCTGCAGTTCCGGCGTAACCTCGACGAGCAGCTCGGAGAGCGGCAGTTCGCCGCCGAGTTCGTGGATTTCGTCGAGGTAATGGTTGAGCGCCGCGGACGATTGCAGGCGCAGCGCTTCGCGCAGGATGTCGGCGGTGACGAAGGGGTTGCCGTCGCGGTCGCCACCGATCCAGCTGCCGACACGGAAGAACGGGGGCAGGGCCCAGATTTTCTCCGGGTAGCGTTTTTGCAGTTGCTGCGTGGCCTGGATGTAGAGGCGCGGCAGTTCGGTGAAGAAGGTTTCCTTGAAATAGGTGATGCCGTTCTTGACCTCGTCGAGCACCTTGAGGCGCACCGGGCGCAGCATGCGCGACTGCCACAGGGTGAGGATCGAATTGGCGATGCCGAGATCGTTCTCGGCCTCTTCTTCCGGCGTCATTTGCAGGCGTTCACGCTGGTCGAGCAGGCGGGCAATGTCGCGGTGATTGCGGATCAGGCTTTGCCGCTGGACTTCGGTCGGGTGGGCGGTGAGCACCGGGGCGACGACGGCGTGGGCGAAGAAGTCGGCGATGGCTTCCGGCGCGACGGCTGCGGTCGACAGGGAATCGAGGGCAAAAATCAGACTGCCTTCGCGCGGCGGCGAGCCGGCCAGGTCGTGGGCACGACGCCGGCGGATGTGATGCTCGTCCTCGGCGATGTTGGCCAGTTGCAGGAAATAGCTGAAGGCGCGGACGACGGCTTGCGTCGTGTCGCGTGGCAGGGGGTCGAGCAGGGCGGCGAGTTCGTTGCGGGCGGCCGGGTCGCCGTCGCGGGCAAAACGCACGGCGGTCTGGCGGACGCGTTCGACTATGTCGAACACCGAATCGCCCTCCTGGGCGCGCACGGTGTCGCCGAGGATGCGGCCGAGCAGGCGAATGTCGTCGCGAAGGGGTTCGTCCTTGCTGGTGTCCAGTGAGGCTTGAGGCATACGCTGTTTCCTGTTTGGTGTTATCGGTATTGTTTTTTTCTCGATATTTTGGCTTCTGCCCCCTCTGCTGGCTAGTGCTTTCTAACCAAAAGTACCGAGGCATCGGCGATCTTGGCCAGTTGTTCGGCCACCGAGCCAAGAATCAGTGTGGCCAGGCCGCGCTGGCCGTGACGGCCGATGACGATGAGGTCGACGCCCAGTTCCTTGGCCTTGTCGGAAATGACTTCGGAAACGCGATGGTTGCTCGCTTCCAGCAGCAAGGCTTCGGCATCGATGCCGGTGGCCGATTCGATGGCCTTGTCGAGCAGCGTGTGGCCGCTTTTGATCAGGCCGGCGACGGCGCCGTCGAGATTGACGGCACTGGTCATGGCGTGGCCATGGAGGTTGAGGACGGTTTCGTCGGCAACGTGGGTGATATAAAGCTTGGCCTTGCTCGTCCTGGCGAGGTGCAGCGCTTCGGCCAGGGCGCCTTGGGAGGTGGTGCTGTCATCAATGGCGACGAGGATCTTTTTGTACATGGGTGTTCTCCTTGAAATTGTTTGATCGGGCGTAACTTAGCAATTCGCCGGGGTTTGCGCTGTTAGGGAAATCCTCAACAGGTTTGCTGCGGTCGACTGCATTTTTCGAGCAAATAGGCGATCGACTGGTAGTTGATGCCGGTTTCGGCGGTCAGGCCGATTTCGCAGGTGCGGTTGGTGGAGACGCCGCAGGCGCAGTTGGCCGGCAGATCCTTGTGAATGTGGCGCAGGGCGTGGCGGTTGAGCTCGGGGACGACGAAGCCGCGGTCGCCGGCAAAGCCGCAGCAGGTCACGCCGGCTGGCTCGATGATCTGCTCGACGCAGGCGACGAGCAGGGTTTTTAGCTTGGCGTCGGAGCCGGTCTTGCGCACGCTGCAGTTGACGTGCAGGGCAACCGGGCCGGGCTGCTTGCTCAGCATCAGGCGCGGCAGCAGGGCGTCGACGGCGAATTCGTGGAAGTCGTAAAGTTTCAGGCGGCCAGCCAGATGCTTCTGCATGCGCACGGTGCAGGTGCTGGCGTCCATGATTACCGGGTACTTGCCGTTCTGCGAGGCCTTCATGAGCGCCGTTTCCAGCGTGCTGGACATGCCGTCTGCTTCCTCGGCCATGCCCTTGCTCGCCAGCATCTGGCCGCAGCACAGGCTGTCGAAACCTTCCGGCAGGATCGGTGCGTAGCCGGCGCGGGT
>NZ_JAVHPH010000246.1:0-15856 GCF_036170495.1 Azonexus sp.
CGGCGATTTCTTCCGGTTTGCCCAGTCGATTGACCGGGATCTGCGGCAGAATTTTAGAATCGAGAATTTCCTGCGGGATCGCCGTCACCATTTTGGTGCCGATGTAGCCCGGAGAAATCGTATTGACCGTCACCCCCTGCTTGGCGACTTCCAGGGCCAGGGCCTTGGTGAAGCCGTGCATGCCGGCCTTGGCCGCCGAATAGTTGGTCTGCCCGAAAGCGCCCTTCTGGCCATTGACCGATGAGACGTTGATGACACGCCCCCACTTGCGCTCAATCATGCCGTCCATGACCTGCTTGGTCATGTTGAAAACGGAATCGAGGTTGGTATGAATGACGGCATCCCAGTCGCTTTTGGTCATCTTCTTGAAAGTCATGTCGCGGGTGATGCCGGCATTGTTGACCAGCACATCGACCGGGCCGACCTCCCGACTCACGGTTTCGACACATTCGCGAGCCGACTCGAAATTGGTCACATCGCACGGGTAGGCCTTGAAACCGTAACCCATGTTGTTCATTCCCTTGAGCCAGTCCTGAACCTTGGCATTGCCCGGCGAATAGGTCGTGACGACCTTGAAACCCAGGGCAACCAGCTTGATACAGACGGCCTCGCCGAGACCACCCATGCCTCCCGTAACCAGTGCAACTCGCGACATTGTTATAGCCTCTCGAGAAGTTTTTATACCGCGCGTTCCTTGACGTATCTGCCGGGCGCCGGTTCAATCGGCTTGTATTTGGCATTTCCCGGTTTGCGCGGTGCCCGCTGTTCTCCGGACAACGGCTTCAGCCAGCCTGCCCAGTCGGCCCACCAGCTTCCCTTCTTCTCTTCTGCCACGGTCAACCAGTTTTCTGCATCGTTTTTGAGATCTTCGTTCACCCAATAACTACGTTTGTTCTTGCTGACCGGGTTGATCACGCCAGCAATATGGCCGGATGCGCCGAGCACGAAACGTACCTTGCCACCAAGAATGCGGGTGCTCTGATAGGCCGAGTGCCACGGCACGATGTGATCTTCACGCGTCGCCAGCAAATAGACCGGCATCTCAAGCTGGCCGAGATCGACCTTGGTTCCGGACATAGCGAGCTTGCCTGGCACGCGCAGGTTGTTTTCAAGATACATGTTGCGCATGTACCAGCAGGCGAACGGACCCGGCAGGTTGGTCGAATCGGAATTCCAGTAAAGCAGGTCGAAAGCCTTCGGCTTCTCGCCCTTCAGATAGTTGCCGGTGACGTAATTCCAGACGAGGTCATTGGCACGCAGGAAGGAAAAGGTGTTGGCAAGATCACGTGCCGGTAGCAGACCGCCCTTGCCGATTGTGCTTTCACGAGCCGCAACACCCTTTTCGTCGATAAACAGACCGATTTCGCCGGTATCGGAGAAATCAAGCAGCGTCGTCAACAGCGTCAGCGAGGCGGCGGGATCTTCGCCACGGGCCTTGAGGACGGCCAGCGCCGAAGTCAAAATAGTCCCACCGACACAGAAGCCGAGGGCATTGACCTGCTTGACCTTGGTTATTTCCCGGGCAACCTGCAGCGCCGCGATCGGCCCTTGCTCAAGATAATCGTCCCAGCCGAGATGGCCCTGCCCTTCCTTGGGATTGCGCCAGGAAACCAGAAACACCGTGTTGCCCTGCTCGACCATGAAGCGGATCAGCGAGTTGTCGGGCTGCAGGTCCATGATGTAAAACTTGTTGATACACGGCGGCACAACAACGAGCGGGCGCGTCCCGACCTTGGGCGTCAGCGGCGCGTACTGGATCAACTGCATCAACTCGTTTTCGTAGACGACGGCGCCTTCGGTCGTCGCGATATTCTGGCCGACCTCGAACACCGACTCGTCGGTCATCGAGATACGCCCCTTCTCGAAATCCTTTAGCAGATTGTTGATACCGTCGGTAATGCTCTGACCCTTGGTTTCCAGGGCCAGCTTGATGAACTCGGGGTTGGTCGCGGCAAAATTGGATGGCGCCATGGCGTCGGCCATCTGGCGCGCCAGGAAGCGCATGCGCTCCTTGGATTTCGCATCCTCGGCCGGAATCACCTCGACCATTTGCTTCAAATACTGCGTGTTGAGCAGGTAGGCCTGGTGCAGGTAGTCGTAGATTGGGCTTTCTTTCCACTCGGGCGCCGAAAAACGACGGTCGCCCGGCTCGGGCGCTACCTTGAAGGCTGGCTCCTGCCCCTGCTGCTTGTTGAGGACCGACTGCCAGAGCGACATCTGCTGATCCATGAACTGCTTTTGCAGCGCCGTCAGCGCCTGCGGATCGACCGCCAGCGAAGGCAGGGGGCCAGCCGGCGCACCAGCTTTGCCAAGATAGTCCATGAATTGCTGCATCATGCTCTGCCCGTTTTGCATGAACTGCGCGGCAGAACCCGCAAATGCGTCGTTATTGTTCGATCCCTGCGCCATGGGAAGACTCGTCTCTGTTGTTGTCGGGGTTTGAGCCTTTGGATTCTGCATACCCGATTCAGCGCTGTCAATGAATTTGCATGCATAATTAGGGGCCCTGCGAGGCACCTAATATGTACATTGTTGCAATCGGCTGGCTTTACGTAACATTGCTAATTGCCGTCAACGAACCCAGCATCGTCGCCGGCATCATTTCATTCCTGTTTTACGGGCTGATGCCCTGCTCGCTGCTGCTCTGGCTGGGCGGCAGCAAGGCCCGGCGGCAGCGCCGGGCACATCGCGAATCACTCGCCAACCAGCGCCTGGACGATGGCGATCGAGGCAATCCCGAGGCCGATCAATAGCACCTGCAGGATCGATTCCTTCAGTTCGGAACGCTTGTGCAGACCGGGAATCAGGTCGGCCACCGCAACGTAGATCATGCTCGCCGCACCGAGCGCGAGGAGCAATGGAATCCACTCAGTCAGCTCGGCCAGGGCAAAATAAGCCAGCATGGCACCCACCATCGTGGCCAGGCTGGACAATAGATTGAAGGCTAGCGCCCGTAGCTTGCTGTAACCGGAATGGAGCAGGATCAGGTAGTCACCGACCTCCTGCGGAATTTCATGGGCGATGATGGCCATCGCGGTGACGATGCCCAGCTCGGTACTTTGCAAAAAGGCAGCGGCGATCAGAATGCCATCGACAAAATTATGGAAGGTGTCACCGACCAGGATGAGCAGGCCGGATCGTCCATGGTCGTGAGCCGGCGCGTGAGCGTCGTGGGCCTCACAGTGATCGTGATGACAATGGCGCCAGAGAACCAGTTTTTCGAGCACGAAAAACGCCATGATGCCGAACAGGACGGTCGCTGTCGTCCGATGCACGTCACCGTGTTCGAGCGCGTGCGGCAGGATTTCCAGAAAAGCCGCGCCGAGCAGGGCGCCGATAGCGTAGGAAATCAGCATGCTGATGCGGTGCGCACCAAGCGCGAGACTCACGGCAGCGGCCGCCAATACGCTCAAGGCGCCACCAGCCAGCGCCACGGCAATGATCCAGGAAAGAGTGCTCACGGGGGTATACAGCTTGGGAAAGGCGCAGATTATACGCCGGCCGACCGGGGAATCCGGAATCCGCTTTGCGGCCCGCTGATCAGAACGATTCGGGGGCCAGCCAGATCAGCGTCGCCATGCGGCCGGTCAGGCCGTCGCGGCGGTAGGAAAAAAAATCGGCTGCTTCGCCGAAGGTGCAACGGTCGCCACCGCTGATTGAACCAACGCCAGCCGCATTCAGCCGCTGGCGAGCCAGCAGATAAATGTCAGCCAGCCATTTTCCCGACCCATGGGCGACAAAGGCTTGAGCCGCCAGTGCATCGTGGGCGACAAATTCGGCGCGAACCTCATCACCGACTTCGAAGGCCGAAGGGCCGATCGCCGGCCCCAGCCAGGCGAGCAATTCGCTGCTCGGCCCAGCCATGTCCCGGATCGTCGCTTCGAGCACCCCGGCCGCCAGCCCGCGCCAGCCGGCATGGGCGGCAGCAACCACCGTCCCGGCCCGGTTGCAAAAAAGAACAGGCAGGCAATCGGCCGTCATCACGGCGCAAACGACGCCGGAATCCCGCGTGAAGGCGGCATCGGCCTCTTTCATTTTTGGGCTTTTTTTCGGGTTGACCGTGGCAATGCCGTGCACCTGCTTGAGCCACGCCGGTTCAGCCGGCAAATGATCGCGCAGGGCGGCCCGATTGGCGGCGACATGGGCCGGATCGTCACCGACGTGATCGCCGAGGTTGAAACTGTCCCACGGCGCCGGACTGCAACCGGCACCGCGCAACGTCTGCAAGCTGCGGACCCGGGCTGGCGCCGGCCAATCCGGAATCAGCAGATTAGCCATAGCGCAGGGAATCGAGAAGATCACGCATGTCCTCCGGCATCGGTACTTCCCACTGCATTTTCAGGCCGGTCAGCGGATGGACGAGGCCGAGGCGCGTTGCGTGCAGGGCTTGCCGCGGAAACTCGGGCAGCTTCGGGTTGTGCTTGCCATAAACCTGATCGCCGACCAGCGGGTGGTGGATGGCCGCCATGTGCACCCGAATCTGGTGCGTCCGCCCCGTTTCCAGCGAACACTCGACAAAGGTCGTGTAGGGGAAGAGTTCGAGGATACGGATATTGGTAATTGCCGGCTTGCCGCCCCGGTTTTCCGGCACGATGGCCATCTTGATGCGCTGCGACGGATGCCGGCCGATCGGCTCGTTGACCGTCCCTTCGTGCTTCATCGCGCCGGCCGCCAGGGCCAGGTAGATGCGCCGCACCGTTCGCGCCTGCAGCTGGCGAACCAGATCGGTCTGCGCTTCCAGCGTCTTGGCGACGACGAGCAGGCCGCTGGTGTCCTTGTCCAGACGATGCACGATACCGGCGCGCGGCACCACTTCGATCCCCGGCACGTGATGGAGCAGCGCGTTCATCAGCGTTCCGCTCCAGTTGCCGCTGCCCGGGTGGACGACCAACCCGGCCGGCTTGTTGATGACGAGCAGGGTTTCGTCCTCGAAGACGACATCGAGCGGAATGTCTTCAGGCAGTTCAGGTTGGTTGCGGATATCGGTCGGCTCGCTGACCAGCAGCTTTTCGCCACCCATCATCTTGCGCTTGGGTTCAGTCTCGGCCTTGCCATCGACCAGCACGCAGGCGTCGCGCACCCAAGCCTGCAGTCGGTTGCGGGAATGCTGGGGCAGCAGCTCGGCCAGTACCTGATCAAGACGGCGACCGTAACTCGCGTCAGGAACGGTCAGGTGGAGCGGTTCAGTTCGGCTATAATCGCCGGAGTTTTCAACAGGATCATCATTCATGGTGCGAAGTTTACCTGCATTCCAGTCATTCCCCGCTCTCTTCCGCGTGGCCGTGGCTGTTTTCGTTGCCGCATTTATCGCAGGTTGCGGCTTGATGCCCGACCAAATCGACGAAACCGCCGGCTGGTCAGCTGGCAAGCTCTATGGCGAAGCCAAGGATGCGCAGGTCGACGGCAACTGGGACAAAGCAACAAAAATGCTCGAGAAGCTGGAAGCCCGCTTCCCCTACGGCCGCTATGCCCAGCAGGCCCAGCTAGAGCTCGGCTACGTATATTGGAAAGCCAACGAACCCGGTTCGGCCCTGGCCGCCTGCGACCGCTTCATCAAGCTGCATCCGAGTCACCCGGCCGTCGATTATGTTTACTACCTGAAAGGTCTGGTCAACTTCAACGAAGACCTCGGCCTGACCGCCTTGATCAGCACCCAGGACCCGACCGAGCGCGACCCCAAGGCGGCACACGAAGCCTTCGATGCCTTCAAGGAACTGGCCAATCGCTTCCCGAACAGCAAGTACACGCCGGACGCCACGCTGCGCATGAACTATCTGATCAACGCGATGGCCTCGCTGGAAGTCCACGTCGCGCGCTACTATCTCAAGCGTGGTGCCTACATTGCCGCGGCCAACCGTAGCCAGTACGCGATCAAGACCTATCCGCAGGCCCCGGCCATCGAAGAAGCGATGTTCATCATGGTCACCGCTTATGACAAGATGGGCATGAACGACCTGCGCGATGACGCTGATCGCGTGATGAAGAAAAATTTCCCGAACAGCAGTTTTTACAAGGATGGACTGAAGAGCAAGACGGCTTGGTGGCAGCTCTGGTAAGCGTGTCTGCCTAGGCAGAATGCATCATGAGGCCGCCAATCAGGGCGGCCTTCTTTTTTGGTGGATTGGTGTTCAGGTAATTGGCTTGGGGTTCCGCCTTGCGGGCGGGCGTACTTTCTTTTGGCGAAGCAAAAGAAAGTACGCCGCGCCTCAAGCGCGGAAAAAAACGCGAATTCACGACCCCTGTTTGATGGCCAGAATCGCCTGATTCCTCAGCGTCCGCAGCAACTGCAATTCCTTTTCCGGAATCGAAATGCCCCCCGGCTCGTCGCGGTCGGCGTAGATGAGCGCCACCGAATTACCCTTGATATTGAGCGGGAACAGGACAAAGGAATTGCCCGGTACGGCCTTGCGGTACCACTCGGGAATGCGGGAAGCGATCTTCGGGTCATTGATGTCGCTGATCAGCAGGTCGACGCCTTTCGACGTTGCGGCATGGAAAATATCCGGCGTAAAACTTAACGGGAAGCGGAAAGCCTTCGCCACCTCGTTGGCATCCGCCCCAAAGCCGAAGCGCCCCTGCATGACGCCGGCCTTGGCATCGCGGATACAGAGCACGACGCGCTTGAAGCCCATCGCCCGGTACATCGTTTCGAGGATGATGCGCAGGATGTCGTTAAGCTGAAAACCATCGATCAGCGTGTTGCTGATGTCCTGAATACCGGCCGTCAGCACCGACTGTGCATCGACGGCCGACGCCCCCGGCCCGCCTTCAAGGCCGACGAGCGGATCGCCTTCGTGAATGACGGTGCCATCGGCAAAGTCGCTGCCATCCAGATCGGCGGCAGCGGCCTTGTCATCGGCGCCGGCTTTGGCGAACAGGCGCATCTGCTTGCCGAACGTCGTTTGCTGGAGATTGAGGTGAATGATGCGGGCAAAATCGGCGACCTCCTCGACGGCACGCTGAATGGTCTGCATCACCTCGTTCTGGCCCAACGTGACAGCATCGGCAAAACGCGCCATGGTTTTCTTCAGTTCACGATCGCGCAGTTCCGGTGAAGCCAGCGCGATGACGTCACATAATTCGTTCGAAAAACCGGCTAGCGTGCGCAGGCGATCTTCCTGATCGACCGCCTTGCTGACTTTACCGGCAGGCAAACGCCGCATTGAGGTGACGATCAAGGGCGGAAAACCCCAGACTTTGGCGATGGCTATCCCAATTTCCTCAAAGGAAATGCCGAGTACCTGTTTGGCTGCGATGTCCTCGCTGCAATCCTTTTGCCCGATGACGCGGCGAATTTCTTCGGCGTCTTCCGGAAAATAATATTGCGACAGCAATCGACCCAGGCTGTGAAACAGCGAGCAGATAAACGACTGTTCCAGGTCGCGCATACGCGCCGTCGCGCCAATATCCTTGGCCAATACACCAGCCATGTTGGCGCGCAGGAAATCCTCCTTGAGCTGGGTGGCGTTGGCCTTGTTTTGCAGATGATCGAAGAGCAGGACGGTAATGGCGATATTGCGCACGGCCTCGAAGCCGAGCACGACGACCGCCCGCGACACGGTGCTAATGCTGCCGCCACCGGCCTGGCGGAAATAGGCCGAATTGACCAGGCGCAGCAACTTGTTGGTCAGCGCGAAATCCTTGAGGATGGTGTTCGACAGCTTGTCGATACTTTCGGTCTCGCTGTTGGCGATCCGGTTGATGGCGCTGACTGACTCGGAGAGCGCCGGGAAATCGCTCTTGTGGCGCATCCGGCGGAGCAGGAACTCGAGTGTTGCCTGGCGGCCGCCGGCCCCAGCCGGAACCTCGTCTTCGGGGTCGAGATAGTTGTCCAGCGCCTCGCCGAACTGGGCAGCCGTCTGAAAACGCAGCGCCGGGTCGCGCGCCAGGGCCTTGTGCAAAATGGCACTCAATGGCTCGTCGACCGTAGCATCTGCCGGCAGCTTGATGTCCTCCCGCGCCAGGCGCTGCATAATCGCGCCAACGCTGTCGCCGGCCGCGGCCCGGCGCCCGGTGAGCATTTCAAAAAAAATCAGGCCGGCGGCAAAAACGTCCGAGCGCGGGCTGATCTCGCGGTGCAGAATGTATTCGGGTGCCATGTAGGCCGGCGTCCCGGTCATCCAGTCGGCCGGATCGCTCGACGCATCAACCCGTGCCGCGATGCCGAAATCCATGACGCGCGGCGTGCCGTTGTCGTCGAGCAGAATGTTCGACGGCTTCAGGTCGCGGTGGATGACCCCCTGTCCGTGCGCGTAGGCGACAGCATCGAGGATCGGGCGGAGGATCGAAATGGCCTTGACCGGCGGCAAGGCGCCGCTTTGCTGCAGGAACTCGCCCAGACTCTTGCCCGGCACGTATTCGAAGACGAGATAAAGATCGCCGTCCTGCTCGCCCGCTTCGAATATCGGCACGATGCCCGGATGGCGCATCCGGCTGACCGCGCGCGCCTCGTTGAGCAGCACGCCCTTGTGCTCCGGATCAGGCGTGGCGAAATGCAGGGTCTTGATGGCGATTTCGCGCTGCAATTGGGGATCGAAACCAAGATGGACCACGCTTTGGGCGCCCCGCCCCAACTCGCCACGGACCTCGAAACGGCCGATTTTTTTGCTCATTTTTCGCTATCTTCTATCCAGACGAGGTGGGGAACGGCATCGGCGCCGCCGCATACCACGGCATTCTGCCCATACTCGGCGGCCAGGGCGCAGGCATCTTCCGGCGAAATATCCGGAACGAAACAGCTTTCCTCGCTCGGCCAGCCCTCGGCATCGGCTTCATGCTGCGCCGCATAGGGTTCGTAGTTGCCTTCCAGCAATTCGCACTCCAGTTGCGACTGACGCTCGGCGTTGATTGCCGCATCGGCCTGCTCGCCGCCGGGATTGTGCGCCGTGATCAATGCAAACTCGGCGCACCCTGCCGCTTCCAGCCAGCAACGCAGGGTTTCGCAAGGCTGACCGATGCGCAGTTGGCAGGTGCCGCCCGGCAGGTACACCCGATAAGTCGTCGCCTTGTAGGCGGCTTCCAGTTCACTCGTCTTCACCATCGAAATCCGCCACGCCGATCAATTGTTCGGCCTCTGCCACCGGCAGCGCCTCGACTTCCTTCAAGCGGCGCGTCAGTTGCCGCGTCCGCGTTTCCGCCTTGCTGATACTGTTGCTCGCCTCGTCCAGCTTCTTCCGAGTATGGGCCAGCGCCTCGCCAAACTTGCTGAACTCGGTTTTCACGGCACCGAGTACAGCCCACACCTCGGCCGAACGCTGCTCGATGGCCAGGGTACGGAAACCCATCTGCAGGCTGTTGAGCATCGCCGCCAGCGTCGTCGGCCCGGTCAGGCTAACCCGCCAGTCACGCTGCAGGGTTTCGGCCAGGCCCGGGCGACGCAATGCCTCGGCATAAAGCCCTTCGAGCGGCAGATAGAGCAAGGCAAAATCGGTGGTGTGCGGCGGTGCCACGTATTTCTCGTGAATGCTTTTCGCTTCGTTCTTCAGGCGGGTTTCGATAGCCCGCGACGCCTCCTCGACCCCGGCCGGATCGCCGCGATCCTGCGCGTCGAGCAGGCGCTGGTAATCCTCGATCGGGTACTTGGCATCGATCGGCAGCCAGACGACCGCGCCGTCATCCTTGCCCGGCAGGCGAATGGCGAAATCGACACGTTCGTTGCTGCCCGGCCTGGTCGCCACATTGCTGGCGAACTGCTCGGCGGTCAGCAACTGCTCGAGCAGGGCCGAAAGTTGCACCTCGCCCCAGGTGCCGCGCGTTTTCACGTTGGTCAGCACCCGTTTGAGGTCGCCGACGCCGGCCGCCAGCATCTGCATTTCGCCGAGGCCGCGATGTACTTGTTCGAGCCGGTCGCTAACCAGTTTGAACGACTCGCCGAGACGTTGCTCAAGCGTTGCATGCAGCTTTTCATCGACCGTCCGCCGCATTTCTTCGAGCTTGTTGGCGTTGTCGGCCTGTATTGCGGTCAACCGGGATTCGACGGCTATTTTCAAACGCTCGAAACGCTCGTCGAGGCCCAGCGAAAAGCGGTTCAGCTCGCGCGCGAAAGCCTCCAGTCGCTCGGCCTGTGCGGCACCAAACTGCCCAACCTGCGCGGTCAGCGCCTGACCCAGCAAGGTGGACGACTGCGCCCTTTCCTCGCGATCACGAAAAGCCTCTTCGGCCACCTCGCGTCGGCCACGTGCCAGCTCCTCGCGCAATTCGCGCTCAAGGCGCATCAGGCCCTTTTCCTGAGCTTCCTGCAGCATCCGGAAGCGGTCGTTATCGTGCGGCCGGTTGCCGCGCAGCAAGAGCACCACCTGCAACAGAATGACGACCACGACGCCGACGATCAGCGCCAGCCCCATCGTTTGACTCATCAACGGCTCATTTCAGTGAGAAATCGACCCGGCTGGCCGTGCCTTTGTCATCGGCCTCGACCTTGGGCGGCAACAGGAAAACCCGCTCCGGCGGCACCTTGCCCTGGTCGACCAGCCAGCCCTGAACCGTTTCCGCCCGGCGCGCCGCCAGCGCCTTCACGTCGTCGTCGCTGACCGGCAGGTTGGTCAGCATCAGCTTTTCCATTTCCTCGACCGGCAAATCTTTCTGCAGACCAATCATGTTGCGCGGTTTCGGGAACTTGGCTTCCTTGTAGGCGCGGGTCAGGTAGGTTTTGCTTTCCGCTGGCGCAATCTCGATCTCTTCGAGCGACTTGCCTTCGCCCGCCTTCTTGAGATCCTTGAGCTTTTCCGCCTGCATGGCGCGTTCCAGGGCGGCCCGCTTGGCCCCCTCGCGGTCGGCTTCCGGATCGGCCCGGCCAGTGATTTCCAGCTTCAGCGCATTGCGTTCGTTGAGCGCCTTGGCCAGTACTTCGAGCTTCTTGCCGGCAGCGTCGTTGAGCGTGGCACGCCCCGCCGCGAATTCAATATTCGACAACTCGTCGCCACCGCCGAACATTGAGCCGATCAGGGCAAATGGCGAGGTCACGGCCTTGACGAACAAATTGACGATGACCTTGATAATCAGCCCGCCAATCGAGAACTGCGGATCGTCCAGCGAACCGGAAATCGGCAGGTTGAGATCGATTTCGCCCCGGTTGTTCTTGAGCAGCGCAATCGCCAGATTGACCGGCAGCTTCGTTGCATCCGGGCTCTCGATCTTTTCGCCAAAGGTAAACTGGTCGATGAACAGCCGGTTCTCGGCCGCCAGTTGGTTGTTCTCCAGCTTGTAGGCGACGTTGAGCGACAGCTTGCCCTTCTCGATCGCGTAGCCGGCGTACTTGCCGGAATAGGGAGAGAAGCCGACCAGATCAACGCCGGTGATGTCCGCCTTGATGTCGAGGTAGGACTTGGCCGCCAGCGGATTGAGTTTGCCCAGGATCTGCACCGGAGCCGAATTGGCGTAGCGACCGCGCAGCTCCATGTCGGCCACGGTATCGGCGGCCGACGACAGATTGGTCACCCGTCCGCCCAGCTTGGTCAGGTTGACCGTGTAGTTCGGCTTGACGAAAAGGTCAGAGAAATTAACCGTGCCGTTCTGCAGGGTGATTTTGCCAATCTTGATCGGAAGCGGATTGACCGGCGGTCCATCCTTGGCCGCCACCTTGGTTTCAGGCTTCGGCTCTTCCTTTTTAGCCGCCTCGCCGGCTGGCTTCTTGACGATCTCGGCGACGTTGAGCTGGCCTTCCTTGTTGAGAATCAGCCGCGAGAAATAGTCGGTCAGGGCAATTTCGCCGATGTTGATCGCCATCGGCTCGAGCCGGAAATCAATACCGCCGAAGTACAGCGACTTCCATTTGAGGAAATCGGCACTGTTTTGCTTGTCGACCGCAACAAAGTCGCCGAGCGTGAAGGAGCCCTTGTAGCCAGCCTTCAACCCAGCCGTATCGAGCTTGGCCGTGATCTCACCCTTGTTCGACACCTGGCCGCGCGTCAGCGAAATGTTCAGGAACTGACCGAAGTACGGCTCCAGCGGCAGCAGCGGGATGGCCACGGTGTCGACCTTGACGGCGACATCCAGCGGATAGATCTGCAGGCTGCCGCCGACGTTGAGGCTGCCCTTCTTGTTGATCTTGCCCTGCAGCGTAATCGAGCCCTTCTTGTTCGGCTCATTGGTCAGCTCCTGGCCGAGCAGATTGAACCCCTCGATTTCCTGCACGGCGACGTGCTGCAGTGAGCGATCCTCGAAGCGAAAACCAAGGTCTTCGATGGACAGCTTGCCCACCTTGCCGATCCACTCCTGCGTTCCGGTTGCCTCGGCCACCGCCTTGGCCTTGGTGTCCTTCTCGGCATTGGTCGCCCGGACAATCTTGAGCACCGGCGAACTGACCCACTCGATCTTGCCGGCCTTGTTGCGCAGCATGCGGGCGCGAGTTCCGTTATTGGTCACTTCGGCGATATCGACGCGGTGGGCCGGCAGATCGACCTTGACACCCTTGATGGCCATTTTCTCGACGCGGAAACGCTCGCCGAGGTCGATCTGATAGCTCACCTCGCCAATTTCAATCGGCTCGACCAGCTTGCTGTCGACCTTGCCCACGCTGACCAGCAGATTGCGCACTTCGCCGGCCACCGGCGTCAGATTCGATTCGTCCTGCCAGCGGATCAGGCCGTTGGTCAGCGCGAACTCGCCGACCGACCATTCAAACGGCTTGGCCGGTGCCGGCTTGGGCTCCGGCGTTGCTGCGGCAGGCTTGGCCGACTTGGTCAGCTTGTCGGCAACCCGCATGACATTGAGCTCACCCTGCTTGTTGACCGCCAGAGCGACATCCAGGCCATCGAGTCCGACCCGCTTGACGGCGACCTTGCTGTTAATCGGGTCGGCATTGTCGAGTTCGACGTCAAGACGCTTCCAGCCAAGCAGCGGCTGGCCTTCGCTCTCCGTCAGCACCATTCCGGAAACATGGGCAGCACCGACTACCGAGACGGAATAGACCTTGTCGGAAACCTCCTTAAACATCGCCTTCAGTTCGCTATCGAGGCTTCCCGAGGTGAGCCGGAACGGCAGCGTATCTGGCAGGTAGGGCTGCAGGCCGGCCAGATCGAAACGATCCAGATCGAGGCTCAACTCGCTTTCGCGCGTTTCCGAGAAGGGCTTGCTGTCGCCGGTCAGGGCCAGCGGCGAACCATTGATATTGGCCGAAAATGACGGCTGAACAAGGATTTCGACCTGATACGGCAGGCTGGACACGAAGGGCAGCGCCAGATTGATATCGCTGATCGTATGCACCTTGCCCTTGGGCTGGTCGTCGAAAACGATTTTGCCGTTGATCAACTGAATATTGTTGAGCGAAAAGCGCGGCGTGCCCGACTCCGGCTCGTCCTTCGGTTTCAGCCATTCGTCGAGCAGATCGGAAATGTCGTAACGCCCATCGGCCAGGCGGGACACCGCAACGCGCAGCCCTTGCAGGCGAATTTCATCAACGACGACAGCCAACTTGAAAATGGAAGCCGACGAAAGATTGACGAAAAGCTCGTCGAAACCGGCCACTTCCTTGCTGCCCTCGGCCTTGATCGAAAAACCGCTGATCTTCGCCGACAAGCCGTACGGGTTAATGTCGATATTTTCGATGCTGACTTCGCGATGCAACTGCGTCGAGAGCTGTTTCTGCAAAATGGATTTGAGCAGTGGCGGCGCAGCGAAAAAACCGAGCACCCCGAAAACCACAAAAATGGCCGCCAGCCATTTCCCAATTCGCTTGCTGCGCGGTGATTTCAGCGCCCCGGTCAGGCGTGACATTGTTGCAGGATTGCTTGCAGTCGACTCGGCCATGATAATCTGCCCTTCTTGTTTTATATCCGCCAAATTTAGCACACCGCCACATTAGAAATATCAGCAAAAACACATGAAATGGTTCACCGAAGAAATATCCAGGTTCGTCGACCAACTGAAGCGTTGGCAGACTTGGCTGGTCATAGGATTGATCAGCCTTTTTGCCGGACTGGCCTTTTTTATCGGCAGCTTTGCTTTCCGTACCGACGGCATCCTGCTCTTTCTCCACCGGACGGCCGGTGCCTGCCGTGAGCTGACCAACGGCATCATTATTTTTATGTTCTGCGGCTTGATTTTCTTCATGCTGGCCGCGCTGCTGACCCTTGGCGAATTTCAGCGCTATTTCGAATTCAAGCAATGCGCGGCCCACTATCAAGCCAGCCGGGCGCTGTACTGGGGAATCGGCTGGGCTGTTGCCGCCATCGCCATTTCAATTGCCGCCCTGGTTTTCTTCAACCAATATTGCCGCTAGACTGCGTTGACCGAGACTCGGCAACCACCATGAAAATTCTTGTCGTCGAAGACAGCCGCGCCAACCTCCACCTGCCAATCCAGCATGTCGGTAAATTCGGTGCAACGACGCTGTCCGCCGGAAGCGGCGAAGAGGCCCTGGAGAAATACGCCAGAACCCGCCCCGACCTGGTTTTTCTCGATGTCGTTCTGCCCGACATGGATGGTTTCCGGGTCGCCCAGCGCATTCGTGCCATGGAAGGCCCGGGCGAGTGGACGCCAATCATTTTCCTGGCGGCCGGGAGCGATGAAACCAGCGTCGAAAACGGTATCGCGGCCGGCGGGGACGATTATCTGCTCAAGCCGGTCAGCGAGGTCGTGCTCGGTGCAAAAATCCGCGCCATGCAGCACATTGTCCTGATGCGCTCATCGCTCATTGCGCTGACGCGCAAACTCGACGCCGCCAACCAGGAACTGGTGCGCATTTCCTCCATCGACGCGTTGACCGGTGTCGCCAACCGGCGTTTTTTCGATGAGACGATTTCAATCGAATGGCGCCGGGCTCGCCGTCACTCGAACAGCATCGCCATGATGATGTGCGATATCGACTACTTCAAGTTATACAACGACACCTACGGCAATCAGGCCGGCGACGAGTGTCTGCGCAAGATCGCCAAGGCGATTGGCCAGCACACTGAACGTCCATCCGACATCGTGGCGCGCTATGGCGGCGAAGAATTCGCGGTCGTCCTGCCCGAAACGACGATCAGCGGCGCCCTCATGGTGGCTGAAAAAATCCGGCAGGCCGTTCACCAACTCAATATTCATCACGCTTCCTCGCCTGGCGGGATAGTCACCTTGAGCATCGGCCTCGCCTCGGCCGCGCCCGGTTTCGACAACCCGCCGGACGACCTGATCCAGGCCGCCAGCAGGGCGCTGATTCACGCCAAGCACGACGGCCGGGATCGCATCTGCCGGGCCGACGAAACCTAGTGGCCAGACGACGCATCTCCATCGTCATCGCTGACGACAACGACATGATGCGCAGCATTCTGCGCGGTGAGGAATACGACGTGGTCGGCGAGGCCCGCAACGGGCAGACGGCCATTGATGTCGTCGAGCGCCTGAAGCCGGACATCGTCTGCATGGACGTCATGATGCCGGAGAAGAGCGGCATCGAAGCGCTGTGCGCAATCAAGGTAGCCAATCCGGCCACCGAAGTCGTCATGGTGACCAGCAATTCCGATGCGGAAACCGTTCAGGAATCGATCATGAACGGCGCCAGCGGCTTCATCATCAAGCCCTTCAACGCCGCCCGCGTGCTCGATACGCTGGAAAAAGTCAGCAATCGCGTCCGCCAGACAAAACCATAAGGCGACGCCCTAAAAATCGTTGCGCCAGCTGCGTATCGTTTTGAAAATTGCGGCTTTTTTCCGGTTGACCGTGGGATTCTGCTTTTCGGCCGCGGCAATCACCGCCGGCTCGGCGCAGCGCAGGAACGGGTTGGTTGCCTTCTCCTCCCCGAGCGTCAACGGCACGCTGGGCAGTCCCGCCGCGCGCAGCGCTGCAACCTTCGCCACGCGCGCCGGCAAGGCCGCATTTTCGGGCTCGACGGCCAGCGCGAAACGCAGGTTCATCTCGGTGTACTCGTGGGCGCAAT
>NZ_JAVHPH010000247.1:0-15836 GCF_036170495.1 Azonexus sp.
CCGCCGACCTCGCCCTCTATGCCGCCAAGGCCGGCGGCCGCAATGGCTGGCGTTTTGCCGAAAGCGTGCCGCCGCCAAGCGACGCCCCAAGCGCCGAGGCATGATGCCGCGATACAGCATTCACGGCCATTCACAGTAGAATGGAATTTTTCGTCATTGGTGGCCCCCAGCGGTGCCGCCCCTAACATCTCCGGAGGAACCATGCCGCTCGTCTCCATGCGCCAACTGCTCGACCACGCCGCCGAAAACGGCTACGGTCTGCCCGCCTTCAACGTCAATAACATGGAACAGGTCTGGGCCATCTGCGAAGCCGCCAGCCAGATCGACGCCCCCGTCATCATGCAGGCCTCGGCCGGCGCCCGCAAATATGCCGGCGAGCCTTTCCTGCGTCACCAGATCCTCGCCGCCCTCGAAGCCTACCCGCACCTACCCATCGTCATGCACCAGGACCACGGCCAGAGCCCGGCCGTCTGCATGGCCGCGATCCGCTCCGGCTTCACCTCGGTGATGATGGACGGCTCGCTTGAAGCCGACGGCAAGACCGTCGCCTCCTACGACTACAACGTCGGCGTCTCCAGGGAAGTGGTCAAGTTTGCCCACGCCATCGGCGTCTCGGTTGAAGCCGAACTCGGCGTCCTCGGCTCGCTCGAAACCATGAAGGGCGACAAGGAAGACGGCCACGGCGCCGACGGCCACATGACGCGCGAACAACTGCTCACCGACGTCGACCAGGCCGCCGACTTCGTCAGAGAGACCAACTGCGACGCACTGGCCATCGCCATCGGCACCAGCCACGGCGCCTACAAGTTCACCAAGCGCCCGACCGGCGACATCCTGGCCATCGACCGCATCAAGGAAATCCACGCCCGCCTCCCGAACACCCACCTGGTCATGCACGGCTCGTCGAGCGTGCCGCAGGAACTGCTCGCCGAGATCCGCGAATTCGGCGGCGACATGAAGGAAACCTACGGCGTGCCAGTCGAGGAAATCGTCAAGGGCATCGCCCACGGTGTGCGCAAGGTCAATATCGACACCGACATCCGCCTCGCCATGACCGGCGCCATCCGTCGCTACCTGTTCGAAAACCCGTCCAAGTTCGACCCGCGTGATTACCTCAAACCGGCCCGCGAAGCCGCCAAGAAAATCTGCCTGGCCCGCTTCGAAGCCTTCGGCTGCGCCGGTCGCGCCAGCCAGATCAAGGCCATGCCGCTGGAAAAGATGGCCGAGCGTTACGCCAAGGGCGAGCTCAACCAGATTGTGAAATAAGCCGAAATTTCCGGTCGACCGTGAAAGCCGCCTACAAGGGCGGCTTTTTTACGTGCGGAAACAGGTGCGCCCCCTCTCTGTTCACCTCGTCCCCCGGTTTCAGCATCAGGGCCACCAGCGCCGCGGTCAGGCCGGTCAGGGCCCAGAACATGAAGAAGCCGAGCGAGTAGACGACCAGCGGGCTCCAGTACACCGGCTCGCCGAACAGGTAGAGCAGTTTCGGGTCGATGAAGGTGAAGAAAAATGCTTCGCCGGCAATGGCGGTAAAGAAGGAAAGAAACAGCAGGTTGATCCATTTCGGCATGGGGGTCTCCGTGAATGATCGAAGGCGTACAGCGCTGACCGGGCGGGGGGACGTATCTCGGCGTTCTTTAGACTGCGGATTGGCGCAAAGTTCGAAAGAAAAATGCGCCTCGACCAGGTGGGCGGCGCCGGAGCTGACTTCATTTTTGGCCGTTTTTTCCGGTTGACCGTAACGACAAGCCGACGCCCTGCAACGCGCCGATGATCGCGTCGTAGCGATGCGAGTCACTATCCTTTCCTGCCCCATGGACGGCCGAGCCGGCGACGCCGGCGCCGGATGCGGTGACCTTGCCGACCTCTTCGCCGAGCCCGGCGAAATCGGTGGAGAGGATGCGGAGGGCGCGATGAAATCAGCTCGGCCGAAAAAAAGCGGCCCCAGACTGCGGGGCCGCAAACGCAAGGGTCAGCAGAGTGGTGCCCGGTTTGGTCAGCGGTAGGCGGCAGCTATTTTTTCCAGAGACACGGGTTTGATGCGGCTGGCTTGACCGGCGCTGCCGAAGGCCTCGAAGCGCTGGCGGCAGAGGTCGCGCGCCGCGACGACGGCGGCTTTCAAAAAGGCCCGCGGGTCGAATTCCTCCGGCTTTTCGGCCATCGCCTTGCGCATGGCGCCGGTCATGGCCAGCCGAATATCGGTGTCGATATTGACCTTGCGCACGCCGTGGCGGATGCCTTCGACGATCTCCTCGACCGGCACGCCGTAGGTTTCCTTGATCGCACCGCCGTACTGGCGGATCACCGCCAGCCATTCCTGCGGCACGCTGCTCGAACCATGCATGACCAGATGGGTGTTGGGAAGGCGGGCGTGGATGGCCTTGATGCGGTCGATGGCGAGGATTTCGCCGGTCGGCGGCCGGGTGAATTTGTAGGCGCCGTGGCTGGTGCCGATGGCGATGGCCAGGGCGTCGACGCCGGTCTTGTCGACAAAGTCGGCGGCCTCTTCGGGGTCAGTCAGCAGTTGCGCGTGGGCTAGCTTGCCGGCGGCGCCGATGCCGTCTTCCTCGCCCGCCTCGCCGGTTTCCAGCGAGCCGAGGCAGCCCAGTTCGCCTTCGACCGAGACGCCGATGGCGTGAGCCATCTCGACCACCTTGCGGGTGACCAGGACGTTGTAGGCGTAGTTGGCCGGCGTCTTGCCGTCCGGGCCCAGCGAGCCGTCCATCATGACACTCGAAAAACCGCTGCGCATCGACTGCTGGCAGACGGCCGGCGAGGTGCCGTGGTCCTGGTGCAGGCAGACGGGGATGTCCGGGTATTGCTCGATGGCGGCTTCGACCAGCTTGCGCAGGAAGGGCTCGCCGGCGTATTTGCGGGCGCCGGCCGAGGCCTGCAGGATGACCGGGCTGTCGCAGGCTTCGGCGGCCTGCATGATGGCCTGGATCTGCTCCAGGTTATTGACGTTGAAGGCGGGTAGACCGTAGCGGTGCTCGGCCGCGTGGTCGAGCAGTTGGCGCAGGGAAATGAGGGCCATGGCGTGTCCTTAATGTTTGGGGGAAGCGGTAACAAAATGAAGCGCAGCGGTTCTGGCTAGGCGCGCCGCCGCAGACAGTACGATGGGTACGACAAGGCGGCGCAACGACGCCAGAATCATTTTGTTGGCGCTGCCGAAATGTGGCGCACGAGGCGCAGCAGGTTGCAGGTGTAGCCGTACTCGTTGTCGTACCAGGCGACGACCTTGACGAAGGTCGGGTCGAGCGCGATGCCGGCGCCGGCGTCGAAAATCGACGGCTTCGGGCAACCGCGAAAATCGGTGGAAACCACTTTTTCATCGGTATAGCCGAGGACGCTCTTGAGCGGCCCCTTGCTCGAAGCGGCCTGCATCGCGGCGCAGATTTCCTCGTAGGTCGCCGGCTTTTCGAGCTCGACGGTCAGGTCGACCACCGAGACGTCGGAGGTCGGCACCCGGAAGGCCATGCCGGTCAGCTTCTTGTTCAGCGCCGGGATGACCTTGCCGACAGCGATGGCGGCGCCGGTCGAGGACGGGATGATGTTTTCCAGAATGCCGCGCCCGCCGCGCCAATCCTTGCCGGAGGGGCCGTCGACGGTCTTTTGCGTGGCGGTGGCGGCATGCACGGTGCTCATCAGGCCGCGCCTGATGCCGAAGTTGTCGTTGAGCACCTTGGCCACCGGGGCCAGGCCGTTGGTCGTGCAGGAAGCGGCCGAAACGATGTCCTCACCGGCGTAGGTATTGTGATTGACGCCGTAGACGAACATCGGCGTCGCATCCTTGGCCGGGGCCGACTGGACGACCTTGCGGGCGCCGGCATGGACGTGCTTGAGGCAGCTTTCATGGGTCAGGAAATGACCGGTTGCTTCGATCACCACGTCGGCTTTGACCTCGCCCCAGGCCAGCGCCTCGGGATGGCGCTCGGCGCTCAGGCGGATACGCCGGCCATCGACCAGCAGGTGGTTGCCGTCGACCAAAACCTCGCCGTCGAAATTGCCGTGCACCGAGTCGTACTTGAGCAGGTAGGCGAGGTAGTCCGGTTCGAGCAGGTCGTTGATGGCGACCACTTCGATGTCGGCGAACTCCGCCTCTTTGGCGATGGCGCGAAAGGCCATGCGCCCGATCCGGCCGAAGCCGTTGATAGCCACCCGTATGGGCATGGGGTTTCTCCTGATAGTTGTCATTAAATCTGCAATAAATAGCCCAGGCTCCGTTCGGGCTGAACCTGTCGAAGCCCCTGCTGGACGGCCCTTCGACAAGCCCGTCCTGAGCAGGGTCGAAGGGCTCAGGGCGAACGGTTAATTGATAGCCGAGAAAATAGTTATTGGTCGGTAGCTAAAAACTAGCGACTACCGACTCGCGACTAGAAGTCGCCATCGCTCCCTCCCGCACTGACGATGGTGCGCAGCACGGTTTGCGCCAGGTGGTCGGCGGACAGGCCGTAGTGGTCGTAGAGCACCGGGGCCGGGGCCGAGGCGCCGAATTCGTCGATGCCGAGCACGTCGCCGTCGAGGCCGACGTATTTGTGCCAGAAGTCGGTCTGCCCGGCTTCGATGGCGACGCGGCAGACGTCCGGCGGCAGCACGCGCTTTTTCCACGTCGACGACTGCTGGTCAAAGCGCCGCGTGCAGGGCATCGAGACGACGCGCACGGCGACCCCGCCGGCCTTCAGGATGGCCTGCGCCTGCATGGCGATGGCGACTTCGGAGCCGGTGGCGATGATCACCGCCTGTAAAGGCCCGTCGGCTTCGGAGAGCACGTAGCCGCCCCGGCTGGCACCTTCCGCCCGGCTCGCCGCGCCGCCGTATTGCGGCAGGTTTTGACGCGACAAAAAGAGGGCGGAAGGTCCGCTGTTGTCACCGCAGCGCTCGAGCGCTGCGGCCCAGGCGATGGCTGTTTCCAGCTCGTCGCAGGGCCGCCACAGGTCGAGGCCGGGAATGATGCGCAGGCTGCTGGCGTGCTCGACCGGCTGGTGGGTCGGGCCATCCTCGCCGAGGCCGATCGAGTCGTGGGTCAGGACATGGACGACGCGCTGCTTCATGAGCGCGCTCATCCGGATGGCGTTGCGGGCGTAGTCGGAGAACACGGCAAAGGTGCCGCCGTAGGGGATCAGCCCGCCGTGCAGCGCGACGCCGTTCATGATCGCCGTCATGCCGAATTCGCGGACGCCGTAGGAAATGTAGTTGGCCTGCCGCTCGCCAGCCTCGTGCAAGGCGACGCTGCCCTTGCCGGCGGTCAGGTTGGAGCCGGTCAGGTCAGCCGAACCGCCGAGCAGTTCGGGCACGCGGTCGACCAGCCAATCGAGGCAATTTTGCGACGACTTGCGGGTGGCGATGGCGCCTTCCTTGCGGCCGGCCATGGCGAGCAGCTCGCCTCTGATTTCGGGCCATTTTTCCGGTAGACCGTGGGATTGGGTGCGCTCGAACTCGCCGGCAAGTTCGGGGTATTTGGCGCGGTAGGCAGCGAACTTGTTGTGCCAGCTGGCTTCGGCAGCAGCGCCAGTGGCCCGCGCATTCCACGCGGCGCGCAGGCTGTCCGGCACGTCGAATGGCCCATGCGACCAGTTGAGCGCGGCGCGGGTGGCGGCCGTTTCGTCGGCACCGAGCGGGGCGCCATGGACGTCGTGCGAACCGGCCTTGTTCGGCGAGCCCCAACCGATCTGGGTGCGGCAGACGATCAGCGTCGGCTGACCGGTCACCGCCGTGGCCTCGGCGATGGCCGCGCTGAGTGCCGCCGAATCATGGCCGTCGATCGGACCGATGACATGCCAGCCGTAGGCGCGGAAGCGGGCCGGGGTGTCGTCGCGGAACCAACCTTTGACATGGCCGTCGATGGAAATCCCGTTGTCGTCGTAGAAGCAGGTCAGCTTGTCGAGGCCCCAGACACCGGCCAGCGAGCCGGCTTCGTGGCTGATGCCTTCCATCAGGCAGCCGTCGCCGACGAAGACCCAGGTGCGGTGATCGACGATGGCGCAGCCCGGCCGGTTGTAGCGCTGGGCCAGCAGCTTTTCGGCCAGGGCCATGCCGACGGCGTTGGTCAGCCCTTGGCCGAGCGGGCCGGTGGTCGTTTCGACGCCGGGCGTGTGGCCGACCTCCGGGTGGCCGGCGGTGCGGCTGCCGAACTGGCGGAAATTCTTCAGGTCGTCGATGCCGAGGTCGTAGCCCGTCAGGTGGAGCAGCGCGTAGAGCAGCATCGAGCCGTGGCCGTTCGACAGCACGAAACGGTCGCGGTCGGCCCATTGCGGGTTGGCCGGATTGTGTTTGAGGTGGTCACGCCACAGCACTTCGGCGATGTCGGCCATGCCCATCGGGGCGCCGGGGTGGCCGGACTTGGCCTGGTTGACGGCGTCGATGGCGAGGAAGCGGACGGCGTTGGCCAGTTCGCGGCGGAAAGTAGTTTCGGTCATGTCTCGTTCCATTTCGGTCTCCATTACTTCCGTTCGCCCTGAGCCCTTCGACCCTACTCAGGACAGGCCTGTCGAAGGGCAAGCCCGATAAATCAGGGGCTTCGACGGGCTCAGCCCGAACGGTGGTCAATCAATCAGCGGCTCCCTAGGCGCGCCGCTTGTGGTCCATCAAGCGCAGGACCATCGGCGTGAATATCATCTGCATGGCCAGGCCCATCTTGCCGCCGGGGACGACCAGCGTGTTCGGGCGGGTCATCATGGCGCCGTGCAGGATGTTGATGAGGTACTGGAAGTCGATGCCCTTCGGATTGGCGAAGCGGATCACCACCATGCTTTCGTCGGCGCTCGGGATGTCGCGGGCGATGAAGGGATTCGAGGTATCGACAATGGGCACGCGCTGGAAATTGACGTGGGTGCGCGAGAACTGCGGGCAGAGGTGGCTGACGTAGTCCGGCATGCGGCGCAGGATGGTGTCGGTCACCGCCTCCTGCGAATAGCCGCGCATCTTCTGGTCGCGGTGCAGCTTCTGGATCCATTCGAGGTTGATGGTCGGCACGACGCCAACGCAGAGATCGACCTGCTTGGCGATGTCGATCTGGTCATCGGCGTAGGCGCCGTGCAGACCTTCGTAGAACATCAGGTCGGTGGTCGCGGTGATCTCCTGCCACGGCGTGAAGGTGCCCGGCTGCTGGCCGAAAGGCTCCGCCTCGCCGGCATCGTGCAGGTATTTGCGGACCTTGCCGGTGCCGTTCTGGCCGTAGGCGATGAACAGATCCTGCAGTTCCTCAAGCAGATTGGCCTCCGGCCCGAAGTGGCTGAAGTTGCGATTGCCGGCCTCTTCCTGCGCCTTCATTTCGGCGCGCATGGCCAGGCGGTCGTAGCGATGGAAGGAATCGCCCTCGACGATCTGGGCATCGAGGCACTCGCGGCGGAAGATGTGCTGGAAGCTCTGCATCACCGTGCTGGTGCCGGCGCCGGACGAGCCGGTGATGGCGATGATGGGGTGTTTGACGGACATTGTTGCCTCCCTGCGGATATGAATGCTGTGCCCTATGGAACCACTGATCTCTTCCAAACCGTTCGGGCTGAGCCTGTCGAAGCCCTTGGTACACGGCCCTTCGACAGGCCTGTCCTGAGCAGGGTCGAAGGGCTCAGGGCGAACGGATTAAGTCGGCGTTTCCCCTAGGCTGAGTCGCGGAACAGCGAGCGTTCCGAAAACAGCGGCGAGACGAAGGGGCGGTCGGCGCCGCTGTCGTATTCCTGGTGGTAGCGCTCCAGCCGCTCGACCTCGTTCTTCGAGCCGAGGATGACCGGCAGGCGCTGGTGCAGGCTGTCCGGCACCACGTCGAGGATGCGCTGGCGGCCGGTGCTCGCCGCGCCGCCAGCCTGCTCGATCAGCATCGCCATCGGGTTGGCTTCGTAGAGCAGGCGCAGACGGCCCGGCTTGCTCGGGTCCTTGCTGTCCTTCGGGTACATGAAGATGCCGCCGCGGATCAGGATGCGGTGCACTTCGGCGACCATCGAGGCGATCCAGCGGGTGTTGAAATCCTCGCCACGGACGCCCGTCTTGCCGGCCTTGCATTCGCTGACATAGCGCTGCACCGGCGGCTCCCAGAAACGCTCGTTGGAAGTGTTGATGGCGAACTCCCGGGTGTCTTCCGGGACGTGGATGTTCGCGTGGGTCAGGATGAAGTTGCCGCTCTCGCGGTCCAGCGTGAAGCCGTGCGTGCCGTTGCCCAGGGTCAGCACCATCATCGTCGATGGACCGTAGATGGCGTAGCCGGCAGCCACCTGCTCGCTGCCTTGGCGCAAGAAATCGCCAAGTTGCGCATCGCCCACGACCATAGAATCAACGGCTTGCCCTAGGGTCGACCGCGAAAATATCGAAAAAATGGTGCCGACCGAGACATTGACGTCGCTGTTCGACGAACCGTCGAGCGGGTCGAAAACCAGCAGGTAACGGCCGCGCGGGTATTCGGCAGGGATCGGGTACGGATCATCCATTTCCTCGGAGGCCATGCCGGCCAGCTGGCCGCCCCACTCGCAATGGCGCAGGATGGCCTCGTTGGTCAGCACATCGAGCTTCTTCTGCACCTCGCCCTGGATATTGGTGCTGTCCAGCGCGCCGTGATGGCCGGCCAGCGCGCCTTTGGCGACCATCGCCGAGATCGTCTTGACGGCGGCGGCGACGTCGATGAGCAGGGCGCCGAGTTCGCCGTGGCTGGCGCGGGTGTTTTCGATGACGAATTTCGAGAGGGTCGTACGGCCGAATTGCATGGTGTCTCCAATCATTCTTGTGTTACCGCATTGGCAGCCAAGATAAGTGACTTGTTAATTAAGTAACAGTCAAAGTTTCTTATCAACCAAGTAAGCCATTGCTTATCATCCATGGATTTACCGGCCACTTCACGATTTCGCCACCTCGATCAAGGTTCCGGCGACTTCGTGCCCAACGAGATGCCGACGCCGGCCGGATATAAAATGCGGCTCTTCGCCGCCACCCTGCAGCCCTAACTCGTCAAAAGGAAACACAATGTCCGGACACGGCTTTCACGTTCATGGCCCGCACGATCACGAAGTCGAACACGTCGCCCAGCATGGCGGCGACACCTTCACGTCGCGCATCGCGGTGCTCACCGCCGTCCTGTCGACCGTCGGCGCCATCTTCGGCTACCTGGGCGGCCACTCGCAGAACGCCGCCCTGCTCTACAAGAACGACGCCGCCATCGAGAAGACGTCGGCCTCCAACCAGTGGAACTACTACCAGGCCAAGAGCAACAAGCAAAATCTGGCCGAACTGTCGGTCGTCCTGACCCACGGCGAGGAGCAGGAAAAATTCAAACAGGCCATCGAGCGCTACAAGAAGGAAAAGGACGAGATCAAGACCGAGGCCGAGAAGCTCGAAGCCGAAGCCAAGGCCGCCGATCAACACAGCGAAAAGGAAATGCACGTCCACGAGCGCTGGGCCCTGGCCACCACGCTGATCCAGATCGCCATCGCCCTCTCCGCCATCACCCTGCTCACCCGCAAACGCTGGATGCTGGTCGGCGTCTACGGTTCCACCGGCCTCGGGCTGGTCGCCGGGGTCATGGGCTACCTGCACCTCTGAGCGGCGTGTCGCGTCTGCGCGCCCTGCTCGCCGGGCTGGCCGGTTGCCTGCTGGCGGCCATCGCGACGGCCGGCGAGCCCTGTCGTATCGCCTTCGACATGGGCTCCTCGGGCATCCGCGCCGGCCAGGCCGGCCGGGCGGAAGTCATGCGCGCCGACATCGACTACCTCGGCCCGCTGTCGGCCGGGCGCGGGCTGGCCGAAACGCTGCCGCCGACCATCGCCGCCCTGCGCAGCCTGCCGGCCAGCGGCGGCTTCGGCCAAGACTGCGCCCGACTGGGCGGCGGCTTCTCGGCCTGGCGCATCGCCGCCCAGGTCGACCGCAAACAGCTGGCCGCCGACCTCGCCGGCATCCGCCAGGCCAGCGGCGTCGCCGTACTGGTCATTCCGCAGCGCCAGGAAGGTGCCTACGGCTATCAAGGAGCCCGCCAGCTACTGGGCGACCGGCTGACAACCAGCCACATCCTCGACATCGGCGGCGGCAGCCTGCAGATTGCCGGCGCCAGCCACTCCTTCGGCGCCCTGTTCGGCCAGAAATTGTGGCACCGCGAACTGTGCCAGGCCCTGCGCCAGACAACGGAACTGCCCTGCGCCTTGCAGCCGATGACCCCGCCGGAAGTGGACCGCGCCCGCGCCCTGCTCCGTAGCCGCCTGCACGGCATCGCCCGCGACCTGCCGCACGGCGCGACGATGACGGCCATCAGCCGCCCGATAACACGCGGTGTCGCCCCGGCCGTCGCCCGCCTGTTCAACCGCCCGGCCCTGGGCGAAATATCGCCCACCCTGTTGCGCGCCACGCTCGAACTGCACGCCGGCCTCAGCCGCGACGAGATGGCCCGCCAGCTGGGCAGCGACCCCCGGCACGCCGCCTACCTGATTTCCGACCTGCTACTGGTCGAAGGGCTGGTCGAAGCCACCGGCGGCCACGACCTGCGCATCGCCGAGATCGACCTCACCAACCTGCCCGGCTTGCTCGCCGACAACCGCGGCTACCGCTGGGCGGCGCAACACGACTGCTACCTGCGGCGCCTGCGCACGATAGGCGTTGGCGCCTATTTCAGCGATCCGGCCACCTGCCGGCGGTAATTTTTGTATCGCGCCGCTGCCCCGACAATTTCAAATTTGGCCCTTATTTCCAGTTGACCGTAGCACGCCCGATTTCCCGTCCCGCCGCGCAAAACTCAAGTTCGCCCCGACATCGGCCGTAATGGTCAATACACCAAGCAACCCGGGAGCGAGACCATGAGCGAAAAAGAAGCCAAAGACAGCCAGGAGCAGCCCGCCAAGGCGCGATCATTTGAAAAGTTGACAGTGATCCTGGTTGCCGTCGCCCTCGTGCTGACGCTGGCCAACACCGTGCTCATCGTCATGAACCCGACCGCCAAAAAGGTCGAGCAATTCAACGAAGAGCTCAAGACCGACCTGGCCGACAGCGTGGCGTCGCTGCACAAGAAAATCGACGGACTGCGCTCGGCCGAGGTCGAATGGCAGTCCGTGCTCAAAAAAGCTCAGGCCAAGCCCGATGCCACCTACAAGGTCATCAACACCAAGGACGGCTACCTGACGCTGACCGAAATCGAAAAAGCCGAAACCGCACCGGCACAGTAAATTGCCGGGCCGGTAGAACGCGGCTGATTTTTGGCCAATATTTCCGGTTGACCGCAGGACTCAGAGGCAACGGCGCCGGTGGCGGCCGAAACGAGCCGCATGCCGGGCAGCACGGGAGGGGCCGGTCATCTGGCCGCGCCCCTCGCCCGAGGCAACGACGGCCGCTTACAGCGTCTTGCCGGTGAGCTTTTCGTAAGCCTCGATGTACTTGGCGCTGGTCTTGGCGATGACGTCGGCTGGCAGCTTCGGGCCGGGGGCGACTTTGCCCCAGTCCAGGGTTTCGAGGTAGTCGCGGACGAACTGTTTGTCGTAGGAGGGCGGGTTCTTGCCTTCTTCGTACTGGTCGGCCGGCCAGAAACGCGAGGAGTCCGGGGTCAGGGCTTCGTCGATGAGGTGCAGGGTGCCGGCGGCGTCGATACCGAATTCGAACTTGGTGTCGGCGATGATGATGCCGCGGGTACGGGCGTAGATGGCGGCTTCTTCGTAGAGGCGGATGGCGGCGAGGCGGGCTTCGTCGGCCAGTTGGGCGCCGTTCTTGCCGGTGCCGGCCAGCGCTTCGGCAAGGTCGGCTGCGCAGTTGGCCTGGGCGACGGCGAAGGAGACGTTTTCGTCATGGTCGCCGACGGCCGCCTTGGTGGCCGGCGTGAAGATTGGCGACGGCAGCTTGGCGGCCATCTTCAGGCCAGCCGGCAGGGCGATGCCGCAGATGGCACCGGTCTGCTGGTAATCCTTCCAGCCGGAACCGATGACGTAGCCGCGGACCACAGCCTCGATCGGCAGCGGCTTGAGGCGCTTGACAACGACGGCGCGGCCACGCACCTGCTCGCGCTCGTTGGCGGCGACGACGGATTCGGGATCGATGCCGGTCAGCTGGTTGGGCACGATGTGGCCGAGTTTCTCGAACCAGAAATTGGCGACGGCCTGCAGGACTTCGCCCTTGCGCGGAATCGGGTCGGGCAGGATGACGTCGAAGGCGGACAGGCGGTCAGTCGTAACGATCAGCAGCTTGTCGGCGTCAACGGCGTAGATGTCGCGAACCTTGCCCTTGTTGAGCAGGGGCAGGCTGGTGATGGTGGATTCGAAAAGTGGAGCGGTCACGATAGTGTTCCCGAAGGCAAAACGCGCATTATAAATTAACCTGGCGGCAGGCGTTGGATGCGTCCGGCCACCAGGCTTTCGACCTGGCTCAGCCCGAACGGCGGTCGGTTACCAAAATAAAGCCTTCGCTACCCGCCGGCTCAAGCGATGGCGCGGGGATTTCGCCGCCGGCGATCAGGATGCCGTAGGCCAGGCCGAGGAGATCGGCGCTGCCGCCGATGGTCAGGTTCATCCGGATATAGTCCCGGTTCAGCCCCTTGAGATAAGCGATGTAGTCGTCGCCGCACGCAATCATTTGTTCCAGTTGTCGGCCGTCCCGCTTGACTCGGGCCAGCCCGGCCGGTCCGCCGCGATGCAGCGTCGTGGTGTCGTCGACGGTCTGCATCAGGCGCGCCAGCATGGCAAAGGAGGCCTCGTTGAAGCAGCCCCGGCGCTGCATCGCGGCGCGAAAAGCCGGCAGCGCCTGGTCGAAGACAGCCGGAAAACCACGCAGCGATTCCGCCACGATTCCCCCGGCGCCATAGCGTTCCCTGGCCTGGCTGCCATGACTGGAGCGATCCCGGTCGGCCCTGAAAAAAATGCCGGCCAGCCCCGACAACGCCTGCCGAATGGCCGGCTCGTCCGACGAGGCTGCCCGCCAGCGGGCGATCAGCAACATGCCGCTGAGAAAGACGTAGCCCTTGTGGGTATTGGTGCCCAGACTTTCCTGCAAGCGCCGCTCGGTGCGCAGGCCGATCTTCTTCTGACAGAGAAACGGCTCGCCTTCGGCCAGTGAGCGGACGATTTCATCCAGATAATCGGCCACGATGCGGATCGATCGTTCCATGATGGCCAGCGACAGGTCGGGATGCGCGCCGCAATCGGCCAGGTCGACCAGACCCGGTTTGGGCGTCAGGTAGAGCTCCAGCGCCGCGCCCTGGACTAGCGCGCCGGCCAGCTTCTCAAGGGCGAAAATGGGCGAGCAGTTCATGGGCTAATGCGATGACTTCGCCGCTGGCGTGCCGCCGGGTACGCATGCAGTCGACGGCCGGCTGGTCGCAGAGCAGGCAGCGTCGGGCCGGCAGGCCGAGGTGGGCACGGCCGATCTGGCCGCTTGCCGGCGAGTAAACATCGAGATCAAGCAGGCGGCCGGCTGGATGGCTTTCCTCGATGACTATGCACAGCCGCTTGACCGCGAGCGGTTCGGCGTCGAGCACGCGCAGGGCGAAATGCCCGAGGGCGTCGCGATCTACAGCCAGCAGCAAGGATCCGGGAAAGGTTTCGGCGATCTGTTCGCCGCCCCGGCGAAACAGCGCCGTTGCGCCGGGCGGCGACTTGTCGGGGCCCGGCAGGTTGAGCGAGACGAACAGGACCGCCGGCCGCCCGCCGCACAGGGCGCGGGACAGCAGCTCCTGGCGGGCGTCCCGGGCGGCCAGGAACCTATTGGCGAACTTGACGGACGACATCGATGATCGAGCCATCGCGATATTCGATCAGGCCGACGACCTTGTCGTCGAACTCGATCGGCCGCGGCACGCCGGTGATGGCGTAGACCTCGTCGCGCAACTGGTGGATGTCCTTGACCGGGGCGCGCATCCGGATCAGTTCCGCCTTCAGCTCGGGCAGCCGGTCGTTGACCGCGATGCCGCGTTCGGTGACGACGACGCCGACCGTTTCTCCCGGCGTCGTGATCGTCGTCACGGCGTCGCGGACGATGGGCAGACGGCCGCGGATGGCCGGGGCGACGACGATGGCCAGCTTGGCGCCGGCGGCGACGTCGCAATGGCCGCCGGTGTTGTGCAGCAGATAACCCATCGACTCGGTATTGACGTTGACGTTGAAATCGACGTCGATTTCGGTGGCGCTCAATATTGCGCAATCGAGGCGGTTGACCACGGAGCCGCAGTTGAACGGGTTGGCGTAGGTGCCGGCGGTCATTTCCTGGTGCTTGCGGTTGCGGCCGATCGACTCGACTGCCTTCAAATCGAAGCACTGGACGTCGAACAGCGCTTCGAACAGCCCTTCCTCCAGCATGTCGACAAAATAGCCGGTGATGCCGCCGCAGCCGAAGCTGCCCTTGACCTTGCCCTGGCGCATCATGTTGCGGACATGCTCGGCGACGGCCAGCGAGATGCCGCCGGTGCCGGTCTGGAACGAGAAGCCATCCTTCACGTAGCCCGAGGCGCGGATCACCATCGCCGCGTACTTGGCGATCTGCAGGCCGATCGGGTCGGTGGTGATGCGTGTCGTCGACGAGACGATCTTCTTCGGATCGCCCAGGCTAGTCACTTGCGCGACGAAATCGACCACCGTTTGCGGAATGCCGATCGGCACCGCCGGGAAGGGCACCAGGTTGTCGGTCACCGCGACCACCTGTTGGGCGTGCTGGGCATCCACCTGGGCGTAGCCCAGGCTGCCGCAGGCCGACGGCCCGTAGTAGCCGTTGAAGTTGCCGTACTCGTCGCAGCACGGCGCGGCCAGGAAGGCGACGTCGACCGGGACTTCGCCGCAAATCAGGGCGCGCGCCCGGCCGCCGTGGGAACGCACGGTGACCGGACAATCGAGTTCGCCCTTCGAGATCAGCTCGCCGATCGGCCCGTTGACGCCGCATTCCAGGCCCGTGATGGTGCCCTTGCGAATAAAGGGGATCAGCTCGCTGTGCACGACATGGATCGAACTGGAAGCGATTTTGATGTCGCGGATGCCCAGGGCGTCGATTTCGCGGACCAGGTCGTTCAGCAGCGAATCGCCGTTGCGCAGGCTGTGGTGGGTCGAGATGGTCATGCCGTCCTTGAGGCCGACGGCCAGGATGGCGTCGCGCAGGCCGCCGACCAGCTTGCTGCCGTTGTGGGTCAGCCGGCGGATCGCCCGCGTCGAGCGCTCGGCGTGCGGCTGCAGCGACCACGGGTCGGCGTAGGGAACCAGCTTTTTGCCGGCAAAGGTCTCCGGGATTTCCCGGCCCAGGCTATTCCGTGCCATGAATGTCCTCCTCGCTGATTTCGATATCGACCAGGCCGTGCGCCTGGGCGGTGCGCAACACCCGCGCGGCGCGGATGACGATCGGGGCGTCGATCATCTTGCCGCCGAGCGAAATGACCCCGGTGCCCATTTCGCGGGCACGCTTGATGGCGTCGATGATCTGCAGCGCGTGTTCGACCTCTTCGGCTTTCGGCGCGAAGACGGCGTGGATGACCTCGCATTGGCGCGGATTGACCATGCATTTGCCGGTGAAGCCGAGGCGCTTGATCAATTCGGTTTCGCGGCGCAGCGCGTCCATGTCGCCGACGTCGGCGAAAATCGTGTCGATAGCCTGGATGCCCGCCGCCTTGGCCGCCCACAGGACGCGCATGCGGGCGTTGAACAATTCCTCGCCGCTCTTGGTGCGCTCAATCTCCATGGTCGCCGTGTAATCCTCGGCGCCGAAGGCCAGCCCGATCAGGCGCGTCGAGGCCCTGGCCGTGCTGGTCGCGTTGATCACGCCGAGCGCCGTCTCGATTGAGGGCAGGATGCGGAAATGGCCGATGTCCAGGCCAAGCTCCTCCTCGTATTCGGTGAGCAGGGTATCCAGGCGTTCGACGATTTCCGGCGAATCGGCCTTGGGTAGCCGGATGCCGTCGGGCAGGCCGG
>NZ_JAVHPH010000248.1:0-15835 GCF_036170495.1 Azonexus sp.
CGTCGACCTTGATCGGCCGCAATACCTTCGTCCGCTCCAGCGTCTTGATAATGCGTGAGATGGTTTCGAAGCGCAGGTCGGTGATGTCGGCGATGTCTTGCCGGGTCGGCAGCACGACCTGGCCGGTGCTGTCGGTGAACAGCCGGATCAGGCCAAGGACGCGATCTACCGCCTGGCCGCCGCGCAAGGCGACGATTTCGGCGGCCCGTTGCTGGGCCTGGGCGAGCGAGGCGAGCAGCGATTCGCCGGCCATGGCGCCGACACCTTCCGGCCACGGCGACAGTTCGCACTGGGTCAGCGCAGTGGCCGAGAACGTATAGCAGCCGAAGAGCAGGGTTTCGCAGCCGAGGATGTCGCCGGGGACGGCGAGGCTGGCAAACGAGGCGTCGCCCGATGAAGTCGCGTTATCGAGCCGGATCACCCCGCTGTTGAGCCGCCAGGCGAGGCCGTCGGCGCCGGCCTGATAGACGCCTTGGCCAGCCGCCAGCCGCCGGGCGGGTCGGGCGGCGGAATTGCTACGGTCAACCGGAAAAATCGGGCTAATTTGAAATCTCCTGGCCCGGCCACCTGCCACCCCGATGCAAACCGGGGCGGCGGCGAGGCGCGGAAGGGTCGATCAGAACTTCACGTTGAGCCCGGCGTAGAACGAGCGGCCCATGCCGGGAACGGCGATGCCCCAGGCCATACCGGTCTGGCTCATGGTCGTTCCTTGGCCGGTGTAGGCGCCACCGAGCGGCAGGGTGTAGAACTTGTCGAACAGGTTTTCGACGCCGAAATCGACGCGCAGCTTGTTCCAGGTGTAGCTGGCGCGCAGGTGGGTCAGGCTGTAGCCGGCAGTCTGGATTTCGTTGCGGACGGCCGAGGTGTCGTGCTTGCCGGCGACGCCAACGACTTCGATGGCGTTGTTCCAGCCGCCGATCTGGTGGGTGATCGCCAGCTTGGCGTTGAGCGGCATGATGTTGTAGAGATTGCCGCCGGTGTCGCGGTTCTCGCCGCGGGTGTAGCCGAGCAGGCCGGTCAGGCCGAAGCTGCCGACGCTGGTGCTGGCCAGCGGCAGGCGGCCGGACAGGTCGATACCGTAAAGGCGGGCCGACTGGTTGGCGTATTGCAGCGTGACGAAGCGCGTTGTGCCGGTGGCATTGGTGCCGGCGCAGGTTGTCGCGTTGCTGCAGCGGACGGCGTCGATGTAGTCGTCAACGTAGGTGAAATAGGGCGTGGCCTTGATTTCCCAACTGCGGTCAGCGGCATGGAGGTCGAAGGTAGCGGAAGCGGTGTAGGCTTTTTCGGCCTTCAGATCCATGTTGCCGACGTAGCCGTTGCCATCGCCGACGAAGTTGTTCATGACGGCGGCCATCGACCAGGTCGACCAGGTGTAGCGCTCGTAAAGGTTGGGCGAGCGGACCTTGCGGGCCAGGCCGAATTCGATGTCGGTGGTGGTGCTCGGGGTGTAGCGGGCGAGAGCCGTCAGGTCGAGGTTGTTGTCGGTGCGCTCGTGGCTGCGCGCGTTGAAGGCAGCGGCGTCAAGCTGCTGGTTGTTCCACATCCCCGCCATGCCGTTGGTGCCCGGGTTGTAGCCACGGACATTGCCGGCATCGCTGCTGACCCGTTCGAAGCGGGCGCCAAGCTGGGTCGTCCATTGCTTGCCGATGCGTGCTTCCCATTCGGCAAACATACCCAGGCGATCGCGCTCGCCATCCTTGATGTTGTCAAAAGTGCCCGGCCACATGCCCGAGCCTGAGGGCGGCCACCAGTCGTTCAGCGTGTAGTGCTGGTAGAGGGCGCCGATACGCAACAGGTCGTTGGCGCTCAGGTCGATGTCGGCCTTGACATTGACGCCGGTCGTCTTGCTCGCCGAATACATCGGCATGCCGGCGGCACAGGTAGCGCTGATCGGCGAGCATGGCGTGCCATTGGCCGCGCCCGGGCCACCCGAGGCGGAGCCGTACCAGAAGCGCTTGTCGGCGCCGAAGTCCATGAAGTGGTCGACGTCCTCGTAGTAAGCGCGCGCTTCCAGCAGGCCCCAGTCGAACTGGCCGAGATAGCGCAGATTGACGCGCTTCTGCTCGTTGCCCAGCATGTCCATGCGCTGGTTCGGGTAGAGCTGTTCGGGGACGTCCTGATAGCCGAACTTGGCTTCGACGAGGTGGTTGCCGCCGCGCAGGGCGAAGCCAAGGGTGTGCGTTTGCGATTCGTAGGCGGTCGAGCCGACTTCGTCGAGGGCCAGCGTGTGGCCGACGCGGCCGGTTGCGGTGGTCGTCTTGAAATTGCCGCCGGCCGTATAGTTGTCGGCCTGGGAATAGGCGCCGGTGTAGCTGACGCTGAAGTTTTCGGTGGCGGCCGTGGCGCCGACGTTGCCGCCCAGCGCGTTGTTGTTGCTACGGAAGAAGGCGCCGATCTCGCCCTTGGTGAGCAGGCCCTGGCCGGGCGCGGCGAATTGGGGAGCGGCCGTTTCGGCGACGATGCTGCCGCCGATGCTGTCGCCACCGACGCTGACCGGGGTAATACCGGCATAGACCTTGATCTTGCTGACGGCGTTCGGGTCGAGGTAGGCGAGCGGCGGGTTCATGTGGTTGGGGCAGGTGGCGATGAAATCCATGCCGTCGACGGTGACGCGCAGGCGGTCGTCGGCCAGGCCGTGGATGACCGGCAGGCTGGAAACGCCACCGGCGCCGTACAGGCTGATGCCGGGGACATCCTGCAGGAGAGCGGCGGTGTCACGGGTGACAGCGTGCTTGGCGGCGATTTCTGCAGCACCGATCTGGCGCGGCGTGCTCGCTTCCGGAATCCGGCCGGCGCTGACGACAACTTCGTTCAGCGTGCTCTGCGCAAAGGCGACGGGCGATGAAAAGAGGACGGCCAGTGCGGCAGTCAGCGGACGAATGCGGTACCCCATGAAACTCTCCCTGATTTATTGGCTTATTAACGCGCGCTTATTTTCCGGGAGTTGGTCCTGATGGGGAATGCGACAAATTGTCGCGCGGCAATTTGTCTAATTCCAATAGCGGGGGTGGCGCCGTAGGATTTGACGCTTGTTTTTCTCCTCGGGAGTCAGTTCATGTCAGCCATGCAGATCCGTTTTTTCGTTGCCCTCTGGGTTGCGGTGAGCAGTTTCTCCGCCATGGCCGGTACGGCCGACGACGACTTGCGGATCGCGGCAAAGCTGCACAAGGGGGGCGATAGCGGGCCGGCAGTGACGATCTGGAAAGACTGGGCGGCCAAGGGCAATGTCGATGCGGCGTATAACCTGGCGGTGATCCATCAGTACGGCGACGGTGTGCCGCTCGATTTTGCGGCGGCGCTGCACTGGTACCGGCAGGCGGCGGCGCAGGGCGACAAGGTGGCGCAGTTTCAGATCGGGCTGATGTACCAGAACGGTCAGGGCGTGGCGGCGGATGAAGCCGAGGCGCATCGCTGGTTTACGATGCATCGCCAACACCATCTGCACCACGCCCATGAGCCGCAAATGGTCGTTTGGCGGCAGCAGGCGCTGGCCTTGATCGAGGAACGTGACCGCCGCGAACAGGTGGCGGCATCGCGGGCGAGTTCAGCCCAGGTGCTGGCTGATCTCAGACGCCGGGCCGGGCTGGGCGCCGAACGGCCGACTGCAACGGCAGCGCTGGCGCCGTCGACAACAATCCATTGAGGGCGGCCGGGATTTCAATTTTGGCCATTTTTTCCGGTTGACCGTGGGGTCGAGCTTGGCACCCATCAACCGGTTGGCCGGAATTAGAAACGCTGCGTGATGCCGACGGTGGCAGACCAGCGGCTGGCTAGTTGTCCCGAGCCAGCATCGGCGGGGTCGGTGTTCATGTACTGCACGATGGGTAGCTGCACGTAGCCGTAGAACTGGGTTTGCGGCGTGATGGCGTAGCTCAGACCGGGGCTGAGGTTCACGGCGTAGCCGCCGGAAGCTGCGTTGGCGTTGGCGCCCGTATCGCGCGCGCGGTGCTGGCCGTTGACTTGCAGCAGCAAATTGAGGCCAGCCGTGACTTCATAGTGGGTGCCGATGTCGAGCGCGACTTCTGTGCCCGGACGGTAGTCGTCCTTGGTTGACATGGCAGACTGCACCTGGCCGCTGACAAACCAGCCCCAGCCGGCACCTGGCGCATTCTGGAAATAATAGGCGCCGAGAATGCCGTCAGTGCTGCCCGTGCCGGGCTGGAGGCCGCGCTCGGGCGTGCTCGGTTCGCCGAGGACGGGCGGCGACATGAGCTTGTCGGTGGCACCGGTCGGCATCTTGACGCCGAAGCGGAGCCCGGCGCCGGAATCATGGCGACCCAGATTGAACTTGTATTTGCCGAGCAAACGCAGGTCGCCCAGTTCGCTGAATTTGGCTTGCTGCTCGAACGCACCGGTGGCGGCATCGAAGGTGTGTGTGTGGTCGCGCATGACGAAGGGCAGGCCGAGGGTGATGCTCCATAGCCGATTGATGGCATAGTCGAGATTAAGGTTGACCAGTTGGTTGATTGTGCGTTTGTTCTCAATTTCCGCGTCAGTTCCGCCGCCGGGAACCTCGGTGGCCCGCTTCGAGGAACCGGCCATCCAGCGGTCAGCCTTGGTATAGGAGTAGCGCAGGTCGGCCTGCAGGCCGCTGTCGTTCGACAGCCCCTGAACGTCCCAGTTGGTATTGACCATGCAGAAGGACGAGCCGCAGGAGGCGTGGGCAAGGTTGGCGAGCAGGAATAGCGGCAAGGCAAGTTTGAGGGGCTTCATTTTGAGCTCATCTTCAATCAGGGAAGCCGGATTGTAGTTTGCCAAGGCCGGTGGTTTCTGCGACAAATTGTCGCGGACGAAGTCTGCACATCGTTTGGATTTTGGCTGTTTTCCCGGGTTGACCGTGGCCCTCGGCAGCGGGCGGTGGCAGCGGCTTGCCGGCGCGCCACCGGGCCGGAAACTCTCTCGGTCAGGCGGCGGTCACGCCGTTCAGCTTGTCGAGCGCTTCGCGCAATTTGCCGGGTTCGTCGAGACGCAGCATCTTGCGGACGTTGGGGGCGAGGTCGTTGACGTCGGACTTGAGCACGCGGTTCTTGACCTTGAGGATTTGCGCCGGGTGCATCGAGAAAATGCGTAGCCCCATGCCCAGCAGCAGGCGGGTCAGATTGGGGTCGCCAGCCATTTCGCCACACACTGAAATCGGAATCTCGGCTTTTTCCGCCATCGACAGCGTGTGGGCGAGCAGCATGAGTACGGCCGGATGCAGCGGGTCGTAGAGAGCGGCGACCTGCTCGTCGGAACGGTCGATGGCCAGCGTGTATTGGATGAGGTCGTTGGTGCCGATCGACAGGAAGTCGAGGCGGCGCAGGAAGAGGCCGATGGCCAGCGCGGCGGCCGGAATTTCGATCATGCCGCCGACCTGGATGTTTTCATCGAAGCTGACTTTTTCGCCGCGCAGGCTCGATTTGGCCTGTTCGAGCGCAGCCAGCGTCTGGTCGATCTCGTGGGCGTGGGCCAGCATCGGGATGAGCAGCTTGATCGGACCGTATTTCGAGGCGCGCAGGATGGCCCGCAACTGGGTCTGGAACATCCGCGGCTCGGCCAGCGATAGGCGAATGGCCCGGCGGCCGAGCGCCGGGTTGGTCTTGACGCGATCGCCGGCCGTCGTGTCCGGGCGCAGATCCTTGTCGTTGCCGAGGTCGAAGGTGCGGATGGTGACCGGTCGACCAGCCATGCCCTTGACCACTTTCTTGTAGGCCTCGTACTGCTCGCGCTCGTCGGGCATGTCGCCGCGGTCGAGGAAGAGGAATTCGGTGCGGAACAGGCCGATGCCTTCGGCGCCGCAATCGAGGGCCATTGGCACGTCGCCGGGCAGCTCAATGTTGGCGAAGAGCTGCACCGGGATGCCGTCGATGGTTTCCGATTTGGCGGTCTTCAGGCGCTTGAGCTTGTTCTTCTCAAGCTCGATCTGCTCCTTGCGCAGCTGGTATTCGTCCAGCACGCGCTGGTCCGGGTTGACGATGACGACACCGCGCATGCCGTCGACGATGAGCAGCTCGCCGTCGCGAATCAGGCCACGGGCATTTTCCAGGCCGAGCACGGCGGGGATTGCCATGCTGCGGGCAAGGATGGAGGTGTGCGAGGTAGCGCCGCCGACATCGGTAATGAAAGCGGCGAAGCGGTGGTCCTTGAAGGCGATGGTGTCGGCCGGCGAGAGATCGTGGGCGACGATGATCAGCACTTCTTCCTTCGAACTCTTGGCTACCTTCAGCGCGTTGCGGCGCGGGTGGCCGAGGAGCTCCTTGACGACGCGCTCGACGACCTGGACGACGTCGAACTTGCGTTCGCGCAGGTAAACATCGTCGAACTGCTCGAACTGGTCGACCAGGTGCTCCATCTGCTGGACCAGCGCCCATTCGGCATTGCATCGCCGTTCGCGGATGATGTCGCGGGGCTTCTCCGCCAGCTCCGGATCTTCGAGGAACATGGTATGAATGTCGATGAAGGCATTGAGCTCGGCCGGCGCGTGCTCGGTGTTCTCCTTGGTCTGGATCAGCTCTTCCTTGACCGCCTTGATGGCTTCGTCGAAGCGCTCGACTTCCTTGTCCACCATGCGCGGCGCCAACGTCAGGTGGGCGACCTCGAGCGTGGCATGCGACATGAGCATGGCCCGCCCGATGGCGATACCGCCGGAGACCCCGAGGCCGTGCAGGATGAAGCTCATGGTGCGACCTTTCGCCGGGCTACCCCCAGCACGGTCGACGCCCCAGCGGGGGGGCGCGAGCCAGGCGAGCGTGGGGGTCGATTCATTTATTCACCTTCGCCGAAATAGTCGGCAATCAACGCCAGCAGGGCCGCCATGGCCTCGGCTTCATCGGCACCGTTGGTTTCCAGCGTTACCTTCGACCCCTTGCCGGCGGCCAGCATCATGACGCCCATGATGCTCTTGGCGTTGATCCGGCGCGCCCCCTTGCTCATCGCCACCTCGCACTTGAACTTGCCGGCCGTCTGGGTCAGCTTGGCCGAGGCGCGGGCATGAAGGCCGAGTTTGTTGATGATTTCGGTTTCCTGGGTAAGCATCGTGGTCGATTCCGGTTGTTCAGTGGTCAAGCATGTTGATGATGCCGTCGCGGCCGCCATCGCGGGCGCGAACGAGCAGGGTTTCCATGCCCTTGTCGCGGTAAGTCAGGGCGCGCAACAGCATGGGCATATTGACGCCGGTCAGCCCCTCGACCCGGCCCCGGTCCAGCAACTTTAGCGCAAGGTTGGCCGGAGAGGCGCCGAAAATATCGGTCAGGATCAGCACGCCATCGCCTTCGTCCACCAGGGCGAGCATCTCGCGCGCCATTGGCAGCATGTCCAGCGGGTCGTCCCGGGCGCTCAGGCCGAGCTGCATGACCAGCGGTGGACGCTTGTTCAGCACATGGCAGACATTCTGGACGAGTGCTTCGCCAAAGCCACCATGGGTGATGAGAAGGATGCCGATCATGCCCGGGATTCTAACCCGAAGCACATTTACCGGCGGCTGACGATCAGTATCCCGATGACGACCAGCGCGGCACCGGCCATCTGGGCCAGGGAAATCGATTCGCCAAGCAGCCACCAGCCGAAACCAATGGTCAGCATCGGCCCGACCATGCCGAACAGCGAAGCCCGCCCGGCGCCGATCCGGCGAATCGCCGCCGACTGGGCGAAAACCGGGACGATGGTGGCGAATACCGCCATCGCCAGCCCCCAGCCGTAAACCGGCAGCGGCTGGATGAAGGCGGTGATCGGGTGCGAGGCGGAAAAATGGGCCAAGGTGACGGCCGACGAAACGAGCATGGCCAGTGCCGAAAAGCGCATGGCGCCGAGCCGGGCGATCATGGGCCCGCTGCCCGACAGATAGAGCGCATACGATACGCTGGAACCAAAGACCAGGGCGCCGCCGATCCATACATTGCGGACATCTCCCAGACCAAGGTCGTGCACGAAGGCGAAGCCGATGCCGAGGTAGCACAGCGCGACGGCAATCACTTCTTGGCGGGTCAAGGCCTTGCCTTGAAAGAGCACGCCGATCAGGATGGTCAGCGTCGGGTAGGTGAACAGGATCAGCCGTTCGAGGCCAGCCGAAATGGTCTGCAGCCCCCAGAAATCGAGAATGCTCGCGCCGTAATAGCCGAGGCAGCCGAGGGCGAACAGCTTGAGCCAGTCGTCGCGCGTCAGGCTGGCGCCGGCCCGTTGCCCGGCCAGACCGACCCACAGAAAAACCGGCAGCGCGAAACCCATGCGCAAGGCAAGCAGCGTGATGGCATCGACACCGTACGGATAGGCCAGCTTGACGAAAATTGCTTTGAGCGAAAAGCCGAGCGCCGCGATGAGCGCCAGACCTGCACCATAAGCATTCGATTTTTCCAAAACCATTCCCGGGTTGATGTTTGCAGATGCCATTAAAAACGCCATTGGCGCTACGGGCAATTGGTATTATTCAAAGCAAGCATTCGTTATGGACGAAACCATGCGCTACGATCTACCCGACCTCCGGCTCGTCGCCGCCATCGCCGATTCCGGCAGCCTGACCCGTGCTGCCGAACAGGTCCATCTGGCGCCATCCTCTGCCAGCCATCGGCTGACGCAGCTTGAAGCAGCCCTCGGCGTGCCGCTCTTTGCCCGCCATGCCCGCGGCCTGAGGCCGACGGCGGCCGGCGAATCGCTGCTCCGCCACGCCCGGCAAGTCTTCGCCCAGCTCGAACAGATGCACGCCGACCTGGCGCCCTACGCCAGCGGCCTGAACAGCCAGGTCACCGTCTTTGCCAACACCAACGCCATCAACTGCTTCCTGCCCGAAGACCTCGGCGATTTTCTGCGCGAACACCCGCGCGTCCGCGTCAGCCTCGAAGAGCAGCCGAGTCCGGCGATCATTCAGGCCGTGGCGGCCGGGCAGGTCGATATTGGTGTGGTGGCTTCGGAAGTCGGGCTGACCGGCATTGAAACCCGGCCTTATCGGCAGGATCGGCTGGTCCTCATCGTCGCCCCTGGCCACCCACTGGCCGACAAAAGCGAACTGGCCTTCGCCGACGTGCTCAGCGAACCCTTCGTCTGTCTGCATGCCGGCAGCGCCATTCACACCTTCATGATGAACCACGCCGCGCGGCTGGGCAGCCGGCTCGACGTGCGCATTCAGGTACGCAGTTTCAGCGCCGTCTGCCGGATGGTGGCGGCTGGGGTCGGCATCGGCATGGTGCCGCGTTCTGCCACGGTCGACGGCATAAAAACGATAGAAATCACCGATCCGTGGGCGCCGCGCGATCTGCAACTGTGCGTCCGCTCGCGCGCCGCGCTGAGCCCAACGGCGGCCGCCCTTTTCGACCATCTGGCCGGCAAGGGCGGTGTTGAAATTACAGCGGGCGCTTGACGGTCAGCGCGCCGCGAATCTGGCCCTTGCTGTAGCCGGTCGCCCGATCGTGCGGGTAGCTCTCGACCAGCTTGGCCTTGAGGCCGGCGTCCATGCCGTCGACCGCGCCGTGGCATTTCAGGCAAACGTCGCCGACCGGCAGCGCCTTCATGTAGCGGAAGACCGGCTTGCCGTCGATGCTGACGATCTCGCTCTTTTCCATCGTGTCGATCTTCTCGCCATTGGCGGCGCGGATATTGAAATCGGCCAACTGGCGAACTTCCCACAAATCTGGCGTGCCGCGCTCGGCATTGCGCGTTTTGAGGCTGACGCGGCGGATGTCCCAGCCGGTTTCCTGGCGCTTGGCCTTGATCAGGGCCGGCGCCTGCTCCTTGCACACCGGAATCGCCCCGGCCACGCCCTTTTCGGCGACGGCTTCCTGCATCGCTGCGACCACCTTGGGAACGACCGGCAGTACGGCCTTCTTGGTCTCAGCGGTCAGTGCCCCGATATCCTGAGCCAAGGCGGGGAGGGCTGTGAGCAGAAAAACGGCGGTGAGCAATGTTTTCATGGCAGATTTCACGTCAAATTAGCGAACGCTTATTTTATACCTGCTTGGTGACAAGCTGCCTACCTGCTTTGCTTGGCGTCTTGCTGTGCCGCTCGTTGCCACGGTCAACCGGAAAAAAGGCGCAAAAATGAAATGGCGCCGGAGGTTCTCCCTGCTCGCGCAGATCTGTCACCAACTCTACTCGCCACACAGGGGGCACCCCATGCCCGCCTCGCCATGACCTGCTACGTCTGGCGTGAGAGATGCGGTCACCGACCTGATCATTGCTTCTCCCGCTTCACTCGGCCAGCGGGGTAGGGGATCTATCGCTTGAAAATCGAATACAGCCGAGGCTGCCTCTGTTGTCCGCGACAAAACGCCTTGCTTACAAACGGGAAATCCGTTTTTCCAGTCTGGCAACATCGTCCCGCAAGGAATTGACTGCTTTGCCGAAATCAGCAACATCCCTGTTAGGCGTCAACATTCCTGACTCTTCAGCGGCGTATTCCGAGAAGTTATTGGCAACGCTAGCGATGGCTTGGGGAATGGCAACAGCCATCGTCCGAGCCAGTCGGGCAAAACGGTGAGCGGGAATATCGCCAACCAACTCAGCCAAGTCGGCCTCGGCATCCCATTGCAAATTGCGCAAAACAAATGCGAGACTCTCGGCAATATCGGCGGAGCCATCGAGTTTAACCGATGAAAACAGCGAGTCGCGGCTAAGCAGCAAACGGACCGGTACGTCCGCAGGCAAGGTAATCCTGACATCGGGTTCATGTGCCGAGTCACCTGACTGAAACAGGCCATGCTCATCAATAGCCAACCGAACCACAAGTAGACCGGATTCAATCACTACCTGCGCCCCGGAATGCCCAATCAACCTGGCCTGAGCCCAGTTTTCGGCCAGTATGAGATGGTTCAGGAGACGAATGGCCAGCGCATTGAGCACGTTCATTGACGCCAAAACCTAGAACTTGTACCCGCGGTGCAGAGCGACAACGCCCAGGGCGAGATTGAAGTACTCGACTTTTTCCAGGCCGACCTGCTCCATCATGGCTTTCAGTTCCTCCTGCCCGGGATGGACGCGAATAGACTCAGAGAGATAGCGATAGCTGTCGGAATCGTTTGTTACCAACTGGCCAACACGCGGGATGACCTTGAAAGAATAAAAATCGTAGAGTGGGGCCAGCGGCTTCCAGATCTGCGAGAACTCGAGCACCAGCAGACGTCCGCCCGGACGCACGACGCGCCGCATTTCAGCCAGCGCAGCGTCCTTGTGGGTCATGTTGCGCAAGCCAAAGGCGACCGTGACGCAGTCGAACCAGTCGTCTGGGAAGGGAAGCTTCTCGGCGTCGCATTGTGCAACCGGTAGCATGTACCCCTTATCGAGCAACCGGTCGCGGCCGCGGGCCAGCATTGCATTATTGATATCGGTGAGCCAGACCTGACCGCTTTTACCGACGCGCTTGGCAAAAGCCAGCGATAGATCACCGGTGCCCCCTGCGACATCAAGTACCCGCGAGCCTTCGCGTACGCCGCTGCGCTGGATGGTGAACGCCTTCCACAGACGGTGCATGCCTCCCGACATCAGATCGTTCATCAGGTCGTAGCGACTGGCGACCGAATCGAATACGTCGGCGACGCGACGAGCCTTCTCCTGCTCAGCAACGGTTTCGTAGCCAAAATGGGTTTTTTCGTTGTTCATGATTTCAGTGGTGGTGGCCGCAGCTTCCGGCTGCCGGACGTGATGAAGTGTCGATATCGCGCGACAGTCCCTGTTTTTCGATTTGCGTCAGATATTCCCGCCAGAGCGCCTCATGATGTTTGCCCAGGTTGTAGAGCAAGTCCCACGAATAGAGGCCGCTGTCGTGACCATCGGAAAAGACCAGGCGTAGCGCATAGGTGCCGACCGGCTCAACACGTTCGATATCAATATCGCGCTTGCCGGTCTGCAAGGTTTCCTGGCCAGGGCCGTGGCCCCGGGCTTCGGCGGAAGGCGTATAGACCCGCAGAAATTCGAAATCCAGCGAGAAATTTTCGCCCTCGGCGTAGATCAGTTCCAGCCGGCGGGATTTCTTGTGCAGCTTGATTTCGCTCGGTATCGGGGTGTCACGATCAATACCCGCCATAGTTTTCTCCAAAATGAGGCCGCTAGTTTAGCGCACTCGCCGCAACGCTAGGCCAGGACAGGTCAAATCACCGAATAGCTGATGCGGTCGTAGTCGGTACCACGCTGAAGAACATGGTTCATCCTTATCTGCCAGGGGGTCTCGTCACCGGACGATACATCGAGTATCCGACTGGCCTGATACATCCCTGGTGGCAGGACAATCGAGCCTTCTTCCTTGATCGCCGGCACTGGCGGCAATAAAAAGGCGCGCACGAAGCGCTCGCTGTTGCCTGCCTTCATCGCGGCGACGCGCACGCCAATGCCGACCGGCATGCCGGGCAGGGTGGCGACGCCGACGATCAGTCCGCCATCGTCTTCCTGCATCAGCCAGGTTGCCTGCACGAGCAGGAAATGATCGCCGTCGTGGGGACAGACCACCATCAGCTGGCCATGCGAGATCCGCATTCCGGCGCAGCTGCGACCGAGGCGGAACCCATTCGCCGAATGGTTAATTACCGACCATTCGTCGACCGGGAAGCTGACCAACGGTCTGATGGCCGGCGTCTGATCGGAATCGACACGCTCGCCAAAAGTGAACAACTGGTCGAATTCGCCGCGCGAGAATGCGGCGGCCGAATCTGGCTGCTCGAATTCCTTACCGGTAACGCAAAAATGGATCGCCTCGAAGCCAACCGCAACTTTAGCAATGCCCTCGGTCGCGAAACGCCGGAAACGACGCGGTGAGGCAGACTGCGTCCAGGGGCGGGAAAGATGATCGAGCAGGCCGATAACATGGCCGCTGGTTTCCTCGCCCAGACCGAGTTGGGATGGCGTGATGCGCTGACGCAACTGGCTCAGCATGTGATTGATTTGCAGGCCGAGCCGCGTGGTGTCCAGGCGCCGCGTATCCGGGGACGGCTGGTCGGCGACGGCAGTCGGATGCAGCGGCGAATCTTTCATCAATTCGATGACGTAGGCGGGGACCTCAAGGTCGTCTTCCAGCTTGTGAATGGAAACCAATGGCGACCACATGCCGGCCCAGCGCCGGATCAGATTGAGATTACGCACGCTGTTGCTATAGGGGCTGGCAATGTCGATGAGCAGCAGTGTGGTGTAAGCGGCGGCGCAATGGGTCGCCTGCAGACTGTTTTCGAGGGCATCCTCGACCGGGGTGTAGGCGATTCCCCATTCCTCGGCCGTCTCGTAAAAACCGTGCAGGTCGAGCCAGATGCCTGGCGGCAAATCGCGGCGAGCGCGGTAGTGTTCGAGAATGACCATTCCCGTGTAGTACAGGCAGCGATGCAGGATGGTGGCCATCATGGTCACATACTGGGCATTTTCTGCATCCGGCTCTTCAATCCGTGCACACAGCGCATAAGCCTTGCCCATCTTGCGCCAGGCCGCCACTACCTGCTTAAAGAAGGACTCCTCTTCCTCGGCGAGCGGCAGTGCCTTGTTGTGATAGCGCCGGGCCATTTCCTCTTCGACGAAGCACATTGGCGCCCGCGCCTGCTCAAGCAGAGCGAGCAGCACGCCGGATTCGGGGGGGGCTGCGAGCAGCGAGTCGATAAAACACATCAACTGCCGCTCGGCAACAATCGGGTTGGCCAGCGACAGTTGGGAGAGATAGTTCATCCCGCTTTGCAGATCTGAAATGACGGGCGCTTCCATGGCGGTTGAATTCATGATTCCCAGCCTTATTCGATAGTTGCCAACGCTTCGGCTACAGCCTGCGCCAGGTCCGCGTCACTGACCGCTGGCCGTGGCGCCAGCCCCTCCCGCCGGACGCTGCCCCACACCGGTTCCGGAAAATGCCGGTCATTCTGCCAGCGCGGAATGATGTGCCAATGGACATGCGGAACCATATTGCCAAAACTGGCCAGATTGATTTTATCCGGATTGAATAACCGCCGGACGACGGATTCGACGGTAAAAACAACGTGCATCAGCAGGACTTGCTGACTGGCCTCAAGATCGCTCATCTCGCGCACATGACCGTTCCAGATGACGCGGCAGAAGCCCGGGTAATGCGGATCTTCAACCCGGACGACGCGGCAAAGCGCCGACTGCCAAAGAATGGCTCCGCCGGGGTTTATGCACAATTCACACGACTGACTATCGTTACTCACGCTATCTCGCTCCGGTTATCCGGGAAGGATTACACCGAAGCTTAATTATCACAACCCACCCGCGCAAAAGAATGGGCTATTTCACGGTCAACCCGAAAAATCACGCAAAAATCAAAGAAGAACTCGCTCGATCCCGCCCGTATTGGCCTTGCCGACGTAATCCGCCATCCAGTTTTCGCCGAGCAGATGCCTGGCCAATTCGACGACGATGTAATCGGCCGTGGTGCCGGCATCGTCGTCGTAACGGGAGAGGCCCTGCAGACAGGCCGGGCAGGAAGTCAGAATCTTGACGTCGCCCATGAAACCGTCGGCGCGCAGCTTGGCGGCGCCGCTTTCGATGTCTTCCTGCTTGCGGAATTTGACCTGGGTCGCGATGTCCGGCCGGGAATAGGCGAAGGACCCCGCATCCCCGCAGCAACGGTCAGTCAGCGGCACTTCCTGACCCATCAGCGCCTTGGTCACGGCGAGCGGCGCGTAGGCCTTCATCGGCGTGTGGCAAGGGTCGTGGTACATGTAGCGCGTGCCGCTAACGCCTTCCAGCTTGACGCCCTTTTCCATCAGGTATTCGTGGATGTCGAGCAGGCGGCAACCCGGAAAGATCTTCTCGAACTGGTATTTCTGCAGCTGATCCATGCAGGTGCCGCAGGAGACAATCACCGTTTTGATGTCGAGATAGTTGAGCGTATTGGCGACCCGGTGGAAGAGGACGCGGTTATCCGTCGTGATCTTCTGGCCCTTGTCCTCTTCGCCCGAGGCGGTCTGCGGATAGCCGCAGCACAGGTAGCCCGGCGGCAGCACGGTAGTGGCACCGGTTTCGTAGAGCATGGCCTGCGTGGCCAGGCCGACCTGCGAGAACAGCCGCTCGGAACCGCAACCGGGGAAGTAGAAGACGGCGTCCGACTCCTCGGTCGTTTTGCGCGGATTGCGGATGACCGGGATGACCTTGTCGTCCTCGATGTCGAGCAGGGCGCGCGAGGTGCGCTTGGGCAGATTGCCCGGCATCGGCCGGTTGAGGAAATGGATGATCTGCGTCTTGACGGTCGGCGCACCAACCGTCGCCGGCGGATGTTTGCGGCTGTCCTGGACCAGGCCGAGTGCCTTGGCCGCCTTGTGGACGAGGCGCTGGGCCTTGAAACCGAAGTCCATCATGCCGAAACGCATGAGCTTGATGGTCGCCGGGTCTTTCAGGTTGAGGTAGGTCATCGCCGCAAAGGTGCCGGGGCTGAAGCGCTTTTTCTCCTGCTTGCGCAGGAAATTGCGCATGGCGACAGAAACATCGCCGAAATCGATGTCGACCGGGCAGGGCTTGACGCAACGGTGGCAGACCGTGCAGTGGTCGGCGACGTCGTTGAATTCGTCGAAATGCTTGAGCGAAATGCCACGCCGGGTCTGCTCTTCGTAGAGGAAGGCTTCGACCAGCAACGAGGTGGCGAGAATCTTGTTGCGCGGCGAGTAGAGCAGGTTGGCCCGCGGCACGTGCGTTGAGCAGACCGGCTTGCATTTGCCGCAGCGCAGGCAGTCCTTGACCATGTCGGAAATCTTGCCGATTTCGGACTGTTCCATGATCAGCGACTCGGTGCCGAGCAGGCTGAACGATGGCGTGTAGGCATTGCCGAGGTCGCCACCGGGCATCAGCTTGCCCTTGTTGAAACGGCCTTCCGGGTCGACCTTCTGCTTGTAGGCACGGAAGGGGCCGAGCTCTTCTTCGGTCAGGAATTCGAGCTTGGTGATGCCGATGC
>NZ_JAVHPH010000249.1:0-3271 GCF_036170495.1 Azonexus sp.
CCAAGAATCATCCCTTCATCGACGGCAACAAGCGCGCCGGCTTTCTCGGCGCCGGTATGTTCTTGCGTTTGAACGGCTACCGACTGACCGCCACCCCGCAGGACGCCACCCTGACCATGCTCGCCCTCGCCGCCGGAGAAATCAGCGAAAGCGATTACGCCGACTGGCTGCGCACTCATACAAAACCACTCTAACCCATGAACATCGACGGCACCCCCACCCGCACCTTGCGCGCCCATCCTGAACAGCGCGCCATTGACATCATCGACCAGACCCGGCTACCGCATGCGTTGCACTGGGTTCGTGTCGCCTCGCTCGACGAGGCCGCCCACGCCATCCGCGCCATGCAGGTGCGCGGCGCGCCGCTGATCGGCGCCACGGCGGCCTACGGGCTGGCCATCGCGCTCGACTTCGAGGCCTCCGACGCCCGGCTGGCCGAAGCCGCCGCCCTGCTCCGGTCGACGCGGCCGACGGCGGTCAATCTGCATTGGGCGCTGGCCCGCATGGAAAGCGTGCTCCGCCCACTGCCGGCCGAACAGCGCTGCGCGGCCGCCTGGGTCGAAGCCGCCGCCATCGCCGAGGAAGACGTGGCGCAGAACGCGGCCATCGGCCAGCACGGCCTCAAGCAGTGGAACGAGCTGATCGTCGCCAACGGCCAGACGCTGAACATCATGACCCACTGCAACGCCGGCTGGCTGGCCACCGTCGACCACGGCACCGCCCTGTCGCCGGTCTATGCCGCGCACGATGCCGGCGTGCCGGTGCATGTTTGGGTCTCGGAAACCCGGCCGCGCAACCAGGGCCTGCTCACCGCCTGGGAACTCGAACAGCACGGCGTGCCGCATACGCTCATCGCTGACAACGCGGCCGGCCTGCTCATGCGCACCGGCCAGGTCGACGCCGTGATCGTCGGCGCCGACCGCATCGCCGCCAACGGCGACGTCGCCAACAAGATCGGCACCTACCTCAAGGCCCTGGCCTGCGCCGACAACGGCATTCCGTTTTACGTCGCGGCGCCGCGCTCGACGCTCGATTTTGCTTGCGCCGACGGCGCCGACATCCCGATCGAGGAACGCGACGGCGACGAATTCCGCTTCGTCCACGGCCTCGACCAACACGCCCAACCCTCGGCGCTGCGCCAATTGCCGGCCGGCGAGGATGTCGCCAACCCGGCCTTCGACGTCACGCCGAACTGGCTGGTTACCGCCATCATCACCGAACGCGGCGTCTGCCCGGCCAGCCGCGACGGCTTGCTGGCACTTTACCCGGAGGAAAACCATGGCTGACCTGCGCAGCGAACTGATCGCCACGGCCCGCGCCATGCAGCCGGCCGGCCTCAACCGCAGCACCGCCGGCAATGTCAGCGTGCGCAGCAGCGACGGCTTCTACATCACGCCGACCGGCATGCCCTACGACGCCTTGCGCGATGACGACATCCCGCTCATGGCGCTCGATGGCTCACACATCGGCAACCGCAAGCCGTCATCGGAATGGCGCTTTCACCGCGACCTCTACGCCGCCCGGCCGGAAGTCGGCGCCGTGTTGCACGCCCACTCGCCCTTCGCCGTCAGCCTGGCCTGCCTGCGCCTTGATATTCCGCCCTTTCACTACATGATCGCCCGCTTCGGCGGCGACACGATACGCTGCGCCGAATATTCCATTTTTGGCTCAAATTCCCTGTCGACCGTAGCCATGGCCGCCATGGCCGGGCGCAAGGGCTGCCTGCTGGCCAACCACGGCCTGCTCGTCGCCGGGCGCGATCTCGACGAAGCCTTCACCCTCGCCATCGAACTCGAAGAGCTCTGCGAACAATACTGGCGCGCCTGTCAGCTCGGCCAGCCGGTGCTGCTCTCGGCCGAGGAAATGGCCGCCGTCCTGGAAAAATTCGCGAGCTACGGCCAGCAATGAGCAACCACGACCTCAGCCGCTGGGCGCACAACCATCGCTACACGACCGGCAACGCCGCGGCCGAACGCGGCACCCGCCTCGTCATGTGGATCACCATCGCCACCATGTTCCTCGAGATCGTCGCCGGCTGGTGGTACAACTCGATGGCCCTGCTCGCCGACGGCTGGCACATGAGCTCGCACGCCCTGGCCATCGGCCTCGCCGCCTTCGCCTACGGCGCCGCGCGCAAATACGCGGCCGATCCGAGCTTCGCCTTTGGCACCTGGAAAATCGAGGTACTGGCCAGCTACACGAGCGCCATCTTCCTGCTCGGCGTCGCCGCCGCGATGATCTTCGGCTCGTTTGAACGGCTCTGGTCGCCGCAGGAAATTCACTACCCGGAAGCCATCGCCGTCGCCATCCTCGGCCTCGTCGTCAACCTCGTCTGCGCGCTGATTCTCGGCCAGGCCCACGACCACGACCATCATCACGACCACGACCACGCCCATCACGATCACGACGACCTCAACCTCAAGGCCGCCTACATCCACGTCGTCACCGATGCCGCCACCTCGGTGCTCGCCATCGCCGCGCTGGCCGGCGGCTGGTTCTACGGCTGGGCCTGGCTCGACCCGGCGACCGGCATGGTCGGCGCCGTCCTCGTTGCGCGGTGGGCCAGGAAACTCATCGTGCAAAGCGGCCGCGTCCTGCTCGACCGCGAAATGGATCACCCGATCGTCGCCGAAATCCGCGACGTCATCGCCCAGCTACCGGCGGCTGGCCAGACGGAGTTGACCGACCTCCACGTCTGGCGCGTCGGCACCGGCGCCTATGCCTGCGCCCTGAGCCTGCTCACCCACGATCAGGCGCTGACGCCCTTGCAGATCCGCGACGCGCTGGCCGTGCATGAAGAAATTGTCCACGCCACGGTCGAGATTCATCGCTGCGACCTCTGTTAGTCGGTCGCTAAAAACCAGCTGCTACCGACTAACAACTAACTCGTGCCGTTCGCGCTCGACCTTGGCGATGTAGCGCTGGATACGATTCTCCTCGACGATCGGCATGTTCTCGAAGTGCAGGCCGACCCGCCACTGCTGCTGGCCGGCTCGGCCAAGCTGCGGGGTGATGTGGCGAATCGTCGCGCTGAAGAATAGCTCGTGCTCGTCATCGGGCAAGGCAAAATGGCAGTTTTCCAGCCGCTCCCCGACCGCCAGGCCCTCGGGCAGGGTCGGGGTGGTGGTGCCAATGCCGGCCACCGACATGTCGTGCGCCGGAAAATTAAGCAGCCGGCCACCGCCGAGCCGGCCGAAAAGCTGTAGCGGCTTGCCACGCGGCGTTTCGATGCGAAAAGTCTCCCGGCGCTGCAGGCGGACGACGTATTTGG
>NZ_JAVHPH010000250.1:0-15772 GCF_036170495.1 Azonexus sp.
GTGGCGGCGAGGATGACAGCGAGGCGCTTCGGATTTTGTCTCATGATTTTTGTCTTGTTCAGGTTGCTGCGTGATTTCGTTTTTGGCCCAATTTCCCGGTCGACCGTGGCAGCCGACCTCGATCCGATTATCGGCGCCACGCGAAAATCGGGCGACGCGGCAATCGCCATCCGGGCCTCATGAAAATCATGAGATGACTGAATTCCATTTTTCGCTCTTTTCCCGGTTGACCGTCGGAACAGCTGTTTTGATTTGCAGCAAGCGTTCGTTTTTTCCACAGTTGCCGGAGCAGAAAACCCTGCCCAGCCGGCGATTTGCCGCTAGCACGCTCCTTGCTGAAGGCATAAATCAAAAAAACCCGACCCACTGCAAGCAGTGAGCGACCTGGAGACAACCGATGAAGCTTGAAGAATTACTGCATCACACCCTGGCCATTCATGCCCCGTGGCGGATTGTCCGCGTCCGCAACGACCTCGGCAAAAACCAGATCGACATCTGGGTCTCCCGCGAGGCGCAGCGCAGCGGCTGGTTTTTCGCCGCTCGAAGCGCGGTCGACCAAGGCCGCGAAAGCGTCTGGCGCCACATCAACATTGGCAATGCGCGCTGCCTCGTCCATGCCGTCATCCCCAGCGCAGCCGAAAGCGCCGATCTGCAATGGCTGGGCGAAGACGATCAGCCCTTCACCCGCGCCTTTGCCCGGCAGATTGCCAGCATGTTCATGCAAGGCGTCAGCTTCGCCTCGGTCTGTGCCCTGCTCGACCTGCCTGTCGCCGACCTGTGGAAATTCAAGCATCGTCTGGACAGCGGCAAATCCGGGCTATCCGGCTCGGGCAGCACGCCCGATGCGAACTCGGCCCAGGTTCCGGCAGCCGGCGACCCGATCTGGGAAGATCTGCTCAGCGGCAGCCTGCAGCTTGACATCCGCATTCTCAGCCTCAAGCTGCTGCTGACCAAGCTGCGCGAGCAATTCGCCATGATCAGCGATGGCGAAGTACGCGCCCTGAAGGCCCATGAATTGCAGCGCTACTTCACCCGCCACGAAAAAATGCTCGGCCACGAACTGGCCCAGCTTGTCCGCAACTGACCTGCACCACCGGTAAATCCATGAAAACCCAACAAGAACTGATGTCAGTCAGCCGCGCCGCCGAACTCATCAAGGCCGGAAAATACCTCAGCATCGCCGGCGATGAAGCCGCGCTCAGACAACTCCCGCCAGGCCACTGGATCGGCGGCACCATCCCCTACTTTATGGCGGCAGGCGGCGGCGTCGTCAGCCGCGAACAGGTTTTCGTCAGCGTGGTCAGCGGCTTCGCCGCGCCGCCGCAACTGCGCTTCTACGATGCCGGCAGCCTGCCGCAAATCTGCCGCAACGCGCCGGACAATGGCTACAGCATCCTGATCATTCCCGCCTTCAGCGCCACCCACGCCGGCTTCGCGCAAAACGCCCCGAATTTCGAAGAGATGTACATGAAGCCGCTGATCGGCTGGGTCGCCGGGGTGCACCTCGACGATCTAGGCAAAGTCACCCCCAAGGTCGTGCTCGGCAGCACCGGCGAATTTTCCGAAAGCGACGCCGTGGTCATGGACGTGCCGCTGCCACCCGAAAAGTTCGCCCAGATCGACATCGTCAACCTCTTCCGCCCCGGCAGCGGCGCCGCGATCCGCTTCGAGAACAACGGTTTCAGCGCCGGCGACTGCCGCATCGACGGCCAGGCCGGCAACCTCGCCGACTACCTGGTGGACAAACAGATCGACACGCGCCTGCCGCTGGTCGCCGACTACAGCGGCGCACTGATCAACGTCAGCATCCGCAACATCGACCGCACGGCGCGCTGCGTCGAGTTCTACGCCCCGGTCTTCGCGGGCATCGAATACCGCGTCGCCGCGCCGGTCGCCGACTATGTCGCTGCCTTCCACAACGCCTTGCCCGACGGTGGAACAGACATCACCTTTTCCTGCAACTGCATCCTCAACTTCCTGCATTCGCAGCTCGAAGGCAAGCGAACGGGCGAAGTCACCGGGCCGATGACCTTCGGCGAAATCGGCTACCAGCTACTCAACCAGACCCTGGTTTACCTCAACGTCACTGAGTAAACGGCGGCGGCAAGGCGCGTTGCCGCCTTTTATCTTCGGTTTATCCGTTTCCCGGCCGATCGATTTTCGAGGGTTTTTCCGGTTGACCGTAGCAAGCCGCTCGCATCCCGCATGCGCCGATTGCCAGCGTCACCACTTCCCGCTAACGTGCGCGCTGAACATTTTTCCAACCCGCAACCAAGGTTCCCGACATGCAAAAACGCCTCATCGCCAGCACCGCCCTCCTCCTCGCGCTATCCGTCCCGGCCACGGCCGCCGAGCCGAAGGCCGAAATGACCGCCTCCGGCATCGCCATCACCATGCTCAAGGAAGGCAGCGGCGCCAGCCCGCAGGCCAGCGACACGGTCAAGGTGCACTATCGCGGCACGCTGACCAACGGCCAGGAATTCGACAGTTCGTACAAGCGCAACGAACCGGCCGCCTTCCCGCTCAACCGCGTCATTCCGTGCTGGACCGAAGGCGTGCAGAAAATCAAGGTCGGCGGCAAGGCCAAGCTCGTCTGCCCGCCCCACCTGGCTTACGGCAGCCGCGGCGTGCCCGGCATTCCGCCCAATTCAACCCTGATTTTTGAAGTCGAATTGCTCGACATCGCCAAGTAAGGAAGCCGCCGGCACCCGCCGGCCAAAACAGGCGGCGCCGAGTCCGGCTCATGCGCCGCCTGTTATTCGCGCGTCATACCGACAGCTCAGACTTCAGGGATTGCCATTCTGCCGGAGGCGACCATGCACCACCTTTCCCTGCTCCTGTCCGCCCTGCTTATTTCCGCTTTTGCTCAAGCCGCATCGAACGCCAACATCACGACCGCCAGCTGCTCCGGTAGCCAGTCATTCGACATGAGCAACGGCGCCCTGCTGTTCTGCGACGGCGATTTTTCGTTGATCGGCGGCAGCATCGACTCGGACATCGGCATCACGATCAGCGCAGTCGGTTCATTGTTCCTCGACAACCTCAGTCTGGTCGCCCCCTTTGTCCAACTGAATTCACTCGCCGACCCCCTCACCCTCGCTGAAGGCGTATCGATCAACGGAGTCAGTTGGAACAACGCCGATATCGGCAACAGCACTCCGCCCAGAATTACGCTGCACCAGAGTGGAAATATTGGCCTGCCGCCGCGCGGCGACATCAACCTGAGCGCCGGCGGTGAAATTGTGGTGAACGGTGGCGGCGACCTGACGCTGGTCTCATCCGTACCCGAACCCGGCATGGTTTGGTCGCTACTCTGCGGCGGGCTGCTTCTCGCTATCCGCGGGAAAAGCAGGGCCTGAGGAACGCTCAGGCCATCGACTTGCGGATCGCGGCCACAAGAACGGCCGGATCTTCGGCCCCGACGACGACCTGCCGGCCATCGACGATGAAGGTCGGGACCATTGAAATGCCCATCGCCCGGAAGCGGCGCTCGCTGGCGCGCACCTCCTCGGTGTCGGCGCCGGAAGCCAGGTAGCGTTCGACTTCCGCGCCGGGATAGCCGCATTCCACGGCCACCTTGACCAGCAGGGCCAGTTCGCCGATCCGCTCGCCGCGCTGGAACTGGGCGACGAACAGGCGCTCGACGAGGCGGGCCGCATCGCCGCGTTGCTGCGCCCAGTGGATCAGGCGGTGGGCCTGCAGGGTGTTGGCGCGGACCGCGATTTTCTCGAAGGCGTAATCGACGCCCCACGGCCGGCCGGCGGCACGCACGCGCTCGAAGAGCGCGGCGACCGGTGCCGGCCCGCCGAACTTCTTTTCGAGAAACGGCAGGTAGGGCTCGCCTGCCGGCGGCGTATCGGGGTTCAGGAAAAACGGCCGCCAGCGTTTCTCGCAGACAAAATCGGGCCGCTCGCGGCGTACCTCGGCAATCGCCGCATCGAGCCGGCGCAGGCCGATGAAGCACCACGGGCAGACGAGGTCGGAAACGATGTCGATGGTGGTCATGGGCCGATCATACCGGCGAACGCCGTGCGGCGTTGGCCGGCAAACTCAGTCGAAATTTTCGGTGCACGCCGCCATCCAGCCGAGCGCCTTGATGCAGGCGCGGGCCATGGCCGGCGACAGGGCGTCGTGGCCGGCGCTCGCCACCGGCACCCAGGTTGCCTCGGGCCAGGCTCGATGCAGGGTTTCGGCGGCAATCGGCGGACAAACCGGATCAGCCATGCCCTGAACGATGACCGCCGGCAGATGACGGATGTGGGCGATACCGGCCAGCAGCTGGCCGGGTACAAGAAAGCAGTCGCGCGTCAGGTAATGCATCTGGATGCGGGCGCGGGCCAGCTGCATCACGTCGAGCGGCCCGTCGAGCGGCGCCTTGCCGACCAACTGGCGCTGGTAGTTCAGCCACAGCCGCGCCGCCACTTCCGGCTGATCGCCGAAGATGCGCCGGGCAAATGCCGTCAGTGAATCACCCGGCTCGGCGGGCTGTAGCAACCCGCCGAGGCCGCGCGCGTAGGCGGCGATTTCATCGTGCGAACCGAGAAAGATGCCGTGCATGACCAGGCCATGCACGTTTTCCGGGTAAATCTGGGCATAGGCCAGCGCCAGCAGGCTGCCCCACGAACCGCCGAAGACGATCCAGCCGGAAATGCCGAGCGCCTCGCGCACGTAGTCGAGATCGGCGACCAGATCGAGGGTCGTATTCGCCCCCAATTCGCCACTCGGCAGGCTACGCCCGGCGCCGCGCTGATCGATCAGGACGACGCGAAAAATAGCCGGGTCGAACAGCCGCCGATGCTCGGTCAGGCAACCGCCGCCCGGTCCGCCATGCAGAAAAAGGACGGGAATCCCGTCGACCGGGCCGCATTCCTCGACGTGCAGGATATGCCCGTCGCCGACCGCCATCTGCCGGACACAGCGCGGCCGGCACTCGGGAAACAGATGATCGACTGGCATTCAGGCTTCGATCAGGCCGTTGCGCACGGCGACGAGCGTGAGTTCGGCGGCGTTCTGCACGTTGAGCTTTTGCTTGATGTGATAAAGATGGGTGCCGATCGTGCTCGGGCTCAGGCAAAAATCCTCGGCCACGTCGTTGACCGAACGGCCCTCGGCGAGCTTCATGAAGACGGCCAGCTCCTTCTCGGTCAGCGTATCGACCGGGTTGGCCGAACCGGAAAGCTGGGCCAACGCAACAGCCTGCGCCAGTTCCGGGTCGAGGTAGCGGCGCTCGCTGGCGACCTGGCCGACGGCGCGCAGGAATTCCTCCGGCGCCGCCCGCTTGCACAGGTAACCGCGGGCGCCGAGACGCAGGGCGCGCACCGGCACGATGTCGTCGTTGTGGGCCGAGAGCATCAGGACTTTGGCCTTGGCGTCCCAGGCCAGCAGCCGTTCGAGCGCCGCCAGGCCGCCGATGCCGGGCATCGAAACATCCATCACGACGACGTCCGGATTGGTTTCGGCGTAGAGGCGGACGGCGCTTTCGCCGTTTTCCGCCTCGCCGACCACCGTCGCGCCGGCCCCTTCGAGCAGGCACCGAAAGCCGAGGCGAACCATCGCGTGGTCGTCGGCGAGCAGGACACGTTTGCCGTGCAGTGCCTTGTTCATGCGAATTCCTCCGGGGAGTGTTGGGCTACGGCGTCGGGCAGGCGGGCGAAAATGCGGAAGCCGCCGCCGGCCGGTTGTTCGAATTGAAGATGGCCGCCCAAAGCGGCGATGCGTTCGCCCATGCCGGCCAGGCCGAGGCCGCAACCGGGCTGCGCCGAGGGCTGGCCATGGCGACCGCGACCGTTGTCGGCCAGGGTCAGCTGCAGCCAGCCGGCGACCCGGCTGATGGCCAGCTCGACCTGCGAAGCTTCGGCGTGGCGGACGACATTGGTCAGGCCTTCCTGCACGATGCGGACGACGGCCATGGCGAGATCGTCGGCGACGGGCTGTTCGCCGATGGCCAGACTGCTGTTCACGATGATTTCCGGGTGCTGCACCTGCCAGCCGGCCAGCTGGCGTTCGAGCCTCGCGGCCAGACTGTGGCCGGCCGCCGGACGCAGGCGATGCAGGATATGGCGCACGCCGTCCTGCATTTCGCCGGTAACGGCGACGATGCCCTGGGCCGGAATGTGCAGCGCCGGCGCGTCGGCGGTGCGCTGGACGATGGCGCCGGCCAGGGCGCGGACGGCGGTGATGCCCTGGGCCAGTTCGTCGTGCAGTTCGCGGGCGATGACCCGGCGCTCTTCTTCGAGGCGGTCATGCATCTGGCGGTCGACTTCACGGGCACTTTCAAGGCGGACATTGTCGTCAACCGCTTCGCCCAGCCGGTCGGCCATGCCGTTGAAGGCGCGCGAAATGCGGCCAAGTTCCGGCGTCGCGAAAACCGGCAGGCGGGTGTCGAAGCGGCCGCGGCCGGTGCGGTCGAGGGCGCGCATGATCTGGTCCAGCGGGCGCAGGGCGCGGCCGAGCGCCGTGCGCGTCGCGACGAAGAGCACGGCGAGCAGGCCGAGCGCCCAGCCGGCCATGACCGCCAGATCGTCCCAGGCGTCGAGGATGGCACGCGAATCATCGGGGTGCAGGGTCAAGGTGTAGCCGTCAATGGCCAGGGTTTGGGCCGGATATGGGCTGGCCAGCAAAGCGGCAAACCAGCCCGGCACAGTGCGCCCGGCCTTGTAGCTCGGGGCCGGCGAGCGGTAGATCGTTTCGCCGACCGCGGTGCGGATTTCCAGCTCATTGGCCCGCACCCGGCCGATGGCGCGGGCGACGGCAAGCAGTCGCTCACCGCGCGTTGCCGCCGGCCCGTCGTCCATTTCGCCGAGCACGACCTTGAGCCATTGCCCGGAAACGCGCGATGCCGCCTCGACTTCTTCGTGAATGGCGTTGCGCGTGCTGTGCAGCCAGAGAACGGCGAGAACGATGAGCAGACTGGCCGCCAGCGCGGTCAGGACGAGGCCGACGCGGGTGTGCAGGGAGAGCTTTTTAACCCCTCCCCCTTTATGTCCCGCAGGGGCGGTATCCCCTTGGACAAGGGGGAGGTTGGGTGGGGGATGGGTGTGGCTAATGGCAGCAGCAAAGCCCCGAGACCCATCCCCACCCCAACCCTCCCCTTGAAGGGGAGGGAGTGGAGCTATTCCACGGTCAACCGGAAATTTTGGCCAAAAATGAAAGGTCATTTGCCACCAAACACGTAACGTACGCCGAGCCAGCCGGCACGCGGGGCGCCTGGGGCGACGAAGGTTTCCCGGCGCCAGGTGTCGGGATCGGCCTGGAAGCTGCCGCCAACGAAGGGGTTTTCGGCCAGGGCGCCGACCGTCGCGTAATGTTTGTCGAAGACGTTATTGAGCTTGGCGAAGAGCTGCCAACCGCCGCCCAGCCAGGCCTCGGCGTTGAGGTTGAGGATGGCGTAGCCGGGAATGCGGCCCGGGCCGTCGAAGGTGCGCGTGCTGCCCAGGGCGTCGGTATAGGTGCCGCTCTGGTGCTGGTTGTTTTCGTTGCCGCGCACGGTTTGGCCGGAGAAGGCCTGGACGTCGCCGCCCAGACGCAGCCAGTCGGTGGCGCGCCAGGCCAGGCCGAGCTTGAGGCTGTGCGTCGGCAGGCCGGGGATGTGGTTGCCCTTTTTGACGAGGATTTCGTCGTCCTGACCGGCGGCCGTGCATTCCGCCGTGGTGCCGCGCGAGCTGTTGTTGGCGGCCAGGATGCAGGCGTCGGAACGGAAAGTGGCGTGCAGCCAGCTGTAGTTGGCGTACCAGTCGAGGCGGCGATGGCTGCCGTTGAGGCCGAGTTCGAGGCCCTGGCGCAGGGTCTTGCCGTAGTTGGTGAAATAGCCGGCGCTGGTCGAGGTGCCGACGAACAGGATGTCGTCGCTGCTCATCGTGCGGAACAGGCCGGCATTCCATTGGGTTTCACCAGCCAGCTTGCCACGCAGCCCGGCTTCGAGGGTGCGGGCGACGACCTGCTTCAGATACGGGTCGGCGGCCATCGAATTGGGCAGCGTGCACGGATTGGCCGGGTCGGCGCAACCGAGTTCAATCGGCGTCGGCACCCGGTTGCCCTGGCTGACACCGGCGTAGGCGTTGAGCGCCGGGACGATCTGCCAGGAGAGGCCGAGAGCCGGGTTGAGCTTGTGATAGTTGTGGTCGCCATCGAGATTCGGCGCCGTCCGATTGAGCTCGTCGAAGGTCGTGACGTGGCTCATGTTGTAGCGCGCCGAGGCGGTCAGGTGGAGGTTGGGCCGCAGCGAGTAGGTGTCGGTCAGGAACAGGCTGGCCGTGCTGGTCTTGCCGTTGAGCTGGTTTTCAATGACGGCCGGCAACAGATTGGTCACGCCGCGGCTGGCGTCGAGATCGCCCTGTTCCTGCGTCTGTTGAAAATTGATGCGGGCCTGGTCGTAGGAGGCGCCGACGGCGAGCTGGTGCTGCTCGCCGCTGAAATTCCATTGGCCGGCGAGGCCCGTGCCGCGCTGGGTCGTCCGCGTCCGGTTGTTGGCCCCGGTCGGCGTCGTCGGGTCGCTTGCCCAGTCATTCTCGTAATCGTCGTTCATGTCGCCGTTGAGCGTGCGCGTCTTGGTCCGCCGGTGATAGACGCTGCCGGAGAGGCTTTGCGTGTCGCTGAGCCAGAGCTTGCCGTTGAGGGCGAGCTGGGTCATGTCGTTGCGCGTCTCGTCGGGGTGCGTGAAGATCGACTCGCGGCGCTCGGCGAGCATCGATTGCGGCAACAGGCCGTTACCGATCAGCCGGCTACGCGCCTTGGTCAGCGTCAAATCGGCTTCGCCGGCGGCGTTGCGGAAGGACAGCTTGCCGAAGAACTGCTTGACGTCGGACGGCGAGTGATCGCGCCAGCCGTCTTCGCGGAACCAGTCGCCAGCGCCGTACCAGCCGAAGGTACCGTTGTTGCCGCCGTATTCCAGCTCGGTGTTGGTGCGGTTGAAACTACCGCCGGAGAGTTCGAACTTGCCGCCGGGGTGCGAGAAGCCGCTCTTGGTGCGCATGGACAGCGCGCCGCCCAGGGTGTTGAGGCCGAAAGCCGGGTTGGAGCCGGGAATCAGGTCGATGCCGGCAATCGCCGAATTGGGGATCAAATCCCAGTTGACCGTGTCGCCGAAAGGCTCATTGACGCGCACGCCATCGACGTAGACCGACAGCCCCTGCGCCGTTCCAAGCAGCGGCGAGGCGGTGAAGCCGCGGTAGTTGAGGTCGGCCTGGTAGGGGTTGCCCTGAACTTCATTGACGGTGACGGCCGGCACCTGGCGAACGAGTTGTTCGGCGATGTTCTGGCTTTCGATTTCGTCGAGCCGACGGTCGTCGAGCGACTGGACGTTGGCCGGCAGATGCAGGCGTGGCACGCCGATGCCCGATAGCGGCGTCGTGCCGACGACTTCGACGGTGGCCGTGGTGACGACAGCCTCGGCGGCGAAGGCCGGGGCGAAGGCAGCGGAGATGGCGATGGCGAGCAGCGAACGTTGCGGGATTTGTCTCATGATGTTGTTTTCTTGAGTTTGTAGTTGATGGGTACGACGACTTGAATTTCGTTGGCTTCCAGCGCCTCGGGCAGCGGCGGCAGGCTGGCCAGGTGTTCGAGCATGGCCAGCGCGTGCTGGTCGAGGACGTCGAAACCGCTTGAACGGTCGACCACGACACCGAGCAGGTTGCCTTTGCGCGCCACCTTCAGGCGCAGGCGCACTTCGCCCTCCCAACCACGCATGGCGGCGACGCGCGGGTATTCCTGATGGCGGGCGAACAACTCGCCGAGGCGCTGGCGATAGCCCTCAAGCACTTCGCTTTGCGGGCGCTGCGGGGCGATGGCCGGGGCCGGGGCCGGGCGGGCCGCTTCGGCAACCGGCGCAGCAGCGGCTGGAGCGATGTTTTCGGGCGCCGTCGTCGATGTGGACGACGGCGCAGTTGCCGGCACATTGGCCGGCCCGGCAGTCTGCGTCGCACGCGGAGCCGGCCGCTCCGTGCGACGTACTTCCTGCCGGGCCTTCTGGGGGACGGCTGCCGGCGGCGGGGCGACTTCGGCAACAGGTCCGGATTCGGTAACGGCGATCAGGCGGATCGACGCCAAAATGGGCGGCAGGCTGATCGGGCCGTTCTGGCGCTGCCACGAGGTCAGGGCGAACAGCGAGGCGTGGAGCAGGAGGGACAACCCCAAAATTGCCCAGAATTTCCGGTTGACCGTAGGAATGACCGGCAGCTCGATATTGGCGGCGGTGATCACGGTCTCGCCCCCAGCGCTTCCTGTTCGGCGGCCGGGAAGAGATGGCCGACCGAGCGGCGATATTCGCTGGCGGCCACCGGCAGGCTGGCAAATTCCGGCGGCAACGGGCGGGCCAGCACGTCGTTCATGTCGAGCCCGGCTCTCGCCGCGTCGCGCAGGGCAGCGGTCAGCCAGGTCAGCCAGGCACGGGTCTGGCGAATCGGCGCGACATCGGCGGTCGGGGCGCCATGACCAGGCAGCAAGGCCTTGAAGCCAGGCTCACCGGTCAGCCCTTCGAGCTGGTCGAGCGCCTTGAGCCAGTGCGCGACGTCGGCATGCGGCGTGGTCGGCGCCCGGCCGTTGAAGGCGAGATCGCCGGCGAAGATCACACCGCTGGTTGCATCGACGATGACCAGATCGGCGCCGGTATGGCCATCGAGAGCGACGAGGCGCAGGCGGCGGCCGGCAACTTCAATAACTCCGGCGCCCAGCGTCTGGCCGGGCAGTTGGACTTCGGTGCCCCTCATCCAGTCACCACTCATGCGGAAGAGGTTCTCGGCGAAGGCGTTGCCGTCGGCGGCGATGCCGTTGCGCGTTTCGGCCAGCGCGGCAATCGGCACATCGGCGAAAGCCTGGTTGCCAAGGAAGTGGTCGGGGTGATGGTGGGTGTTGATGACCAGCGCGATGGGCTTGGCCGTCACCGCGGCAATCGCCCGGCGCATTTGTTGGCCGTAGCGCAGCGACGGGCCGCTGTCGATGACGATGACGCCCTGCGCGGCGACGATGAAGGCGGTGTTGACGATGTTGCCGCCGTTGACGGTGTCGAAATCCTCAGTCTTGCCAATGAAGGCGTAGACGTCCTGGGCGACCGGCACGGGGACCAGCCGGTAGTCGAAATCAACCGCCCCGAGCTGGCCGGCAACCAGCATGAGCAGTGTACAGAGCCGCCGTTTCACGGCGCGATCCTCGCCGTGAAGGCGTTGCCGTTGTTATCGCGGCCCGTCGCCTCGACCGGGCCATCGGCACGGGTTCGCTGCAACGTAAACACCGGGTTTTCGCTGACCGGCTCGTAGGTCTGGACGCGCATCAGGCGCTGGCCGGCGGCATCGGCGAACTTGATTTCTTCAAGAAAGAAGGCGGGCGTACCAGCAACCAGGCCGGTGTCCATCGGATGCACGATACGCAGGCGCAGGCGGCCGGCGTTCGGGCCTTCGCTCCACTGGCGGCCACTCACTTCGTTGAGGCGCTGCTGCCATTCCTTCGAGCCGCCAGCCGCCGACGGGGCCGTGCAACCGCCGCCGACCGTATTTACCCAGGTGCCGCCGACATGCCAGACGCCATCGGCCGTGCGCGCCGCAGCCCGGACCGGCGTCGATTGCTGCAACTTGACGCGAAAGCCGAGGAAGGCCGGCGCATCTTCGGGGAAGAAGCGCAGCACCTGAACGATCGGATTGAAATCGGCGAAAACGACGACTTCGACCACCCCGGGCAGCCCCATGGCGTCGACGGTAACCGGCACCTGCATCGGGTTTTCCGCCGTCGACGGCGCAATGACCTTGACGCGCGGATCGAAGAGCACCGGCGCCCCGGCCAGGAAAGCTTTCTGCATTTCCGACCAGCGCGCCGAGGCGAGCGGATCGCCGCTCTCGCGCAAAGCGGCCGCTTCGGCCGGGGGCATCAGCGCCGCCAGGGCAATTGCCGCTATGGTCAGAGGGTATTTCATCGTGTCTCGCTCCTTTTGCCTTTTAGGCTCTTTGCTCAGAACCGTTCGCAAAGCGCGTGCCAAGACCGGGGCATTTCGGGCAATCGCTGATCTGGTGGGCAATGGCGCCGTAGCGCAAGACACTGTCACGGCGCCTGAACACCCCAGGTGTGCAACTTTGGAGCAGGTGGTGACTATTGGAACAGCCGCCCAACCCACCGCCCGGCCCGCCAAAAACTCAGCGAAATGGCGGCGTCACCCCCGCCAACAGGAGCGCCGGGCATTTCGGCCCGGCTTGGCACAGCCCTTGCAGATCGTCTCCCCTGCCAGCGAGCCGGTTCAGGGAATGGAGGTGGCTCGCCAGCATGTCATTCCACGCAGTCTGGCCGTGTCCTGCACGGTTGTCAGCGTTGGAACCATCGCAAAATCAAGGAGACAATCCATGCATAGTCACACCCCTTTCAAGCGGAGAGTCGTTACCCTCGCGCTTCTGACGGCCGCCGCCTTTGCCGGCAGCCCGGCCAGCGCCGGCGTCACTGACGCCGACATCCTCAACGATGCCAAGACCCCCGGCGACGTCGTCAGCTTCGGCCTCGGCACCCAGGGCCAGCGCTTCAGCCCATCCAGCCAGATCAACGCCAAGACGGTAAAAGATCTGGTCCCGGCCTGGTCGATGTCCTTCGGCGGCGAGAAGCAGCGCGGCCAGGAATCGCAACCGGTCATCGCCAACGGCAAGATGTTCGTCACCGCCTCCTACAGCCGCCTGTTCGCCATCGACGTCAAGACCGGCAAGAAGCTGTGGAAGTACGAGCACCGCCTGCCGGACGGCATCATGCCGTGCTGCGACGTGATCAACCGCGGCGCCGCCCTGTATGACAACCTGGTCATCTTCGCGACGCTGGATGCCCAACTGGTCGCCATGAACCAGGATACCGGCAAGGTCGTCTGGAAGGAAAAGCTCGGTGACTACGCTGCCGGCTACTCCGCCTCGGCCGCCCCGATCATCGCCAAAGGCAAGCTGATCACCGGCATTTCCGGCGGCGAATTCGGCGCTGTCGGCCGCATCGACGCCCGCGATCCGAAGACCGGCAAGCTGATCTGGTCCCGTCCGACCGTCGAAGGCCACATGGGCTATCGCTACGGCGCCGACGGCAAGGCCATCGAAAACGGCATTTCCGGCACCCTCAACGCCACCTGGTCTGGCGACCTCTGGCAAACCGGCGGCGCTGCCACCTGGAACGGCGCTACCTACGATCCGGAAACCAACCTGATCTTCGCCGGCACCGGCAACCCGGCCCCGTGGAACAGCCACCTGCGCCCGGGCGACAACCTGTTCTCGTCGTCCACCGTCGCCATCGACGCCGACACCGGCAAGATCGCCTGGCACTTCCAGGGCACCCCGCACGACGGCTGGGACTTTGACGGCGTGAACGAATTCGTTTCCTTCGACTACAAGGACCCGAAGACGGGCAAGATCATCAAGGCTGGCGCCAAGGCTGACCGCAACGGCTTCTTCTTCGTGAACAACCGCACCAACGGCAAGCTGCTTGGCGCCTACCCGTTCGTCAAGAAGATTACCTGGGCCACCGGCTTCAACCTCGAAACGGGCCGTCCGAACTACATCGAAGAAGGCCGTCCGGGCGACCCGACCGCCAGCGCCGATGGCAAGAAGGGCAAGGTCGTCTTCTCGGCTCCGTCCTTCCTGGGCGGCAAGAACCAGCAACAAATGGCCTACAGCCCGCAAACCGGCTTGTTCTACGTGCCGGCCAACGAGTGGTCGATGGACATCTGGAACGAACCTGTTTCCTACAAGAAGGGGGCGGCTTACCTCGGCGCCGGCTTCACCATCAAGGCGCTGAACGACGACTACATCGGCGCCCTGCGCGCCATTGATCCGCAGACCGGCAAGATCGTCTGGGAAAACAAGAACTACGCTCCGCTCTGGGGCGGCGTCCTGACCACCGCTGGCGGTCTGGTTTTCCATGGCACGCCGGAAGGTTTCCTGAAGGCGCTTGATGCCAAGACTGGCAAGGAACTGTGGTCGTTCAACGTCGGTACCGGCATCGTTGCACCGCCGGTCAGCTGGGAACAGGATGGCGAGCAGATGATCGCCGTGACGACCGGCTGGGGCGGCGCCGTTCCGCTCTGGGGCGGCGACGTGGCCAAGCGCGTGAACTTCCTCGAACAGGGCGGTTCGGTGTGGGTCTTCAAGCTGCATAAGAACTGATTCATTTTTTCCCATGGGCGCCACCCCCGGCGCCTGCTTGCTACGGCGCGACGGCTTCGGCCCTCGCGCCGTTTTTCATTTTTGGGCATTTTTCGGGTTGACCGTGGGAATGCATCGCACCGGGTATACAAATCAAAAAAAACAATAAACTATCTTTTATAGTATTTAACCGACAGTTTATTAACCATGCCACGCTCAACGAACAGCATCATTGCCCTCCCCCGAATCGCTGGCGATGTTGAAAGACCTCGGCCTGCGCCTGCGCGCCCGGCGTCTGGCCCAGAACATGACGCTGGAACAGGCGGCCGAGCGCCTGCTCTGTTCGCCGACCACCTATCGCGCCCTGGAAAACGGCAAGCCGACGGTCAGCCTGGGCTTGCTGGCCCACGCCCTGTGGCTGTTCGGGCGGCTGGCAGACATGGAACAACTCAGTCCGCTGGACATCGGCATGCTCGGCAACAAACGTAGCCAACGGGCACGCCCGGCGGTGAAAGGAATCGGCGATGACGAACGGGATTTCTGAAAGCGCGCTCTACGTCAGTCTTTACCTGCCGGGGGACGAGGCGCCGACGACGGCTGCCCTGCTCAAGCTCGAACGCAACAATCTTCAGGAAAGCGGCCATCTGGCCTACGGCCTGGGCTACCTCGAACGGCCAGCGCCTTGCTCGATATTCCCTACGCGTCGAGCGCCGGCAGCTATGTCGAATTTGCCCGCGTCATCCGCCTTCTCAGCATGCGGCTGGGCGCCGACCTCCGAGAGCTCTTCCAGCGCCTGATCTTCAACCGGCTCATCGACAATACCGACGACCACCTGAAAAACCACGGCATGTTATGGGCCGGCAGGGATCGTTACGTCTTGTCGCCGGCCTTCGACGTCGTCCCGCAACTGACCAATCGCGGCTACCAGATGCTATCGATCGACGGTTCCACGCAGGAATCCAGCCTCGAACTGGCGGTTCAATCGGCGGCGCATGTCGATCTTTCAGCCGACCAGGCCAGCGCCATCATCAAGGACATGGCCGGCATTGTTTACGGCCAGTGGTGGCTGCACGCCACGCTGCAAGACGTGCCGGATGCGCTGCGCAAACGCCTGGAAAGCTGCTTTGGCCGGCAGAAGGAGATTATCGGCGCCAGGAAGTTTGCTTACTGAGCGGATCGGGATTCGATGAAGGTCTGGATCGCCCAGGCCAGTTCCTGCTTGAGCACGCCCTGCCACGGCGGCATGTGGATGACGCCGACGATGACCTTGCCGTGGCGCACGCTCTTGGCGAAATAGGCGTCGTTGTCGCGCATGCAGGCGGCGTTCAGCTCGGCATCGGCAATCCGCCGGCAATAGCGGTTGAGATTACGCAGGTCGGGGGCCGGGGCGGCGTTGGTGCTGGCGTCGGCCCCGTGGCAGCGGGCGCAGGCCTGGTTGTAGGCCTGCTGGCCGATAGCCGGGGCGTCCGGATTGCCGCGGTAAGGGTTTTCGGACAGCCAGGTGGCGCCGAGCGGCGGCAAACCGTCGGCTGACACGGTGGGCGCGATGGCGACTTCGTTGGCCGCAGCCAAGGTCGACAGAAACGCGGTGAATAACACGACGAACAGTCGCTGCATGGCTATTCCCAGTCGGTCGGGCAGCCGGTGCAGCCCGCGAAATCGGCATCGTGAAAGACCGCGAAACGGCG
>NZ_JAVHPH010000251.1:0-3253 GCF_036170495.1 Azonexus sp.
CCGGCGGCAGCCTTGGAAATGTCGGCTTGAGTAGCGATGGCGTCGATCAGTTCAGTCTTGTTCATTTACGTCCCCTAATGGATTGATTTCGAGTGGTGAAAACTTTGCGAGGACGGACTTATATATCTGGCGAAATCCTTGTGTCAAGCGGATTTTGGGGCATTTCCCAGATCGATGGACAAAGGAAAGGATGCTGTCAATAGGACGACAGCATCCTTTCCTTGCAAATCAATGAGTAAGGACTGTTGTTGCGGCAATAGCATCGGTCGATGCCTGAACCGCAGAATCTGCCATAGTTGTTTCGGGAAGGGGTTTAGGCATGCGCTCGAGAGCGCGTTCAAGGACATGATCAATCCACTTGACTGGGACGATTTCGATCTTGTTCTTGATGTTGTCAGGGATCTCGGTCAGGTCCTTGACGTTTTCTTCCGGGATTAGAGCCGTCTTCAAACCACCACGCACTGCGGCGAGAAGTTTTTCCTTGAGACCGCCAATGGCCAGTACTTCACCACGCAGCGTAATTTCGCCGGTCATGCAGACATCGCAACGAACTGGAATGCCGGTGTAGGACGATACCAGCGCAGTGGTCATGGCAATGCCGGCCGATGGGCCATCCTTAGGCGTGGCGCCTTCGGGAACGTGGATGTGGATATCGGTCTTCTCGAAGGCCTCATCCTTAATTCCCAAGCGACGAGCCCGGGCGCGCACGACGGAGCGGGCGGCTTCGACAGATTCCTTCATGACGTCGCCCAGTGATCCGGTGCGCAGGATGTTGCCCTTGCCTGGCATGTTGGCGCACTCAATTGTCAGCAACTCGCCGCCAACTTCTGTCCACGCCAGACCGGTTACCTGACCAACTTGATTTTCCTTTTCGGCCATACCGAAACTGTAGCGGCGGACGCCAAGGAATTTATCGAGATTTCGAGCGTTGACCGCAAGCTTCGTATCGCGCTTTTTCAGAACGAGCGTCTTGACGACCTTGCGACAGATCTTCGAAATTTCCCGTTCGAGGGCGCGGACGCCAGCTTCGCGAGTGTAATAGCGGACGATGTCGCGAATTGCGCTGTCGGCCACGGCAATTTCGGTTTTCTTCAGGCCGTTGTTCTTGATCTGCTTGGGCAGCAGATAGCGCATGGCGATGTTGACCTTTTCATCCTCGGTGTAACCGGCGAGGCGAATTACTTCCATGCGGTCGAGTAGCGCAGCCGGGATGTCCAGCGTGTTGGCCGTTGCCACGAACATGACGTCAGAGAGGTCAAAATCGACTTCAACGTAGTGGTCCTGGAAGGTGTAATTCTGTTCCGGGTCGAGTACTTCGAGCAGGGCTGACGAAGGATCCCCACGGAAATCCTGGCCAAGCTTGTCTACTTCATCGAGCAGGAACAGCGGGTTGCGCACACCGACCTTGGTCAGGCTGCTCAGGATCTTGCCTGGCATCGAGCCGATGTAGGTGCGGCGATGGCCACGAATTTCGGCCTCGTCACGCACGCCGCCGAGTGCCATGCGCACGAACTTGCGGTTTGTCGCCTTGGCAATCGACTGGCCGAGCGAAGTCTTGCCGACGCCAGGAGGGCCGACCAGGCAGAGAATCGGTGCCTTGACCTTGTCGACGCGCTGTTGCACGGCAAGGTACTCGACGATGCGTTCCTTGACCTTCTCGAGTCCATAGTGATCGCCATCGAGAATTTTCTCGGCTTCGCGCAGATCCTTGCTGATCCGCGTTTTCTTGCGCCACGGCAGGCCGATCAGCGTTTCGATGAAATTGCGAACAACAGTTGCTTCGGCCGACATCGGCGACATCAGGCGCAGCTTCTTGAGCTCGCCCTGGGCCTTGGCCAGGCCTTCCTTGCTCATGCCAGCTGCTTGAATCTTCTTGTCCAGCTCTTCGAGGTCGGCCCCTTCTTCGCCTTCACCAAGTTCCTTCTGGATCGCCTTGACCTGTTCGTTGAGGTAGTACTCACGCTGGCTCTTCTCCATCTGGCGCTTGACGCGGCCACGGATGCGCTTTTCGACCTGCAGGATGTCGATTTCGGCTTCGAGCTGGGAGAGCAGGCGGTCGATGCGTTCGCGGATGCTTTCCATCTCCAGCACTTCCTGCTTCTGCTCGAGCTTGAGCGGCAAGTGGGCGGCGATGGTGTCAGCCAGGCGGCCGGCATCCTCGATGCCAGCGATGGACGACAGCACCTCCGGCGGAATCTTCTTGTTCAGTTTGACGAACTGGTCGAACTGGGCGACGACGGCGCGGCGCATCGCTTCGATTTCGTGGTCTTCAACACCGGCCTGGGCGATCGGCACGGCGGTAGCCATGAACACCGAGGACTGGACTTCGATGGCTTCGACGCGGGCGCGTTGCGTGCCTTCGACCAGCACCTTGACGGTGCCATCGGGCAGCTTGAGCATCTGCAGGATGTTGGCCATGCAGCCAATGCGATAGAGGTCTTCAGGCTCTGGTTCGTCCTTGGCGGCCGATTTCTGGGCGATCAGCAGGATATTTTTGCCGGCTTCCATGGCCATTTCGAGCGCCTTGATGGATTTCGGGCGGCCGACGAAGAGCGGGATAACCATGTGCGGAAAGACGACGACATCGCGCAGCGGCAGCAGCGGCAGTTCGACGGTTTCCGGGAGCGTGTTGGGGTTCGACATTACGATGCCTTTGAAATAGGTATGTGCCCCCTACGTGGGGGCGGGGAACCGCAATTCAAGTCCCGGTTCAGTTGGAGCCGGAAACCTTTGGCTGGTCGGCGTAAATGAGCAGGGGCTTGGTCTCGCCGGAGATCATGTTCTCGTCAATCACGACCTTTTCGACATTTTCCATGCCCGGTAGTTCGTACATTGTGTCGAGTAGCGCATGCTCGATAATCGAGCGCAGACCGCGGGCGCCGGTTTTCCGTGCCAGCGCCTTCTTGGCTATGGCGGAGAGGGCTCCGGGGCGGACTTCGAGTTCAACGTCTTCCATGCTGAACAGCTTCTGGTATTGCTTGATCAGCGCGTTCTTGGGTTCGGTCAGAATCTGGATCAGGGCTGGTTCTTCCAATTCCTGCAAGGTGGCGACGACCGGCAGGCGGCCAATCAGTTCAGGGATAAGGCCGAACTTAATCAGGTCTTCCGGTTCGGCATCGAGCAGTATCTGCCCGACAGCACGCTTGTCTTCCTTGCTCTTGACTTCGGCGCCAAAGCCGATGCCGCCCTTTTCGGAGCGATTCTGAATGATTTTTTCGAGGCCGGCGAAAGCACCTCCGCAGACGAACAGGAT
>NZ_JAVHPH010000252.1:0-2648 GCF_036170495.1 Azonexus sp.
GGGGCGAAAGCCCTCTGTCAAACCCCGATATTCATGAAATCCTGATCGGCAAGCAGTTCGCGCACCGAAAGTTTGTGCCAGATTTTTCCCTGCGTATCGGCGAAACGCTGTCTACCCCAAGCCGGCATCACGGCATCGACCGGTTCAACAGTGAAATCCTCAGGGTTTTTCAGGCCGAGCATGCGTGACACAAGCAGGGCGGCATTGACGCCGTGACGCGCGCCGATCAGCAGCAAGCGCGCGTTGGCATTCTGGACGATGGGCGGACCACCACGAAAGAGCGAGAAATCGCTGACCGCGTGCAGGTTGCCGCGAATATTGGCAATGCCGGCAAACCACGGGCGGGTCATGGGAACCGGGGCCAGCAGAGAGGCCTGAACGATTTCTCCACCATCGGAAAGATCGACCAGCCAGGACTCGCCCCCGGCCTCTACGCCAAGCCAGGACGAAGACCCTTTACCCTTGGCCGCATTGCTCAGACGCGTCGCCAGATATTCCTGAAAATCACGAAGACTGGTTTTCCGGGCCATCTGGATTACGGCAGAGCGGCGATTCGTTGCAGCAATTCTTCCGGAATCAGCGGCTTGACGAGGTAGTCAACTGCGCCCTGACGCAAACCCCATATCTTGTCGGTTTCCTGCCCCTTGGTTGTGCAGACGATGATCGGGATATTTTTTGTTTCGTCGTCGCGGGTCAGGGTGCGCGTGGCCTGATAGCCATTCAGGCCGGGCATCACGACGTCCATGAGAATCAGATCAGGCTTGTTGGCCTTGGCCTTGGCGATTCCCTCTTCGCCATTTTCCGCGGTGGTCACCTGGTAACCAGCCTTGGTCAGCACATCGACGGTAAAAAAACGCTCAGTGGGCGAATCGTCGACAACGAGGATGTTTTTAACAGGCATGCGCTCTCCCTGAGCTACGTGTTGGATTCTGTCTCGGCCGGCAAGGCAAAGGTGGCGACCGTTTGCAGCAGGCTGTCTTTGGTAAATGGTTTGGTCAGGTACTGGTCGGAACCGACCATGCGGCCGCGCGCCCGGTCAAACAAGCCGTCCTTGGACGAGAGCATGATGACTGGCGTGGCCTTGAATTTGGGATTTTTCTTGATCAGCGAGCAAGTCTGGTAGCCATCAAGACGTGGCATCATGATGTCGCAGAAAATGACGCTGGGCTGGTGGTCGGCGATCTTGGCCAGCGCATCGAAGCCGTCTTCGGCGAGAACAACCTGACACCCGGCCTGGACGAGAAATATCTCGGCGCTGCGCCGTATCGTATTGCTGTCGTCAATGACCATGACCCTGACGCCGCGCAGTCTGGATAAATCAGCCACTTTTCCCTGTCCCCTGTGCCTCTGATGAAGGCTCTATCGGTACATCATACTACGGAAGTATTACCGCGAGGCAAGGCCAACAACAGTGTTACAGCAATTTGATGACTACTTCGGCCGCCTCGAGATTCGGATAAAATCGCGGCCATCTTACCCAATTCCCTTCGCGCCCGCCAAGGGTTCGAATATCGATGAATTCCACCGTTCCCACCCCGCCCTGCCCGCCGATGGTGCTGGTCTTTTCGGCCAGTGACCCGTCTGCGGGCGCCGGGATGCAGGCCGACATCCTCACGCTGGTCAGCCTCGGCTGCCACCCGCTCAGCGCGTTGACGGCGCTGACTGTGCAGGACACGGTAGGGGTGCAGAGCGTCCAGGCGGTCAGCGCCGAACTGCTCGAGCAGCAGGCGCGAACGATTCTCGAGGACATGCCCGTGGCCGCGTTCAAGATTGGCATGCTGGGCAGCGTCGAAAACGTCATTGCGGTCGCCGAAATCATTTCGGACTACCCGGATACTCCACTGATCTTCGACCCCGTACTCACTTCCGGGCGGGGCGACGAGTTGTCGAGTGAGGATGTCATTTCGGCGATTCGTGAAATGCTGCTGCCGCAAACCACCTTGCTTACCCCGAATGCGCCGGAAGCACGGCGCCTGGCTGAAAGCGACGAGGACGATGGCGAGCCGTCAATTGACGTGTGCGCCCAGCGCCTGATCGAGATGGGCGCGCAGTACGTGCTGATTACCGGCACCCATGAAAACACCCCGAAGGTGGTCAACACGCTGTATGGCGCCGACGGTGTCATTCGTCGCGACGAGTGGGACCGCCTGCCGGGCAGTTACCACGGTTCCGGTTGCACGCTGGCCTCAGCCATTGCCGGCTGCATCGCCGGCGGGGCCAGCATGGAAGACGCCGTGCACGAGGCCCAGGATTACACGTGGCAGGCGCTGGCTGCCGGCTTCCGGGCCGGCATGGGGCAGTTCATCCCGGACCGCTTTTTCTGGGCGCGCGGCGACAATGACGAAGCGGAAATGAACGACCCTGCCCAGACCAATGGGAAATAAATTGCGCGGCCTTTACGCCATCACGCCTGAGCGCGCCGATGGCACTCGTTTGCTGAGCGAGGTTGAAGCCGCCCTGACCGGCGGTTGTCGCCTCGTTCAATATCGCGACAAAACCAGCCCGATGCCCGAACGCGTCGCCCGCGCCCGGGCATTGCGCACACTGACCCGCCACTACGAGGCGAAACTGCTGATCAACGACGACATCGCCCTGACCGTTCTCGTCGGAGCCGACGGCGTGCATCTCGGCAAGGATGACGGCAACCT
>NZ_JAVHPH010000252.1:2748-46134 GCF_036170495.1 Azonexus sp.
TGACCGTTCTCGTCGGAGCCGACGGCGTGCATCTCGGCAAGGATGACGGCAACCTGATGGTGGCTCGCGCCCTGCTCGGACCGCACCGTATTCTCGGTGCTTCGTGCTACGCCGACTTCACTGCCGCACAGGGGGCCGACGCAGCCGGTGTCGATTACGTTGCCTTCGGTGCCGTCTATCCGTCACCGACCAAACCGAACGCGTCGCTCGCCTCCGGCGATTTGTTTTTTGCCGCAAAAACCCGGTTGACCGTAGCAAGCTGCGCCATCGGCGGCATCACGCTGGCCAACGCGGCGCCGCTCATCGCTGCCGGCGCCGACCTGCTCGCCGTCATCACCGACCTGTTCAGCGCGCCCGACATCGCGGCGCGCGCTGCCGCCTACCAACGTCTTTTCGAGGAGCACTCCGCATGACCTCTCGCAACCAGCAACTGTTCGAACGCGCCCAACGCCACATTCCGGGCGGCGTCAATTCGCCGGTGCGCGCCTTCCGCTCGGTCGGCGGCACGCCCTGTTTCTTCCAGAAGGGCGTCGGCGCCAAGGTTCAGGATGCCGACGGCAAGTGGTACACCGATTACGTCGGTTCGTGGGGCCCGATGATCCTCGGCCACGCCCACCCGAAGGTTATCGCTGCTGTGCAGGCCGCCGTCGTCGATGGCCTGTCCTTTGGCGCGCCGACCGAGAAGGAAGTCGACATCGCCGACCTGCTCTGCGAACTGGTACCGTCGATGGACATGGTGCGTCTGGTTTCCTCGGGCACCGAGGCGACGATGAGCGCCATCCGTCTGGCCCGTGGTTACACCGGCCGCGACCTCCTGATCAAGTTTGAAGGCTGCTACCACGGCCATTCCGACGGCCTGCTCGTCAAGGCCGGCTCCGGCCTGCTGACCTTCGGCAACCCGTCATCGAGCGGCGTCCCGGCCGGCGTGGCCGAAAACACCATGGTCCTCACCTACAACGATCCGCAGGAACTGGCCGATGCTTTCGCCAAGCATGGCGACAAGATCGCCGCCGTCATCGTCGAACCAGTCGTCGGCAACATGAACCTGATCGCTCCGACCCCAGCCTTCCTGAACGCCATGCGCGAGCTGTGCACGAAGAACGGCTCGGTGCTCATTTTTGACGAGGTGATGACCGGCTTCCGCGTCGGCCTGAAAAGCGCCCAGGGCCTGTTCGGCATCACGCCGGACCTGTCCACTTTCGGCAAGGTGGTCGGCGGCGGCATGCCGCTCGGCGCCTTTGGCGGCAAGCGCGAAATCATGGAACAGATCGCCCCGCTTGGTCCGGTCTATCAGGCCGGCACCCTGTCCGGCAACCCGATCGCCACGGCAGCCGGTCTGGCTACGTTGAAGCTCATCCAGGCGCCCGGTTTCTACGAAGCCCTGACCGCCAAGACCAAGGCCCTGTGCGACGGCCTGGTCGCCGCCGCGAAAAAACACGGCGTCGCGTTCTCCGCCCAGAACATCGGCGGCATGTTCGGCCTCTATTTCGCCGAAAAATGCCCGGGCACCTACGACGAAGTGCTGGCCTGCGACAAGGAAGCCTTCAACCGCTTCTTCCACGCCATGCTCGACGCCGGCCACTACTTTGCGCCGTCGGCCTTCGAAGCCGGCTTCGTTTCGGCTGCCCATTCCGACGCCGACATCGCGGCCACCATCGCCGCTGCCGACGCCTGGTTTGCCACGCAGAAGTGAATTCCGGTTCCGCCTGGCTGATCCTCTTCGTCGCCGGCCTCTGCGAGGTCGGCTGGGCGGTCGGCCTGAAATACACCGAGGGTTTCAGCCGCCTGTGGCCATCGGCCGCGACGCTGGTGGCGATGACGGCCAGCGTCGCCCTGCTCGGCTGGTCGCTCAAAGTCCTGCCACTCGGCACGGCCTACGCGGTGTGGACGGGCATCGGCGCCGTCGGCACCGCGATCCTCGGCATGCTCCTGTTCGGCGAGTCGCGCGAGGTACTGCGCTTCGTCTGCATCGGCCTGATTGTCGCCGGCATCGTCGGCCTCAAGCTGGTCACGCCGGAAGGGCTTTAAGCTCGCCGACGAAAAAAGCGCAGTAAGATTCCCGCAATAAAAACACAGGGGGAGCGGCGCCATGCAGGATGTCTTCAAAAAGCTCTATCAGAGCGGCGACTTCTGGGGCGGCCTGGCCGCCATGCTGGTGGCCTTGCCTGCCGCCATCGCTTTCGGCGTCACCATCTATTCGGCCATTGCGCCCAGCCACGCGGCGCTGGGCGCCCTGGCCGGAATCATTGGTGCCGCCGTGATCGGCCTGATTACCTCCATTCTCGGCGGCACCGACCGTCTGATCAGCGCCCCCTGTGCCCCGGCCGCAGCGCTGCTCTCGGCTTTCGCCATCGAACTGGTCGGCCAGGGCGTGCCGGGCGGCAACGTCATTCTGATGCTGCTCATGCTCGGCGTGCTGGCCGGACTATTCCAGCTCCTTTTCGGCTTCGTCGGCATCGGCCGCCTGATCAAATACATCCCCTACCCGGTGGTCAGCGGCTATCTGACCGGGGTCGGCCTGCTCATCATCGGCAGCCAGGTCGGCAAACTGCTTGGCACGCCGACCGCCACCCGCTGGTTCGAGGCCGTATACACCCCCGCCCTGTGGGACTGGCGGGCCCTGGCCGTCGGCCTCACGACCATGCTCGTCATGTCGCTGAGCCCCGGCCTGACCCAACGCCTGCCCGGCACCATCCTCGGCATTGCTGCCGGCATTGCCTGCTATTTCGGCCTGGCGTGGCAAGATGAAAGCCTGCTCCACCTCGCCGCCAATAACCTCATCATCGGCCCGCTCGGCGCCAGCGGCGAAGGCTACATCCAGTCGATCACCGGCCGCTGGCACGAGATCGGCGATCTGCGTCTCGGCCAGGTCGCCGCCCTGCTCGGCAACGCCCTAACCCTGGCCGTGCTGCTCTCGATCGACACCCTGAAAACCTGCGTCGTCCTCGACCAATTGACGCGCTCACAACACCATCCGAACCGCGAACTGATCGCTCAGGGAATCGCCAATATCGCCTCCTCGTCGGTCGGCGGCATTCCTGGGGCCGGCACCATGGGCGCCACCCTGGTCAATCTATCGAGCGGTGCGATGACCCGCGCATCAGGGCTGGTCGAGGGCGTCTCCGCCCTCGTTTTCGCGCTGCTCCTGAGCAGTTTTATCGCCTGGATTCCGGTTGCCGCACTGGCTGGCATCCTGATCGTCGTCGGCATCCGGATGATCGACCGTGGACCGCTGCGCTTCGTCCAGTCGTCGGCCACCGTTTTCGATTTCGGCGTCGTCGTCACCGTCGTCGTCGTCGCCCTGACCGTCGGCCTGATTGCCGCCTCGGCAGCTGGCGTCGCGCTGGCCATCATCCTTTTCCTGCGCGAACAGATTGGCGGCTCGGTTGTTCGCCATAAGTTCTACGTCAATCAGATGTCCTCAAGCTGGCATCGCCCCGAAGCCGAAACGCGTGTTCTCGAAAAAAAGGGCGACCAAGCGGTCATTTTCGAATTGCAGGGCAGCCTGTTCTTTGGCACCACCCAACAGCTTTACAGCCAACTGGAGCCGGAGCTGAAGAGCCGAAATTTCGTCATCCTCGACATGAAACGGATCCAGTCCGTCGATGTGACTGCCGCCCATCTGCTCAGTCAGGTTCGCGATTCACTGGCCGAACGCGGCGCCCTGTTACTGCTCTCCAATGTCCGGGAAAATCTGCCGAACAATCGTAATCTGCGCGAGTTCCTGGCCCAAACCGGCGTCACCGACAATCCGGAAAGCGTCCGCCTGTTTAGCGAACTGGACAGCGCCATCGAATGGGTGGAAGACCGTCTGCTCGGCGAGCGGGAACAAAACAGCCCGGAAACCGAGACCGCACTGGAGCTGCAGGAGATGGAGCTGTTCAAACATCGCAAGGACGAAACCTTGGCCGACCTGGAAAAACGGCTGGTCAAACGCCGCTATGCCGCTGGCGATGTCATCTATTCGCAGGGCGAGCCGGGCGACGCGATTTATTTGATCCGGCGCGGCGCGGTGAAGATTTTTGCCCCGCTCGGCGGCGGCCGCACCCGCCATGTCGCCACCTTTGGTCGTGGCGATTTCTTCGGCGGCCTCGCTTTCCTCGATGGCTTGCCGCGTGGCGATGACGCCATCGCCGCTGGCGACACGGAATTTTTCGTCCTCTCCGAGGACGAATTCAACACGATCTCCGAGGAACACAAGAAACTGGCGCTGACCCTGCTCCAGGCGCTGGCCCGTTCGCTTGCCCTGCGCCTGCGCCACGCCGACAACGAGAACGCCATGTTGCAGGAGTATTGATTAAACCTAGCCTGAATGTTGCACAAATTTTGACCCGAACCACCTCCGCGCTCCGTAGCCCATTTTTTCGATTTTGAGGCAATAGCTCCCCCCTCCCCCACGGGCGGGGTGATGCGTGTGAAGTCGTTGATGAGCGGGGTGGGTGGCCGCGTTTCGTGGGCCAGACGTGACGGGTTCATGGCGAAGCGGGCATGGGGCGCTGTCACCCATTGGGTGAATCACAGCGAAGGCACAAACGCCAGCTTTCATGCGGCTCGCAAAGAATGGATAAGCGGTCAACTGCGGTTTCTAGGTTAAAGGAACGTGACCGCCGATTCAGCCCGCTACGGGGCCGCCACGGTCAACCGGAAAAAATGGCCAATATTAAAATGGCCGGCCGACCCCGAAATCACATGAGCAGCAGCGTGGCCAAGCCGAGGAAGATGAAGAATCCGCCGGAATCGGTCAGTGCGGTGATCATCACCGAACCGCCCACCGCCGGGTCAGCGCCGAACTTCTGGCGCAACAGCGGAATGCCAACGCCGGCCGAGGCCGCCAGCAAGAGGTTCAGCGTCATCGCCGAGGTCATCACCAGACCGAGCTTGACGCTGCCGTAGAGCCACCACGCGGCGATGCCGAGCAGGCTGCCCCAGATCAGGCCGTTGATCGTCGCCACGCCGAGTTCCTTGCGCAGCAGGCGGCGCATGGCGTCGGGCTGGACCTGGCCCATGGCGATGGCGCGGACGATCATGGTGATCGTCTGGTTGCCGGAATTGCCACCGATGCCAGCGACAATCGGCATCAGGGCGGCAAGTGCCACCAGTTTCTCGATGGAATCCTCAAAGGCGCCAATCACCCGCGAGGCAACAAAAGCCGTCACCAGATTGACCGCCAGCCAGGCCCAACGGTTTTTCACCGAGTCCCATACCGAGGCGAAAATGTCTTCTTCCTCGCGCAGACCGGCCTGAGCCAGTTGTTCGTGCTCGGCTTCTTCGCGGATGTAGTCGACGACCTCATTAACGGTCACGCGGCCGACGAGCCTGCCGTCCGGGTCGAGCACCGGAGCCGAGACGAGGTCATAGCGCTCGAAAGCCTTGGCGGCCTCTTCGGCGAGGTCGTCAGGCTCGAACTCGACGAAAGCGGTCTGCATCAGCGTACCGACTTCGACGTCGACCTCATTGACCAGCAGAATGTTGAGCGGCAGCACGCCTTTCAGGCGCTCATCGCGATCGACGACGAAAAGCTGATCAGTATGGTCGGGAAGTTCGTCGAAACGGCGCAGATAGCGCAGCACCACTTCGAGCGAGACATCCTCGCGCACGGTGACCATGTCGAAATCCATGATCGAACCGACCGACTCTTCGGGGTAGGACATCGCGGCGCGCAACTGCTCGCGCTCGGCGATGGTCAGGCCGCGGAATACATCATCGATAACGCCTTGCGGCAAATCGGGCGCGAGGTCGGCCAGTTCATCGGCATCGAGCGTTTCGGCGGCAGCGACCAATTCGGTCCGCTCCATCGAATCGATCAGGGTTTCCCGAACAGCATCCGAAACTTCGAGCAGGATTTCGCCTTCGAGCTCCGGATTGACCAGTTCCCAGACAATCAGGCGCTCGTCCTGCGGCAAAGCCTCGAGGATGTAGGCGATGTCGGCCGGATGCATCGGCTCCAACCTGGCCCGCAGCGAATTCAAGTGCTGCTTGTGGACAATGTCCTCGACCAGATCGTGGTGCGGACCTTCCTGCCGGCGTACCAGCTCTTCAACCAGCTTGTGCCGGACGAGCAGGGTCTGCACCTCGGCGAGGCGCTCCTGCAAGTCTTCGGTATCGGTCAGCTGGGCTTCTTCGCTCATGGTGCGGCGCCGCAAAAGGTAGGGCATTTTAGCATCGGGCGAAGAGCCGGGTTCCGACAAAATTACGGCGGGAAACCCTTATCCCGGCAATCGTTCACGGCACTTCGGCGCCCGGCATACGGGCCAGAATAATCGCCGTCTTGCGCCCCAATCCGGGGGCATTGCGATTGCGGTCGTAGTAGCGCGGATTCGGTACCATGCCGGCCAGCCGCGCCGCCTGTTCCGGCCCGAGCTGGGCGGCGCTGGTGTTGTAGTAATGGCGGGCCGCCGCCTCGGCACCAAAAACACCGTTGCCCCATTCGATCACGTTGAGATAAACCTCGAGAATCCGCCGCTTGCTCCACAGGTTTTCCAGCATCAACGTAATGATCGCCTCTTCGGCCTTGCGGAAATACGACTTGGTCGGCGTCAGGAACAGGTTTTTAGCCAGTTGCTGGCTGATGGTCGAGCCGCCGGCCGCGAAACGCCCTCGCTTCTGGTTCTTTTCGAGCGCCTTCTGCATGCCTTCCCAGTCGAAGCCTTCATGGTCGACGAACTTGGCATCCTCGGCGGAGATGATGGCGCGCTTGAGATGAATTGAAATCCGCGCGTAGGGCACCCATTGCTTTTTAAGTTGGGCATCGGGCAGCTTCTGGTGCAATTCGGTCAGACGAATTTCCATGAAACGGGTTTCGCCGGGGTTCATCCACCCCCAAAGCAACACCCAGCCAAGGAGCCACAACTGCCAGATCAGGAACAATCCGAGCATGCCCAGCACAGCCCATTTCAACCAACGGCCAACGATTTTCATGCGGCCAGTTTGGCTCTCAGGTCGGCCAACACCTGAGCGGTGGCCGGGCGCACGCCGCGCCAGACGAAAAAAGCTTCAGCTGCCTGCTCGACCAGCATGCCGAGCCCATCCGCGCGCATTGCTGCACCCTGCACGCGGGCCAGTGCCAGAAAAGGCGTTTCGCCTTGGCCGTACATCATGTCGTAGGCCAGACTGCCCGGCGCAAAGATTCCCGGCGGCAAGGGCAGGCTTTCACCGGAAAGGCTGGCTGAAGTGGCGTTGATAATCAGATCGAAGCTGTTGTCGGCGGTTTTTGCGAAATTTCCCCCGTTGACCGCGCCCCGCAGGAACTCCCCTTGGGGGATAGCCCTGTCCGAAAACGCCTTTGCCAGCAAAACGGCCTTGTCAGCGCTGCGATTGGCGATAAACAGCGACGCCGGCTGTTCAGCCAGCAGCGGCGCGATAACCCCGCGCGAGGCACCGCCGGCGCCGAGCAGAAGAATGCGCTTGCCGGCCAGCGAAAAACCGAGGTTGTGCGTCATGTCGCGAACCAACCCGGCGCCATCGGTGTTGTCGCCGAAGATTTCGGCACCGTTGAAGGCCAGGGTATTGACCGCCCCGGCTCGCGCCGCGCGCTCGGACAGACGCGTCGCCAGGCGAAACGCCTCCTCCTTGAACGGCACGGTGACATTCGCCCCTTTGCCCCCCGCCGCTACGAATTCGGAAATCGCTTGTTTAAAGCCGTCGACCGCCGCAAGACGCGCTTCGTAGATCACATCCTGCCCACTCGCAGCGGCGAAGGCCGCATGAATGGCCGGCGATTTCGAATGGGCAATCGGATTGCCAAAGACGCAGTAAAGATCACTCATTTGCTGGCCGTATTGAGGGCATCACCCTGCGTGAAATACCAGGTCCGGGCAAAGGAAAGCACGGTCGCCCCACCCAATGCCTGCTGTGGAATGGCACCGAAGGGCGCCGACATCCGGAGGATACGCAGCGCCGCCTGATCAAGAATCTTGTGCCCGGACGAGCGCGAGATCTCGGCGCTGTACAGGCTGCCGTCCTCGGCGCGCAATTCAACGAAAATCACCACCGCGCCGTAGAGCTTGCCGCGCGCTTCTGGCGGATAGTTCAGCGTGCCGATGCGCTCGATTTTCTGTTTCCAGGCATCGAGATAGGCAGCCAGACCATATTCTTCAGTCCGTGCGCCAACAAATTTCTTGCGCGGCCGTTTGCTGTACTCGTCGGCCGTCTTGCTGATCTCGCCCTCGAGACGGGCCATCGCCCGCGCCGACTCGGCGAGGTCCAAGCCACTGACCACGGGCACGACCGGCGATGGCTGCTCGGTGGCCGTATTTGCCGCCGCGACGTTGCGCAGACTCTTCGCCTGCGCCAGCAGCCTTTGCTGGGCTGTTTCGAGTTCCTGGACGCGACGCTGCATCTGCTGAATGGCGTCGCCGTCGTTCTTTTGCGGCGAGGGCGGCAAGGGCGTCTTGGCCCGCCGGTTTTCATCAGTATTACCGCCGCCATCGAGATTGGCCTGAGCTAGCGCCTGAGCATCCGTCGGCTTGCGTGCGGATTTGGCGTTGACCAGGATGATGTCCATGGCCTTTTCACGAAAGGCCTGAGAAGCCTCCGGAAACTGGAAATTCAGGAACAGCAACAAGCCATGAAAAAGGACGGAGATGCCCAGTGCGAGCCACAAGCGGCGATCTTGCTTCGCCGCGCGGGCTGCGCGCAGGGACGGTCTCTTCTTTTTCACTGCTCCTCACTCTCCGTGGCGTCGGCCAAATTGTTCTCGCCAAGCAGGCTCACGAAGCGGCAGCTAACTTCCGGCGCCAGCAGATCAAGACTCTCAATGGCCAGACGCACACGCTGGCCGGCCACCAGATCGGCCGGCAAGGATGGCACGCGGAGCAATAAGGGCAAATGGTCGAGCTTGACGCTCTGCTCACGGCGCACAGTCGCCTCGATTTCAGTCAACCCACGTTGCAGAATCCAGCGCAGACACCAATAACGCTCCATCTGGCGCTGAAAATCGGCATAAGCGGCGTATGTCAGCTCAAAATCGCGCATGGCGCCGAACAACTCGGCCGATTTCTGGGCAAAAGCCGGCGTTTCGCCCTTCAAACAGGCAATCAACTGCCATTGGTTGACCATATCGCAGTAACGACGCAGCGGCGAGGTCATCCAGGCGTATTGCGGCACGCCGAGACCTTCGTGCGGCAGCGGCGAGGTCGTCATGCGCACCTTGCCCTGCGTCTGCGCCCGGTACAGGCAGGCGACGTTCTTCTCGGCGAGCAGGCCGCCCCAGGTCGAGTTGGCGACGATCATGAGCTCGGCGACCAGCTTGTCGAGCGGACTGCCGCGCTTGCGTTCGGAAATTTCGACGGTGCAGCTATCCGGATCGGCCAGGTCGCCGCCGATTTCAAAGTTGTAGTCGTTGATGCCCTGCATCGCCGACGGCTTGCCCCGGCGGCCTTCGCAGGCGTTGGCGAAATGCCAGAGGTGCACCAGTTCGTCCTTGAACGGCTGGTCGGGCAGCGGGCCGTTGATCGTTTCGGCGTTGAACCACGGCTCGATTTCGTGGTGGCGCAGGTTGGCGGCGATGTGCACCATTTCCAGCCGCGACTCGTGGCTCAGTATTTCCAGCGAGTCATTGACCGTCAGGTAGAGCGAGACGGCCGGGCAATCGACGCCTCCGGCCAGCGTGTAGTTCTGGACCACGGCATCGGGCAGCATGGTGATCTTGTTGCCCGGCATGTAGACCGTGGACAGCCGGGCGCGGGCGATGCCGTCGAGCGGCGAGCCGTGCGCGATGGCCAGACCCGGCGCGGCAATGTGGATGCCGATGCGCGAACCGATGCCGGGCAGCCGGACGACCGACAGCGCGTCGTCGATTTCGGTGGTGTTGGCGTCGTCGATCGAGAAAGCGCGGACGTCGGCCTTCGGCAGATCGCGCGGCAACTTCGGCGCCTCAAGCAGCGGAAAGGCGACGCCTTTCGGGAACTGTTCGTGCAGGAAACGCCGGTAATGCAGGAAGTAGGGCGACTTGATGGCGCCGCACTTGAAGAGCATTTGCGCCGCCGTCAGGCCGGTTTCGGCACAGGCCGTCTCGAAGGCTTTGGTTTCCGGTTTGTTGCGGTCCGGGGCGTAAAGCAGGGCATCGGTCAGCGCGCCGATTTCCGGCGGCAGGCGGAATTCCTTCAGCTCGCCGATCCAGCCTTCCATCGCGAGCGCTTGCTGACGCTTTTTTTCAAGACTGGCCAGAGCAGCTGCGAGAATGTCGGCAGGCGCCTTGCGGAAGCGACCCTTGCCTTTGCGGTGGAAATAGACGGGCGCGGCGTGCACGGCAAGCAGCACCGCCGTCGCTTCGAGCGGGCTGGGCTCGTGTCCGTAGTAATCACGGGCAAAATCAAGAAACGAAAATTCGCCATCGTTGACGCACTCCCAGAGGAATTCTGCTTCGATCTCTTCGGCCAGCGGTGTCGCCTGATCGAGCAAGGCAGCCGCCGACGGTTTCTCGAAACGCAGCAACACCGTTGCGGCCTTGATCTTGCTGCGCTTGCCGCTCGGCATTTCGACCTGCAACGAGCTGTCGTTGTCGGCCATGATGCTGCCGGCCTTGAAGCCGCCATCTTCTTCAAACAATACATTCATCGACGGATTATAGCCCAGCGTATTCAATGATTTGCGGCACGAAGCCGGGAAATTGCGTGAAGCCGTGGTCACCGCCCGGCAACACCGTTTGCCGGCAGCCGGCGTAGAAATCCACGGCCTGCCGGTAATCCAGCACCTCGTCGCCGGTTTCGGCGAGCAGCCAGTAGCGCGCCGGCGTCGGCTGGCGCACTTGCGCTTTGAGCTGCGCGGCATGCGCTTCGGTGAAGGTGAAACGCTCGCCGGTATGGAAATTGGCGTGATCGCCGACGAAATTGGCCAGATTTATCCGGTCGACCGTAGCGGGATTGATCAGAACCGCGTTCAAGCCGTGCTTTTCCGCCAGATGGTTGGCGTAATGCCCGCCGAGCGAACTGCCGATCAAGGTGACCGGCCCGCCGGCCTGTTCGATCAGGCGGCTGACACTGGCCACTGCTTCATCGGGCACCGGCGACAGTTGCGGGCAGACAAACTGCGCGGCCAGCCCGCGCCGCGCCATCTCCTCGGCCAGCAACTTTGATTTCCACGAGGCCGGCGAGGAGCAGAAGCCGTGCAGGTAAAGGATCAGCCCGCGGTCCATTGCACCCAGCCGAAGTGGGCGGTCAGCAGGACGACAATGCCGAAGACGATGCGATACCACGCGAAGGGCGTGAAATCGTGGCTGGAAATGAAACGCAGCAGCCAGCGCACGCACAGAAAGGCCGAAATGAAAGCGGAAACGAAGCCGACGGCCCACATGCCAATATCGTCGGCGTTGAGCAGGGCGCGTTCCTTGTAGAGCTGATAGACGGTGGCCGCGCCGAGCGTCGGGATGGCGAGGAAGAAGGAAAACTCGGTCGCCGCCTTGCGCGACAAGCCAAAAAGCAAGCCGCCGATGATTGTCGAGCCGGACCGCGAGGTGCCGGGAATCAGCGCCACGGCCTGGGCGAAGCCCATTTTCAGGGCGTCGAGCAGGGTCATTTCCTCGACCGTCTGGACGCGGATGGTGTGCTCGCGCTTCTCCGCCCACAGAATGACGAAGGCGCCGACAATGAAGCTGGTGGCCACGGCAATCGGGTTGAACAGGTGGGCCTTGATCGCCTTGCCGAAGGTCAGCCCGAGGATGGCTAGCGGCAGGAAGGCGACGAACAGGTTGAGGATGAATTTTTGCGCCGCCTTGTCGCTGAAGGCGCCGCGCGCCACGACGAGCAGCCGCTCGCGATACTCCCAGACGACGGCCAGAATGGCGCCGGACTGGATGACAATCTCGAACAACTTGCCGCGATCATCGTTGAAATCCAGCAGATCGCCGGCCAGGATCAGGTGGCCGGTCGAGGAAATCGGCAGGAATTCGGTCAGCCCTTCGACGATGCCGAGAATGAGGGCTTTAAGGAGAAGAATCGGGTCCATGGCGTGCAGCCTGCGCTTTTAGCAAGTTGGGGAGGCCGCATTCTACTATCCCGGCTGTGTCAGAACTTCGAGTTCGGCTAGCCAGTTGAGCGCATGCTCGCGGGATAAGCCGCACATCTCGACCGACGGTTGCAGGCCAGCGCAGCAATCCGGCCGCTCCGGGCTAGCGAAAATCAGGCAACGAAATTCGCCATCGAGATGCCGGCAGGGCACCCCCGCCGCCTTGTTCAGCGAACTGATCGACGGCGCAATGCAACAGGCGCCGCAATTGGGGCGGCAGGCCATCGGTAACGGAACGGAGGAGCTGGGCTTTTCGGACATGCCCGATTGTCGCAGATTCGGCTTTTCCGTTTGGCGCCGATGACTTCCACACCCCAAGAGTGCTTCCTTCGGGGCGCGGTCAACCGGAAAAATCAGCAAAAAATGAAATGGGGGCCATCGGCCCCCAAGTGTCAAAAAAACCGAATTAACGACCGGCCGGTTTGGCAGTATCAGCCGCCGCGCCGCGCGGACCATCGCCACGGCCGCGCGGCCCGCGCTCGGTCGGCTTCATTTCAGCCAGTTGCTTGCGTTGCTCCGGCGTCAGCACCTCGAATACCTGACGATCGGCCTTGGCCCGCGCCAGGGTCATTTCCGACATCGCCTTCGCTGCCTCGTCGGCCAGACCGCGCGCCTTGGCTTCGCTGTAATCCGGCGCCGAAGTCAGCGCCCGCAGATCAGTCTCAGCCTTGCGCAGGGCCTTGGCCTTGTCGCGCATTACCGGCGCCTGGGCATGCATGATCTCGAAAACCTTGTCCTGCTGCGCCTCGGTCAGATTCAAGGTACGCAGATGCGGCGGCATCATGTTGCCACCCATCATGTGGTGGCCCAACCCGCCAAGCGCCTCCATTCCACAGCCGTCATGACTGCCGTGACCGCCAAAGGCCGCGGCAGAAAGCGGAATGGCCAAAGCCACGCTGGCGGCAATCAGGAAACGTTTGATATTGGTGTTGGGGGTAGTTTTCATCTCTTCATCCTCTTGTTCAAATTAGCCGGCCCAAGCGGGCCTGGCGACAGGACGAATACTCCCCCGAGAGCCTGTAAAGGTGGGTGACAGGGCTGTAAATGAAAGTAAATGGCGTAAGCGGATGAAAAGCGCGCTTGCTACGGTCAACCGGAAAAAACGGCCAAAATTGAAATTCCTCACTCATGCCGCAGCGCCTCGATCGGATCAAGTTGCGCCGCCCGGCGCGCCGGCACGTAGCCGAAAATCACCCCGATCGCTGCCGAGAAGCCAAACGCCGTCAGGTTGATGGCCGGGTTGAACATAAACGGTATGTGCATCAGCGACGACAGTCCGAGGCAGGAGACAAAGGCCAGCGCCACGCCGACCAGCCCACCTAAGGCGGAGAGCACCACGGCTTCGATCAGGAATTGCCAAAGCACCTCGTTTTCCAGCGCCCCGATGGCCAGCCGGATGCCAATTTCCCGCGTCCGTTCGGTGACCGACACGAGCATGATGTTCATGATACCGATGCCGCCGACGAGCAGGCTGACGGCGGCCACCGCACCGAGCAGCGCGGTCATCGTGCCGATGGTGCCGGAGAGCGTTTCGGCGATCTGCTTGGTGTCCATCACGTTGAAATTGTCGTCGGCGTTCTCGGCCAGCTTGCGCCGTTCGCGCAGCAGGCTGCGCAGCTGGGCGATGGCGACGGTCGCGTCGGTGCCGTCCTTGAGCGAGACCATGACATTGCCGATATCGAGCGAGCCGGTCAGCCGGCGTTGCGTCGTGCGCAGCGGCATCAGCACCGTGTCGTCCTGATCCTGGCCCATGCCGCCCTGGCCCTTGGCGACGAGCAGGCCGATCACCTCACAGTCGAAGGTCTTGACGCGGATGCTGCTGCCGACCGGATTACCGGCGCCGAACAGCTCCTTCCTGACGGTATTGCCGATCACGCAAACGGCCTTGCCAGCGCGCTCTTCGTCGTCGGAGAACTGACGCCCGGCGGCGATTTTCCAGTTGCCGGCGATGAAGTAGTCGTTGCTCGTGCCGCTCACCGTCGACGACCAGTTCTGCGTGCCGGCGACCAGCGTTACGGGGCTGCCGACGACGGGCGCCACGGCCTTGAGGCCATTGACCTGTTGCTGGATGGCCTCGATGTCGGCGATCTTGAATTTCGCCGCGCCGGCACTGTCGCGCCCCGGGCCAAGGCGCTGGCCGGGCATGACCATGAGCAGATTGCTGCCGAGGCTGGCAATCTGGTCGGAAACCATCTTCGTGGCGCCGTTGCCCAGCGTCACCATGGTGATCACCGCGCCGACGCCGATGACGATGCCGAGCACGGTCAGAAAGGAGCGCAGCAGGTTGCGGCGTATCTCGCGCAGGGCGAGCAGGAGTGCGTTCAGGATCATGCCGCCTCCGTCGCGCTGTCGCTGTCCACCAGGCCGTCGACAAAATGCACGATGCGCCGCGCGTAGTGCGCCATATCCGGCTCGTGGGTGACCATGATGATGGTGATGCCCTGTTCGCTGTTCAGCCGCCCGAGCAGCTCCATGATCTCGTGGCTGCGCTTGCTGTCGAGGTTGCCGGTCGGCTCGTCGGCGAGCAGCACGAGCGGATTGGTGACGATGGCCCGGGCGATGGCGACACGTTGCTGCTGGCCACCGGAAAGCTCGGCCGGGGTGTGCGTTTCCCAGCCGTCGAGGCCGACCTTGGCGAGGGCGGCGCGGGCCGCAGTGTGGCGCACGTCGGCCGGTTCGCCGCGATAGAGCAGCGGGAGCTCGACGTTCTCCTGCGCCGAGGTTCGCGCCAGCAAATTGAACCCCTGGAAAACGAAGCCGAGACATTGCCGACGCAGCAGCGCCCGCTGGTTGCGGTCGAGCTGCTCGACGTTGATGCCCTGAAAACGGTATTCGCCCGAGGTCGGCGTATCGAGGCAGCCGAGCAAATTCATCGCCGTCGATTTGCCGGAACCGCTCGGCCCCATGACCGCCACGAATTCACCCGCCGCTATGCTCAGATCAACGCCGCCCAGCGCCTGAAACGCGGCCTGTCCCTGACCGTAGGTCTTGGTGATGGCGCGCAGTTCGATCAAGGGCGCGCTCACAGCAAGCTCGCCGGCATTTCGATTTTGGCCATTTTTTCGGGTTGACCGTAGCAACTCACTTTTTCGCCGCCTGATAGTCGGAAATCACCGCCGCATCCACCGGCAAATCGCCGCCCAGCACTTCGGTCTGGCGCCCGTTGCTGACGCCGGTTTTCAGCGCCACTGCCTGCGGCTGGCTATCGACCAGCACCCAGACCAGCCCTTCACCGCTGCCCGTGGCTGCCGCCGGGCGATTCTTCGGTGCCTCCGGCGGCGGCCCGGGCATCAGGCGGGCGACCAAGCCGCGCTCCTTCGCCGCCGCGCCCTCTCCCGGCGGCGTGAAACGCAACGCCGCGTTGGGCACCAACAGCACCTTTTCACGGCTCGCCGTGACGATGGTAGCCGTCGCCGTCATCCCCGGGCGCAGCGCGAGATCATCGTTATTGACCCGCAGGATGGTCTTGTACGTCACCACGTTATCGGTCGTCGTCGAACCCAGCCCGACACGCTGAATGCTCGCCGGAAACTTGCGCCCCGGCCAGGCCGACACGGTGAAACTCGCCGTCTGGCCGGTTTTGACATTGCCGACATCGGCTTCATCGACCTTGACCTGCAACTCCATCTTGGCCAGATCCTCGGCCAGCACGAAAAGCACCGGCGTCGTCATCGCTGCCACCACGGTCTGGCCGGGCTCCACCTTGCGGGTCAGCACGACGCCATCGACCGGCGAACGGATGGTCGCCTTGCCGAGATTGGTTTCATCCGTTTTCGCCGTCGCCCGCGCCTGCACCACGTCGGCCCGGGCGCTGGCCAGGCTGGCGATGGCCCGTTGCCGCGCCGCATCGGCCGTCTCCAGCTCGGTCTTGGCCGGCACCTTGCCGCCGGAAAGTTCGGCGACCTGCCGCATGCGATTCAGCGACGCCGTCGTTTCGGCCACTGTCGCCTGCGCCAGCGCCACCGAAGCCTCGGCCGCCGCCACCGCCGCCTGCGATTTGGAAACAGCGTCCTTCAATTTGGCGGTATCGAGCTGGGCCAGCAACTGGCCTTTCTTGACCACATCGTTTTCCTGCACCAGCACGTTGGATAGAGTGCCGGAAAGCTCGGAACCGACATCGACCGACTTGGTCGGCTGCAAGGTGCCGCTGGCCGAAGCGGTAACCAGCAGATTCCCGAAAACCACCTCCTCGGTCGCGAACTGCCCGGCCGGCTGACCATTGCCGCCGGACACAACCAGCCACAGCACAGCCACGACGGCAGTGCCGCCGACTATCAGCCGCCGCCATCGCCGGCCGCTATCCTCGTGCTTGTTCTGGCTGAGCAGCGCAACGAGCGCCTCTGACGAGGTATCCGCACTATTTGTCATGTTCGATCACTTTCAGGGGCCGGCTGCCAGCCGCCGCCAAGCGCCTTGTAGAGCTGGATCAGCGTGGTCAACACGGCCGACTGGGCGGTGGCCAGCGAATCCTCGGCCGTCAATTGGGTGCGCTGGGTTTCCAGCACTTTCTGGAAGTCGGCGAGGCCGGCTTCGTACATCTGTCGGCTCAAGGTCGCCGCGTTGCCCGCCGAAACGGCCGCCGCTTCGCGGGCGATCACCCGGTCGCGGGCCTGCGCGTGCGCGGTCAGCGCGTTTTCGACCTCTTCCAGCGCCGTCAGCACGGCGCTTTCGTAGTCAGCCAGCGCCGCTTCCTGCACCGCCGTCTGCAAATCGACGGCGCTGCGCAGCTTGCCGCCGTCAAACAAGGTCGCCGCCAGCGTGCCGCTCAGGGCGCGCACCAGACTGTCGCTGCTACCCAGCGCGCCGAGGCTGTAAGCCTGCCAGCCGAACGAGCCACCCAGCGACAGGCTGGGAAAGCGCGCCGCCTGCTTCTGGCCGATGCGCGCCGTTTCCGCCGCCAGCGTGCGTTCGGCGACGATCAAATCGGGCCGCTGGGTGAGCACATCGGCCGGGATGCCGGTCGCGACCGTCGGCGGCGCCACCGGCCGGGCCTGCGCGGCCAGCAATTGTTCATGCAAGGCGCCGGGTTGCCGGCCAAGCAAGGTGGTCAGGCGGTTTTCCGCCGCCGCCAGCCCGACCTCAAGATCCGGCATGCCGGCCCGCGTTTGCTCGCGGTTGGTCCGCGCCTGCTCGACGTCGGCGCCACTGGCCAGCCCGGCCTGCTCGCGCCATTCGGTGATCTGCGCCGTTTCGGTCTGGCTGGCCAGATTGGCCCGGGCAATCGTCAGACGCAACTGGTAGGCGCGGAACTCGACATAGTTCTGCGCCACCTCGGCAACCAGCGAAACCCGGACGTTTTCCAGACTGGCTTCGCTCGCTGCCAGATCGGCGCTCGCCGCCTCGACCGCCCGACGCGTGGCACCAAAAAGATCGAGCTCCCAACTGGCGTCGAAACCGGCGTCGTAGAGCGTGCGCGTCGGCAGGGCGCTGACTGCCGTTGCGCTCTTCGTCCGGCTAACGCCAGTCGACGCCGACACTTGCGGAAAATAGCCGCTCACCGCCTGCGCCCGACTGGCCCGCGCCTGCCGCAAACGGGCCTGCGCCGCCTTGAGGTCGAGGCTGCCGGATTGAGCGGTGGCGATCAGCTCATCGAGCGCCGGATCGCCCAATTGCCGCCACCACTCACTTTGCGAATTCGGGCTGTTTTTCCGGTTGACCGTGGAAGCGGTGGGAACGGTGGAATTCGTTGCCTCTGACCGAGAGTCACCCGCCTTGGCCGCCAGCCAACGACTCGGCATGGCCCACTCGGGCAACTGATAATCCGGCCCGACCGAAGGCAGGCTGGAACAGGCGCTCAGCGAGCCGACGGCGAGCAAAACAACAAGCGACAAGCGCCAATTCGGCGCCCTTATTAATGACGTGGTATTCATCCGGATATTTTCACCGCCTGCGATCTTCACAGGTGTTAAACGATGTAAAAAGGCCCGCCGCGACCACAAATTGAGCCGCGGCGGGCAAGGGGTAGATCACGTGGCAACAGCCCTTCAAGCTGCAGCCAAAACCTTGATTAATCGCCGGGAGGCGGACGGCGCTCACCACCGCGCCCGTCCATAGGCGCCTTGCCGGCGGCCTTCAGCTTGGCCAGTTGGCTGCGCTGCTCGACAGTCAGCACCTCATAAATCTGGCGCTCGGCCTTGGCCCGGGCCAGCGACAGGTCAGCCATCGCCCTGGCCGCACCATCAGACAACGCGCGCGCCTTCGGCTCGGTATATTCAGTCGACCACACCAGCTTACGCAGCGACTCCTCGGCATTACGCGCCGCCTTCACTTTCTCGCGCTTAGCCGGCGCCTGCCCGTGCATGATCTCGAAAACCCGGTCGCGCTGCGCCTCACTCAAATCCAACTGGCGCAAATACGGCGGCATCTTTTCCGATTCCGTAGCCGGCCCGACACCGCAACGATCACCCCGCTGACCAACCCCCAGGGCAGCCAACGGCAGCACCAGCGAAATCGCAGCGGCAATCAGAAGCCGCTTCAAACTCAATTTTGGAAAATTCACATTCAGCCCTTTGACTTCAAGTTTCGAGGGGTACCCAACGACAGGACGAATACTCCCCCGCGGCACGGTTAAGGCGGGTTAGCGGGCTGTAAATGAACGTAAATGGTGTAACAACATTCGCATACCAACCCGACCGACCCAGGTTAGACTTAACGAGTCGTCATCAACTCTTAGGTACTGGCAGCATGGCATCTAGGCTCTGGACCCGTGAGCAACTCAAACTTGCTTTCCACCTGTACTGCCAGCTTCCATTCGGCAAGCTACATTCGCGCAACCCGGAAATTATTCAGCTTGCTGAACTGATCGGCCGCACGCCATCGGCTGTTGCCATGAAGCTAGTCAATTTCGCCAGCCTTGATCCGGCGATTACCAGCACTGGCCGCAAAGGCCTTGATGGCGCATCAAACCTCGACCGCGAAATCTGGGCCGACTTTCACGCCGACTGGGAAGGCTTGGCCCTTGAGTGCGAGAAACTCCGCGAGCAATTTGGCCTAATTCCTACGGTCGACCGTCAGGAAGAGGAAAAAACCGACGACTTCGAGATTCCCTACGATTTCACCGGCGAAACCCGCCGCGTCTTTACCGAGCAACGCATCAAGCAAAACTTTTTCCGTCGCGCTGTTCTCGCCAGCTACCGAGGCCGTTGCTGCATGTCCGGCCTCTCCGAACCACGCCTGCTGATCGCCAGCCATATCGTGCCGTGGAGCAAGGACAAAGCGAACCGACTGAACCCAAGCAATGGCCTTTGCCTTTCGGCCATCCATGACCGCGCGTTCGATCAGGGGCTGATTACGTTGAGCGACGACTGGAAGATCGTTCTTTCGGAAGAACTGCGTAAGCGCGACGAACCCTTCGTTCGATCCGTTCTAACGCCACTGGAAGGCCGCGCCATCGAGATTCCGGAGCGCTTTGTTCCAGATGCAGCCTTTCTTCAGCGCCATCGAGCTGAAATCTTTCTGGATAATCGCTCGGCGAGCTAGCCATGACAGAATTCAGCATCTTCGACTACCTCTATTGCGATGGAAGCAATTACAAGTCTTGGGGTAGTTTGCTGCTGGAAGGGCTCGCCACTGAAACAGACCTCGAACCACTTCGTGCCCGCCTTGAAAGCGGCGAGTTTTTCATCGCCGAGCAAGTTGGCATTCCACCTCTCTATGCGGAGCTGTGGCAGTTCAGCGACGGCCCCACCGAAGATGACCACGTCTGGCATACCTTCCACGAACTACGTCAAGCAGAGGCGGAAGACCTCTCCGGCGAGCCTTGGGGAACGGTTTCTGAACTCATCGCGCGTTTCAAATCGGTGAATACATGGAATGAACAGTTATCGCCGCACTGGGATATCTGAATGCAAAAAACCACCGTCTTTCACGAGGACGTCTTCTACGAGCATTTCCGCCCATTCAGGCACCCGTTGGCACGCTTCGATATTTGGGGCGGGCATGGACTTGAAACTTTTGGCAACGATTTGCAGCTAGCTTTTAACCACGACGAAAACCATGTTTGGACAGTCGTGGACGGGGAATTAGGCACAGAGCAGTGGATCATCCCCGGCTTTCATCGCGTCAATCGCATTTGTTTTCTTCTGACAGAAATCGCGCACTTCGATGCGCCCATTGAATTCCGAATCAAACGCGGACCTCGCTCACTGACGCCAATTGGTCTGGCGCGTCGAATTACCACGCTCAAGCGAATTCTGACTGCGAACAAAGCCAAAGACTGAACGTCACGGCAAATTTCAATTTTGGCCGTTTTTTCCGGTTGACCGTAGCAATCACCAATAAGCAAAAAGACGGCTGATCCAGCCGCCTTTCTTTTGTCACACCGCCGCTTACGGCCAATTTTCAACCGCTCTCCGTTGGCGGTAGATGCCGTTCCAGATCCATGCTGTCATGCAGGAGGCGAAGCACGTCGATCTGGTTTTCCTCCTCGGTGCCACCCACCCGGAACATGATGAAGTGCCGGCCTTTGCGTCCGTTGCGAGCAACGTGGAGCGTCCGGATGTTGCCGCCGATTTCGGGGCGCTCCTTGACGCCAAGGATGTCTGGGCCGGCGGCTAGCGTTTTGAGCGCGGAGGCGAGTGTTTCGGCATAAACCCGCGCCTGCGCCGAACCGAAGTTCTCGACAGTCCACCGCAGAATTTGCAGGTAATCCGCCTCGGCGGCGGCTGAAAGGCGAACCGTCCAGTAAGTTCCGGCCACTATGCGCCGACCGTTGCGGCGGCCAGCGTGGCCAGATGCCGGCCTAGTTCGTCCGCGGAATCAAAGCTGCGGTAAGCGCCAGCGTCGATGTCGGCGATGCCGATCCGGGCGGCTTCGCGCAAGGCGGCCAAGCGCACTTCATCTTCCGCTTCGCGACGCTCGACCAGCCGCAAGCCTTCGCGCAATACTTCGCTGGCATTCTGGTAGCGGCCGGTAGTCACCAATTGCTCGACAAAACTGGCTTGATGATCGGTCAGGACTACATTTCGGGTCGGCATGAGCGGCTCCTTCGACAAAGTTTCATGTTGGCATACTATGCCAACACTTCGCCAGCGACAATACTACGGGCACAGAGGCCATATTTTCCAAAATTGGCCGATTTTTCCGGTTGACCGTAGCATTCCCCAAAAAGCAAAAAGGCGGCTGATTCAGCCACCTTTCCTTTGCTACGAGGCGCTTAGCGAAGCTCAGACCTTGCTATAAACCTCAGCGCCGGCCTTGATGAACTCGATGGATTTGACCTCCATCCCCTTTTCCAGCGCATCGGCCTCGGCGATGCCTTGAGCCGCCGCATATTCGCGCACGTCCTGCGTGATCTTCATCGAGCAGAAGTGCGGACCGCACATGGAGCAAAAGTGGGCGACCTTGGCGGATTCCTTGGGCAGGGTTTCGTCGTGGAATTCGCGCGCCTTGTCCGGATCGAGGCCGAGGTTGAACTGGTCGTCCCAGCGGAATTCGAAGCGCGCCTTGGACAGCGCGTTGTCGCGGATCTGCGCGCCGGGGTGGCCTTTGGCGAGGTCGGCGGCGTGGGCGGCGAGCTTGTAGGTGATGATGCCGACCTTGACGTCGTCCTTGTCGGGCAGGCCGAGGTGTTCTTTCGGCGTGACGTAGCAGAGCATGGCGGTGCCATACCAGCCGATCATGGCGGCGCCGATGCCGCTGGTGATGTGGTCGTAGCCCGGCGCAATGTCGGTGGTCAGGGGGCCAAGCGTGTAGAACGGGGCTTCGTCGCAGTATTCGAGCTGGAGATCCATGTTCTCCTTGATCATGTGCATGGGCACATGGCCGGGGCCTTCGATCATGACTTGCACGTCGTGCTTCCAGGCGATCTGGGTCAGTTCGCCGAGGGTCTTGAGTTCGCCGAGCTGGGCTTCGTCGTTGGCGTCGTAGATCGAGCCGGGACGCAGGCCGTCACCGAGGCTGAAGGCGACGTCGTAGGCCTTCATGATTTCGCAGATTTCCTCGAAGTGCGTGTAGAGGAAGCTTTCCTTGTGGTGCGCCAGACACCACTTGGCCATGATCGAGCCGCCGCGCGAGACGATGCCGGTCATCCGGCTGGCGGTCAGCGGCACGTAACGGAGCAGCACGCCGGCGTGGATGGTGAAGTAGTCGACGCCCTGTTCGGCCTGTTCGATCAGCGTGTCGCGGAAGATTTCCCAGGTCAGGTCTTCGGCCTTGCCGTTGACCTTTTCCAGCGCCTGATAGATCGGCACCGTGCCGATGGCGACCGGGCTGTTGCGGATGATCCATTCGCGGGTTTCGTGAATGTTCTTGCCGGTGGACAGGTCCATCACGGTGTCGCCGCCCCAGCGGATCGACCAGGTCATTTTCTCGACTTCTTCCTGAATGCTGGAGCCGAGCGCCGAGTTGCCGATGTTGGCGTTGATCTTGGTGAGGAAGTTGCGGCCGATGATCATCGGCTCGCTTTCCGGGTGGTTGATGTTGTTGGGGATGATGGCGCGGCCACGGGCGATTTCGCTCCGCACGAATTCCGGGGTGATTTCTTCCGGGATGCTGGCGCCGAAGTTCTGGCCGGGGTGCTGGCGACCGAGCAGGGCGGCCATTCTTTCGCCCATTTTTCCGGTTGACCGTAGCGACTCCATGTAGGCGCGGCGATTGTTGTTTTCGCGGATGGCGACGTATTCCATCTCCGGCGTGATGAGGCCCTGGCGGGCGTAGTGCATCTGCGAGACATTGGCGCCGGCCTTGGCGCGCAGCGGCTTGCGGTGCAGGCCGGGGAAGCGCAGTTCATCGAGCGACGGGTCGGTGGCGCGCTTGCGGCCGAATTCGGAACTCAGGTCGGGCAGCTCTTCAACATCGCCGCGCTCGGCAATCCACTGGGCGCGCAGGGCGGGCAGGCCGGAGCGGATGTCAATCTTGGCGGCCGGGTCGGAATAGGGGCCGGAGCAGTCGTAAACGTAGATCGGCGGATTCTTTTCGCCACCGAAGGCGGTTGGCGTGTCGTCCTGCGAGATTTCGCGCATCGGGACGCGAATGTCGGGACGCGAGCCGTTGATGTAAACCTTGCGGGAATTGGGCAGCGGCTGGACTGCGGCCGCGTCAACGTGGGCGTTGGCGGCGAGAAACTGTTCGGTGGCGTTCATGGTTATTCCTTGCGTGGATGCAGCGGGGTAAGACGGGCAAGGAGCAACAAAGTTCGTTTCCCTACGACGGCATGACCCGGTCAGGTTCGAAGGGTGATTCTCAGCCCGAATCCAGTCGGGCACCCCTAACGAGAGGCTGCAAGTTACTGGAAATACAGGCAAAATGCAAGGAATGACAAAATGCGCTCAAGAATTCTCGAAACCAGCCGAAATATCGTCGACAAGCGCCATAATCCATAGAGAAAACGGGGGAACCACCATGCGCCTACTGATGATCGCCAGTCTGCTGGTCGCCCTGCCTTTCGGTGCTGCCGCCGCGCCCGCCTGGCAAACCATTTCAGCCGAACCGGGCAAGCGCATCGAACTCAACCGCACGAGCCTGAAACGCGATGGCAACATCGTTGAGGCGCAAGGTCGCGTCGTCCTCGAAAAGGAACTGGTGGATGGCCGTACCGGCGCCCCCTACCGCGTCATCGAGGCATTCACCCGCTATGACTGCACGACACGCAGCGCCAACACGATCAAGCGCGTTTTCAAGAAGAATGAAAATGACATTGTCCGTGAAGAAAACATCAAAGGCGCCGACCTGCCGGTGCGCACCGGCACACTGGACGACAAGGTGTTGCGTGAAGTCTGTCGCCCGCCCAAGGAGGGCGCCGCCGAGATTGCCCAGAAGGCCAATGAGGCAGCCGGCCAGCTGAAAGCCGCCAACGAGGCGATGCTCAAGAAGGAAATGGCCAAGGCCGAAAAGCCGGAGGCCGTGAAAGCCAGCGACGCCCCTCATGGCGCGGCTCCGCTGAAGGAAAGCGCGATTCCGTCGATCCGGCCGAACCTCAAGGCGGCCATGGAAAGCGCCAAGGAAGCGGCACCTCCCGCGCCACCACCGGCACCCGCGCCGGCCAAGGTCGCTGCGCCAAAATCAGCAACCGTCATCGTTCACACCAGCCAAGCCCCAACACCCAAGCCGAAAAAAGCGCCCAAACCTCAGAGCGCCCATCCCGAAGGCTACATGCTGGAACTGGCCCACAGCGAACCGGTTATCCAGCACGCACAGATCCACTGGGATTACGAAGGTGTCGGCGGCCCCGAAAACTGGTCGAAAATCGACCAGGACAACAAGGTGTGTGCCATCGGCCAGCGGCAATCACCGATTGACATCAAGGATGGCATCAAGGTCGATCTGGAGCCGATCAAGTTCAATTACCAGCCGTCCACTTTCCGCATCATCGACAACGGCCACACCGTTCAGGTCGAAGTCGGCGAAAGCTCGATCTCCCTGACCGGCAAGACCTACGAACTGGTCCAGTTTCATTTCCATCGGCCGTCGGAAGAAAAAGTAAACGGCCAGCGTTTCGACATGGTCGCCCACCTCGTGCACAAAGCCGACGATGGCCAGCTCGCCGTCGTCGCCGTGCTGCTCGAACGCGGCACGGAGAACCCGTTCATCCAGACCTTATGGAACAACCTGCCGCTGGAAAAAAACCTGCCGGTCGCCCCGCCGGAAACCGCCATCAACCTCAACGCCCTGCTCCCGGCCTCACGCAATTACTACACCTACATGGGCTCGCTAACCACGCCACCGTGCTCTGAAGGCGTGCTGTGGCTGGTCATGAAGCAGCCCGTACAGGTTTCGGCTGACCAGATCAATATCTTCAGCCGGCTCTACAAAAACAACGCCCGGCCCATCCAGCCCTCCGGCGGCCGTCTGATCAAGGAAGGCCGTTGACCGGCCGGCAGCCGCGATGGTAACTTAATGACCGAAAAGTCATTAAGTTACCAATGTCCGCCACCCCCGCCCCCCGCAAGCGCCGCAAGGAAGCCCGCCCCTCCGAGCTACTCGAGGCCGCGCTTCATTTGTTCGTTGAAAAAGGCTTCACCGCGACCCGTCTGGAAGACGTCGCCGCACGCGCCGGCGTCTCAAAAGGGACGTTGTATCTTTATTACGAGAACAAGGATGCGCTGTTCAAGGCGGTGATTCAGGAAGGGATCATTCCGGTCATTGCCGAAAACGAGGCGATCGCGGCCAAACATAGCGGGTGCAGTTTCGAATTGCTGGAGCTTCTGCTCCAAAACTGGTGGACAAAAATTGGCCAGACCGCTTTTGCCGGCATCCCCAAGCTTATCGTGGCCGAAGCACGTAACTTTCCCGAATTGGCTCGTTTTTATTACGAAAACGTCATCAGCCGTGGCCGCGCACTGGTTGCCAGCGCCCTGCGCCGCGGCATGGACAGCGGCGAATTCCGTACCATGGACGTCGAAACCACCGTCGACGTGGTTATCGCCCCCATTTTGATGCTGCTGATCTGGCGCTTTTCGATGAACTGCTGTCAGAGCTGCGAGAGCGATCCGCAGACCTATTTGCGCATCCACATGGACCTGCTGCGCCAGGGTTTGCGCCAGCCGAAAAAAAAGAGTCAGGTATAATTTTAATTTGTCGGAATCAATATATTAGCTCATGCTAATATTCAGTCTGCGGAGACCCACCCATGAACATCGAGCAAGCGCGCTTCAATATGATCGAACAGCAGATCCGTCCCTGGGATGTTCTGGATCCGCAGGTTCTCGACCTTCTTTTCGTCGTCAAGCGCGAAGATTTCGCCCCGCCGGCCTATCGCAACCTGGCTTTTGCCGACATGGAAATTCCGCTCGGTGATGGCCAGATGATGCTAGCCCCGAAGATCGAAGCCAAGATGCTGCAAGAGCTGGGCCTCAAGAAAACCGACAAGGTTCTTGAGATCGGCACCGGCAGCGGCTATATGGCCGCCCTGCTGGCCGCCCGCGCCGAACACATCGTCACCGTCGAATGTCGCCCGGCGCTGGTCGAGATGGCCAGGCAGAATCTCGAGCGAGCCGGCGTCACCAACGTCACGATTGAACTCGGCGACGGCGCCAACGGCTGGTCCCAGCGCGGACCTTACGACGCCATCGTCGTTTCCGGCTCCCTTCCCGCCGTTCCTGACGCCCTGCTCAAACAGCTGCGCGTCGGGGGCCGTCTAGCCGTGATCGTCGGCGAAGCACCGGTCATGGAAGCCCAGCTGATCACCTGCACGGCTGACGGCATCTACAACACGGTCAACCTGTTCGAGACGGTCATTCCCGCCCTCGACGGCTTCGCGGCCAAGGAAAGCTTCTCCTTCTGATGCAACAGGTTCGCGCCCAACAACTGGCTGAATGGCTGGCCGACGAGAGCCGGCCCAGCCCCGTTCTGCTCGATGTGCGCGAGCCATGGGAAATCGAGCTTTGCCAGATTGCCGGATCGCAGTGCATCCCCATGCATCTGGTGCCGATGCGGTGTGCCGAGATCAACCCCGAGCAGGACATCGTTGTCATCTGCCACCACGGCGGTCGCAGTATGCAGGTCGCCATGTTTCTCGAGCGCAAGGGCTACGCGGCGGTCTATAACCTGATGGGTGGCGTCGAGTCCTGGGCGGGTGAAGTCGATTCCAACATGCGTCGTTATTGAGGTAGGCATGAAAAAACTCGCTTGGCTGCTCGTCTCCCCGTTGTTGGCTTCGCCGCTGTTTGCTGCAGACCTCATCCAGGTTTATCGCGACGCGCAGGACAACGACCCGACCTTCGCCGCGGCTCGGGCAACGCTTGATGCCGGCCGCGAAAAAGCGCCGCAGGGCTTGGCCGGCCTGATGCCCAGCCTGACGCTGTCGGGCAACACGGTGTGGAACAAGAACGAGATTTCGACCCACAACGGCCCGACCCTGTCCAAGCCGCAATACAACTCCAACGGATACCAGCTGACGCTGTCACAGCCCCTGTTCCGCTGGCAGAACTGGGTGTCGTACGACCAGTCGAAAATGCAGGTAGCACAGGCCGAGGCCAATTTCGTGCAGGCTCGCCAGGATCTGATCCTGCGCGTCGCGCAAGCCTATTTCGACGCGCTCTACGCCATAGAGAACCTCAAGGCCGTGCGCGCCAACAAGACGGCCATCGCCCAGCAACTGGAATCCGCCAAGAAGAATTTCGAAGTCGGCACCGCGACCATCACCGACTCGCATGAAGCTCAGGCCCGCTACGATCTAGCTTCGGCACAGGAGATTGCCGCCGAAAGCGACTTCGAGGTGAAGCAACATGCCTTGCAGGCGATTATCGGCAAGACACCCGGCCCGCTGGCCACCACGCGCAAGGATGCCGAACTGACCATGCCGCAGCCGAGCGACATGAGCCAGTGGGTCGCTGCCGCCGAAAAGGACAGCATCACCGTGCAGGTCCAGCAGGCTGCAGCCGACATTGCCGCCCGCGAGGTGGACAAGCAACGCGCCGGCCATTACCCGACGCTTGATCTGGTCGCCAATCAGGGCCACTCGAAAACCTTTGCCGCGGCTTACGGCCTGGCCGATACCGATTACACCAATGTCGGCCTGCAGCTCAATATTCCGCTGTTCCAGGGCGGCCTGACCGTTTCCCGCCAGCGCGAGGCTGCTGCCAACCGCACGGCGGCGCAGTCCGGCCTTGAGGCCGCGCGCCGTGGCGCTGCACTGTCGGCGCGCCAATATTATTTAGGTGTAACCAATGGACTGGCTCAGGTCAAGGCCTTGAAGGCCGCGTTGGTCTCCTCCCAGTCAGCCCTCGAATCGAACAAACTCGGCTATGAAGTCGGCGTGCGCATCAATATCGACGTACTGAACGCCGAAAATCAGGTTTACGTTACTCGCCGCGATCTGGCCAGGGCAACGCTCGACACGCTGCTGGCACAACTACGCTTGAAGGCGGCAACCGGTTCCTTGGGCGAGGAAGACGTCGCCCAGATCAACGCCCTGCTCGATCCGTCCAGCGCGCTATAAGCGCCAGCATCCGCTGAGCCGCGCCCTGATGGGCGCGGGCGAACGTTCCCGCCGCTGTGCGCATTTCGGCCAATTTCATTTTTTGGCCAAAAATCCGGTTGACCGTAGCAGCGAGCATTTCCGGGCTATCGACGCGTAGCGCGGCACCGGCCGCGATGGCATCCTCGGTCGCCTGCTTGAAATTGAAAGTGTGCGGCCCGACAACGACCGGACAATCGCAAGCCGCCGCCTCGATGAGGTTCTGCCCGCCCAGCGGCAGCAAACTGCCACCGATGAAAGCCAGATCGGCCAGCGTGAAATAGGCCGCCATCTCGCCCATGCTGTCGCCGAGCCAGACCTGCGTGTCGGCCGCCGGCAGGGCCACGCTGCGCCGAACGCTGCGCAGCCCCTGCTGCTCGAGCAAAGCGGCCACTTCGTTGAAACGCTGCGGATGGCGCGGCACCAGCACAAGCAAGGCGTCGGGAATGGCAACCTTGCGCCACGCATCGAGCACTAGCGGCTCCTCGCCTTCGCGTGTGCTGGCCGCTAGCCAGACCGGCCGCTGGCCAATCGCCGCCCGCCATTCGTGGCCGAGGGCGAGTTTGTCAGCGGGCGGAGTGACATCGAATTTGAGATTGCCGCAGACCTCGACGGCGGTCGCACCCAATTCGGCGATCCGTTCGGCGTCACCCGCTGTTTGCGCAGCGACACCGGCCAGCGCCGAAAACGCCGGTCCGGCCAGCGCCGAAAATCGCCCGTAACCGCGGGCTGAGCGCACCGAAAGACGCGCGTTGGCGAGAAAAATCGGCACTTTGCGGCGCTTCCCGGCAGCCAGCAGATTAGGCCAGATTTCGGTTTCCATGAGCACGCCGAAGGCCGGAGAAAAATGGTGGAAGAAACGGTCGACCGCACCGGGATAATCGTAGGGCAGGTAGGCCTGAATGACCTTGTCGCCGTAGACCTGCTGCCCGGCGTCGCGGCCGGTCGGCGTCATGCCGGTGAGCAGGATGCGATGTTCCGGCCAGCGCGCCTGCAGTCCTTCGATCAGCGGCTGGGCAGCGCGGGTTTCGCCGACCGAGACGGCGTGCACCCAGATCAGCTTGGCCGGCACTGGCTGGCGATAAAAACCGTAGCGCTCGCCGAGATGCTGGCGATATTCCGGTTGCTTGCGGCTGCGCCAGAGCAGGCGGAGCCAGATCAGCGGCGTGATCAGGTAAAGCAGCAGCGAATAGAAAAAACGCGCCATCAGGCCAGCGCCGACTGCAATTCGGCGAGGACGGCAGCTGGCAAAGGAATCTGCTCCTTGCCGCCCAGATTGCGGTGAAAGCCAACGCCGAGAACGCCGGTCAGGCCGGGATCGGTCGCCGTGTAGAGCGCGACGGTCGGTACCTTGAGGGCGACGGCGAGATGAGTCAAACCGGTATCGACGCCGACGGCAGCGCGGCCGCCAGCGAGCAGGGCGGCCAGATCGGCGATGTTCATGGCCGGCGCCGCCACGGCACCGGGAATCCCCGCCACCAGACGACTCGCCCGTTCACGCTCGACCGGGCTGCCGCCGGGCAGAACCGCGCTGATCCCAAGCGAGTTCAGTTGTTGCCCCAAGGCCAACCAGTTCGCTTCCGGCCACAACTTGTCGTCGCGACTGGTCGCGGTCAAGAAGACGACATAAGGCCGATGCGGCAGCCAGGCAAAACCGACCGGCACCGCCTCGATACCGTAATCGGGCTCGCCATCGGCTGAATAACCCAGCCCGGCAGCGGCCAGCCGACGGTTGCGAACGACGGCGTGCAGTTCGCGGGAAACGCTGAATTTCCGGTCGTAGAATCGGGCTGCCATCGGCTCGCGGGCCGAACTGGCGTCATAGCCCAAGGTCGGACCATTGGCCTGACGGGCCATCAACGCGCTTTTGAGCAAGCCCTGGGTATCAACGACCGCGTCGTAAGGCCCAGCCTGCAGGGCGCGCCTGAATTCGGCGATCTCCCGCCAGGTGGCTGCCTTGAAAATATTTTTTCGCCAGCGCCGGACAGCGACCGGAATGATCTTGCCAACCCCGGGATGCAGGCGCGGAATAGCAGCGAAGTTTTCTTCCACACACCAGTCGACCGTCGCATCCGGAAAGTACCGCCGGATGTCGCTGACCACCGGCAGGTTATGGATAACGTCGCCGAGCGAGGAAGTTTTCACGATCAGAATGCGCATCGACGGATAAAATCACGACTTTCGAAGCGGCAATTATAAATGCCGGCACGCCTCAGCCGCCTTTGATTGCGCGCTTCCGGCTGAATATGCACCAGCGTCATAAATTCGATGCTGCACTGCGATAAAATCGAGCAACTTTTCTTCTGGGCAATTCCGTGAAAATTCTTGTTACCGGCGCCGCCGGATTCATCGGTTCAACCGCCTCACTGCGCCTGCTGGCGCGCGGCGACGAGGTGGTCGGTCTCGACAACCTGAACGATTACTATGAAGTCTCGCTCAAGGAAAACCGTCTCAAGCGCCTGACCTCGCACCCGAACTTCCGCTTCGTCAAGCTCGACGTGGCCGACCGCACCAGCATGGACAAACTCTTCGCCGACGAGAAGTTCGACAAGGTCATCCACCTGGCCGCCCAGGCCGGCGTTCGCTACTCGCTGCAAAATCCGCACGCCTACATCGACAGCAATATCGTCGGCTTCACCCACATTCTCGAAGGCTGCCGGCACAACAAAGTGCAGCACCTGGTTTACGCCTCCAGTTCGAGCGTCTACGGCGGCAACACCAGGATGCCGTTCTCCGAGCACGACAGTGTCGATCACCCGGTCAGCCTGTACGCCGCGACCAAGAAGGCCAACGAGCTGATGGCGCACACCTACAGCCACCTCTACGGCCTGCCGACCACCGGCCTGCGCTTCTTCACGGTCTATGGCCCGTGGGGCCGGCCGGACATGGCGCTTTTCCTGTTCACCAAGGCCATCCTCGAAGGCCGCCCCATCGATGTCTTCAATTTCGGTAACATGCAGCGCGACTTCACCTACGTCGACGACATCGTCGAGGGCGTCATCCGCGTGCTCGACAAGAATGCTGCGGTCAACCCGAAATATGATGCGATTTCCGCCGACCCGGCGACCAGCAACGCGCCGTACCGCGTCTTCAATATCGGCAACAACAACCCGGTGCAGTTGCTCGACTTCATCGGCGCTATCGAAAACGCCCTCGGCCAGAAGGCTGAAAAGCGTCTGCTGCCTTTGCAGGATGGGGATGTTCCGGCCACCTATGCCAACACCGATCTGCTCAACGACTGGGTTGGCTTCGTCCCGGGCACGCCGGTCCAGGAAGGCGTCAATCGCTTCATCGCGTGGTATCGCGATTACTACCAGGTTTAAGGATCAGCTATGTGTGGCATCGTCGCGGCAGCAGCCGACAAGAATATCGTTCCGGTCCTCGTCGAAGGTCTGAAGAAGCTCGAATACCGAGGCTATGACTCGGCCGGACTGGCCGTCATCGCCGGCAACAGCATCGAGCGCGTCCGCTCGGTCGGCCGCGTTGCCGAACTGGAAACTGCCTCGGCCAACACCCTGGCCATCACCGGCATCGCCCACACCCGTTGGGCGACCCACGGCGTGCCCTGCGAACGCAACGCCCACCCGCACGTTTCCGGCAGCATCGCCGTCGTGCACAACGGCATCATCGAAAACTACGAATCCCTGCGCAGCGAGCTGACCGCCCAAGGCTACGTGTTCACCTCCGACACCGACACCGAAAGCATCGCCCACCTCGTGCAGGCCACGCTGAAGACGGAGCCGGATCTGCTCAAGGCTGTGCAGCTCGCCTGCCAACGTCTGGTGGGTGCCTACGCCATCGCCGTCATCGACCACAATCAGCCCGGCAAGGTCATCGTCGCCCGCGAAGGCTCGCCGCTGCTGCTCGGTGTTTCCGATACCGGCAACTACGCCGCCTCCGATGCCTCGGCCCTGCTGCAAGTGACGCGCAACATGGTCTATCTGGAAAACGGCGATATTGCCGAGTTGACCGCCAGCAACGTCAGGATCACCCGCCTCGACGGCACACCGGTCCAGCGTCCGGTGCATGTTTCCCAGCTGTCGGCCGCCGCCGTAGAGCTCGGCAACTACCAGCACTACATGCAGAAGGAAATCTTCGAGCAGCCCGAAGCACTGGCCAATACGCTGGAAATCGTCGGCGGCAGCAAAACCATCCAGCCCGGCATTTTCGGCGCCGAAGCCGGCAACTTGCTGGCCGATGTCGACTCGATCCTCATTCTCGCCTGCGGCACCAGCAGCCATTCCGGCTTCACCGCCCGCTATTGGCTGGAGCGCATCGCCGGCGTACCGTGCGCTGTCGAAATCGCCAGCGAATACCGCTACCGCGTCTCGGTACCCAACCCGCGCCAGCTCATCGTCGCCATTTCCCAATCCGGCGAAACGGCCGACACGCTGGCCGCCCTGCGCCACGCCAAATCGCTCGGCCAGAGCAAGACACTGGCCATCTGCAACGTGCCGGAGTCGGCCATCGTCCGTGAATGCGCCCTGCGCTTCATCACCCGCGCCGGTCCGGAAATCGGCGTCGCCTCGACCAAGGCCTTCACCACCCAACTCGCCGCACTGTTCCTGCTGACGCTGGTTGCCGCCAAGGTCAAGGGTCGCCTGAGCGAAGAACAGGAAGCGACCTACATTCACCAACTGCGCCACCTGCCGGTCGCCGTCAACAAGGTGCTCGAGCTCGAAGACGAGATCAAAGCCTGGGCCCAGCGTTTTGCCGACAAGCATCACGCCCTTTTCCTCGGGCGCGGTCGGCACTATCCGATCGCCATGGAAGGCGCCCTCAAGCTCAAGGAAATTTCCTACATCCACGCCGAAGCCTATCCGGCCGGCGAGTTGAAGCACGGCCCACTGGCTTTGGTCGATGCCAACATGCCGGTCATTTCGGTCGCTCCGAACGACCAACTGCTCGACAAGCTCAAATCGAATCTCAAGGAAGTCCAGGCACGGGGCGGCGAACTCTACGTTTTCGCCGATGCCGACTCTGAAATCCCGGAATCGGAAGGGGTGCACATCCTCCGCCTGCCAGAGCACTACGGCGAACTGTCGCCAATCCTCCACGTCATTCCGCTACAACTGCTGTCCTACCACGTCGCGCTGGTCAAGGGTACGGACGTCGATAAGCCGCGTAACTTGGCCAAATCGGTCACCGTCGAGTAGGCAGGCATTTCAATTTTGGCCATTTTTTCCGGTTGACCGTAACAATGAGCACTTACGCCATCGGCGACATCCAGGGCTGCTACGACTCGCTGCAGCGACTTCTCGAGCGTTGCGCCTTCGACCCGGCCAGCGATCGCCTGTGGCTGGTCGGCGATCTGGTCAATCGTGGCCCGCATTCGCTGGCAACGCTCCGCCTGATCAAGTCGCTCGGACCAGCGGCCATCACCGTCCTCGGCAACCACGACCTCTATCTGCTCATGGTCGCCGAAGGCGGCGCCAAGTTTCGCGGCAAGGACGACACGCTGCAGGAAATCCTCGACGCGCCCGATTGCGCCGAGCTGCTCGACTGGCTACGCCATCAGGCGATCTGCCACACCGAGGGTGAATACTGCCTCGTCCACGCCGGTCTGCTGCCGCAATGGACGGCGGCCCGCGCCCGCGAACTGGCCCGTGAGGTCGAAGCCGCGCTGCAGGGACCGAATTTCCGCGAATTCATCCTCAACCTGTGGGGCAGTGAACCGGCCGGTTGGTCGGACAAGCTGCGTGGCTGGCCGCGCCTGCGCGTTATCGTCAACGCCATGACCCGCATGCGCTTCTGCACGCTGGATGGCGTCATGGAGTTCAAGGTCAAGGGCAAACTGGCCAACGCACCAGCCGGTCACATTCCGTGGTTCGACCTGCCGAACCGGAAAAGTGCCGAGGCCGTCCTGGTTACCGGCCACTGGTCGGCGCTCGGCCTGAAAGTCACGCCGAATCTGCTGGCGCTCGACTCAGGCTGCCTGTGGGGTGGGCATCTGACCGCGGTCCGGCTCGAAGATCGGCAGGTGTTTCAGGTGAACTGCTCACCAACGGAAGCCCTGCCGCTAAAGCGATAGCCTCACGCGCATCAGCCGCCACCTGCTTGCGGTCTTCACCATTCATTCCGCGCACCGGCGTGGTCACCAGCCGGGCAATCAGGCGTTTTCGGCCAAGAATGGCTGCCGTACATTGCCCCATCGAAATATCGCCGTCGTAACGCGGGGCCAGGCTGCGCCGGCCATCGAGTTCCCAGTACGAGATCGCCACCGGCAACACCGGCCGCCCAGCGGTCAGCGCCGGCTGAATGAGCGCGGCATGAAAGTGCAGCAGGCAGCGGCCATCAGTGGTCGTTCCTTCGGGGAAAACGGCAACATGCTTCCCCTTGCCGAGAACCTCGGCCACCTGCTCGTTAATCACCTTCGCATGGCCACGGCTGCCGCGGCGCAAGAATATTGTGTCGTTCTTCGCCGCCAGCCAGCCGATCAGCGGCCAATACCGGACTTCTTCCTTCGAGACGAAGGCCGCCGGCAGCGCGGCGTTGATCACATAGATGTCGATCCACGAAATGTGATTGGCGACCAGCAAGGCGCCCGGCACGGCATGCGTCAGATCGGCCTCGACCTCGACGCCAAGCGCGTCGAGCAAGGCAGCGGCCCAACTGGCCTTGAGCGCGAGACGCTGGCGGCCGCTGCACAACGGGAAAATGCACAGCGAAAAAAGCACCCCACTGATGACCAGCAGGGTGATACGAAGTATGCGGAAAGCGCGAGTCGCTAAATTTGTCTGGCTCAGTCTACTTATCCCAGATAATGCTTGGCATAACGGCCGGAAACCTTGGCCATCGGCAACAGAATCGGCAGGTCGGCGGTATTGAAATCAGGATCCCAGGCCGGTTCACCGCAGATCCAGGCCCCCGCCCGCAGGTAGCCCTTGATCAACGGCGGCATTTCGGCCGGCCAATCCTGCTGCAGGGCGGCCAAAGGCAGCGGACAACGCGGGAAAACGCGGTACTCCTGCGGCCCAAGGTGATCGGCAACCAGCCGATTATACAAGCTGGCCGCAGCATGGCCGCCATCGGCCATGCTGATCGACGCGCAACCCATCAGGTAGTCGTAGCTGTTCTCGACCATAAATTGCGCCAGCCCCGACCACAGCAAGGTAATCGTCGCCCCGGTCCGGTAATCGGGGTGAACGCAGGAACGGCCAATCTCAACCAGACGCGAACGCAGATGCTGAAGGCGGGTCAGGTCAAACTCGTTTTCGGAGTAATAGCCGATCAAGCGGGCATTTTCCGGCGTCAGTATCCGGTAGGTACCAACGATTTCGCTGGTCTGCGTATCTCGGACGACGAGATGCTGGCAATACGGATCGTAAATATCGTGGTCGATGCCCGGGATGCGGCTCGGCAGGTTGGCGCCCATTTCACCGGCAAAAACGCGGTAGCGCAGACGCTGCGCGTCGAGGATATCGCTCTGGCTGCGGGCAAAATCAACCGCCAGGCTCTTCTTTTCGGGACGGCTGCGACCAGCCGCCTTATGGATATTTTCCATCTTTGTTCTCCTTGTAGTCGTGGGGAACAAGTCTGGACGAGCGTTGTTACATGCACTTTGCCCGAAGATGACGGCGATGTTTCATCGCTGCCTTTGATTACCAAGGTTGTGCGCCGAACGCCTTGTGATAACGCCTGGCGATTTCCTCGCGGCTCGGCTGGTGGTTCTGGCCGCCGCGATGAGCGATCTTGATGGCCCCCATCACCGCAGCCAGACGGCCGGTCGTCAGCCAATCGAACCCGTTGGCAATGCCGTAGAGCAGGCCCGAACGATAGGCGTCGCCGCAGCCGGTCGGATCCAGAATTTCGTCGGCCGTGACACAGGGAATGGCGTGACGTACGCCATCGGCGTAGATATCGGAACCTTGGCCACCCCGCGTCACGATCAGCGCCTTCAGGCAGTTGGCCAGTTGCTCCAGGCTGCGACCGGTCCGGTCGCATAGCAACTTGGCTTCATAGTCGTTGAAGCAGGCGTAATCGGCGAGCTCAATGAAATCGAGGAGTTCGTCGCCATTGAACATCGGCAGGCCCTGGCCCGGATCAAAGATGAATGGCACCCTGGCATCGGCGAAGTCACGGGCATGCTGCATCATGCCTTCGCGGCCATCCGGGGCAACGATGCCGAGCTTGGCGTTGGCGCTCTCGACCTTGTTGAGATGCGAGAAGCTCATCGCCCCCGGGTGAAAAGCGGTGATCTGATTGTCATCAAGGTCGGTTGTGATGAATGCCTGCGCGGTGAAACTACCACTGACCTGACGGACATGGGTACGCGGCAGGCCAAGCTGGTCGAGGCGGTCGAGATACGGCGCAGCGTCGTCGCCGACGGTGGCCATGATCATCGGCTCACCACCGAGCAGCATCAGGTTGTAAGCGATGTTGCCGGCACAGCCGCCGAACTCGCGACGCATTTCGGGCACCAGGAAAGCCACATTCAGGATATGAATCTGCTCGGGCAGGATGTGGTTCTTGAAGCGATCCGGAAAGACCATGATGTTGTCGAAAGCCAGCGAACCGCAAATCAGTGTTGTCATGTCAGATCAGGGATAAAAGATATAAAGGCGGTAACCCGAAGCGCCACTTTCCTTGGCCTCAACCCAGAGCTTGACGGCCATTTCGCCGTTGGCCGGGAAGGCGTCGGAAGTCGTGCCGGGGGGCAGATAATCGGCGGCATACATGACCCGCCGCGACACCACGGCATCATTCGTGTCGGTCAGGCTCAATTCCAGTGCCGGCCACGCCTGGGCATAGCCGGCCCGGTTTTTTAACGAAGCTTGCAGCACGAACAGGCCACGGGCGTTATCGGATTGCAGGTCAGAGGTTTCTATCGACACCAGGGCCGAATTTCGCGGCAAAGGGATGTCGACCGCAGCAAGTTCGTAAAGCCCGGCCGAACTAGGGAAGCGCAGCGAAATGTCGGTGCGAAAATAGAACAGTAGTTGGCCGAGCAGACCGATCAACAGCAAAACAGCAACGAGGACAAAGGGCCAGACCGCCCGCTGAGTCGATTCGTTATCGAAGCCGCCCAAACCGTCGCTGGCCAGCGTTCCGGCCAACCAGCGGTTGCTTGCGGTATCCGCCAGTTCGCGCGAGGCAACCAGCCCGGCCTGACGGGCCGCCTCGGTCGACTCCTCGGGAGACTCGACCAGGGGTTCGGCGAGCGGCTCCTGAATCAACTCCGGTTCAGTCGCAACAGGCTCCACGGACAGCTCGACAGCGATGGGCGAAAAATCCTCGGGAACAACATTGGCGGGCTGTTCACGCTGTTCGTTTGGCGAAATCTCGGCGGAGCCAGACTCGTCAACGATTTTAACCGGCAAATCTGCGGGCCACTCAGCCAGCGACGCGTCCACTTCAACTTCCTGAGCCTCAATTTCCGGCTCATCGAGCGGAGTCTCAGGCTCCGGAGAACCCGACTCTTCGTGCGGAACCGGCTCCTCGACTGGCGGCGTCTCGATTAATGGCTCGTGATCCTCGCTGACCAATGCATCGAAAGCGTTGAATACAGCCTGGCAGTGGCCACAGCGAACCTTGCCTGCTCTCAGCCGCAACTGCTCGGTCGTCACACGGAAAACCGTGCCGCAGACCGGACAGCGCGTCCGCATCAAGGCTTGATTCCTTCCAGACACACCCAGTCTTCGCGCGTATCGGCCACCTGCATCGGTAGCCACTGAGCGTAGATGGCAATGATTTCTTCCGCCTGCTCGCGGAGAATACCGGACAGTGCCAGACGACCACCTGAACGGACATGCGCGCAGATTGCCGGGGCCAGAACGCGAAGTGGATTGGAAAGGATATTAGCCACGACGAAATCATATTCGCCAGCGGCCGGCATGGCCGAATCGGCAAACAACGCAACCACACCATTGCGCTCAGCATTCGAGCGGGCCGCGTCGACGGCCAGTGGATCAATATCAACCCCAGCGACACGACCAGCCCCAAGGCGAGCCGCAGCAATAGCCAGAATGCCAGAACCGCAGCCATAATCGAGCACGGTACAGCCTTCAAAGATATTGCGCTCGAGCCATTCCAGGCAGAGCCGGGTAGTTGGATGCGAGCCGGTGCCGAAGGCCATGCCCGGATCGAGAATCAGATTCACCGCCGCCGGGTCCGGCGTTTCGTGCCACGACGGGACGATCCACAGACGGCCCGAAACACGAATCGGGTCGAACTGCGACTGGGTCAGTTGCACCCAGTTCTGCTCTTCCACCGTTTCGACCGTATAGTTTGGCGCTTCGCTCAAGCCGATGGCCGCTATTACCTGGCCGAGAAGCGCATCGATATCGGCTTCTGCTTCAAGCAGGGCAACGATGCGCGAATGCGTCCAGCCCGAACTCGGCAGCGAACCGGGTTCGCCGAACAGCGGCTGTTCGTCCGGCGTACCGGCATCGGCATCCTCGATACTGGCCGACAGCGCGCCCGCTTCAAGTAGGGCATCGCAAATCGGCTCGGCATGCGACGCATCGGTCAGGAAACAAACACTTTGCCAGGCCATCGCTTAAAGCTTCACTTCGCCCTTGTCGGCGAGTTTTTGTTCGAGATAATGAATGCTCGTGCCGCCTTCGACGAAACGCGCGTCCTGCATCAGCTCCTGGTGCAGCGGGATATTGGTCTTGATGCCCTGAATGCTCATCTCGGACAAGGCGATGCGCATGCGGCGGATGGCCTGGTCACGGGTGTCGCCATAGGCGATGACCTTGGCGACCATCGAGTCGTAATGCGACGGTACCGTATAGCCTTGATAAATATGTGTATCGACGCGGATACCGGGGCCGCCAGGCGGGTGATAAAACTCAATCTTGCCGGGACAGGGAACGAAGGTGAAGGGATCTTCGGCGTTAATACGGCATTCAATGGAGTGGCCACGGAACACGATGTCCTTCTGCTTGTAGCGCAGCTTCTCGCCGGCCGCGACGCGAATCTGCTCCTGCACGATATCGACGCCGGTGATCATTTCGGTGACCGGATGCTCGACCTGAACACGCGTGTTCATTTCGATGAAATAAAACTCGTTGTTTTCGTAGAGAAATTCGAAAGTACCGGCACCACGATAGCCGATTTTCCGGCAGGCTTCGGCGCAGCGTTCGCCGATACGGGCAATCAGGCGGGCCGGGATATGCGGCGCCGGCGCCTCTTCAATTACCTTCTGGTGACGACGCTGCATCGAGCAGTCGCGTTCGCCAAGGTAAATCGCGCTCTTGTATTCGTCGGCCAGGACCTGGATTTCCACATGACGGGGATTTTCCAGGTACTTTTCCATGTACACCGCCGGATTATTGAAGAAGCTGCCAGCCTCCTGCTTGGTCATCGCCACGGCATTGATCAGCGCTGCTTCGGTGTGCACAACGCGCATGCCGCGACCACCGCCGCCACCGGCGGCCTTGATGATGACCGGGTAACCGACGGCGCGAGCGATCTTGATGATTTCCTTCGGATCTTCCGGCAACTCGCCATCAGAGCCGGGAACGCACGGAACCCCAGCCTCCTTCATGGCATTCTTGGCCGACACCTTGTCGCCCATCAGGCGAATGGTTTCGGCTCTCGGGCCAATGAAAACAAAACCGGAAGTCTCGACACGCTCGGCAAAATCGGCATTTTCCGACAGGAAACCATAGCCCGGATGAATGGCTTGGGCATCGGTGACTTCTGCCGCGGAAATAATGGCCGGAACGTTCAGGTAGCTTTGCAATGACGACGCAGGGCCGATACAGACCGACTCGTCCGCCAGCTTGACATATTTCGCGTCACGATCGGCCTCGGAGTGCACGACCACCGTCTTGATACCAAGCTCGCGACAGGCGCGCTGAATACGCAAGGCGATCTCGCCGCGATTGGCGATAAGAATCTTTTCAAACATGGCCATATTAGCCAATCACAAAAAGCGGCTCACCGAATTCCACCGGCTCGCCATTCTCGACCAGGATGGCCTTGATTACGCCCGAAGCATCGGCTTCGATTTCGTTGAGCAGTTTCATGGCTTCGATAATGCACAGGGTTTCGCCCTGCTTGACGCTTTGGCCAACCTGAACGAAAGCTTCGGCACCAGGCGACGGGGAGCGGTAGAAAGTACCGACCATCGGTGACTTGACGATGTGGCCTTCCGGCAATTCGTCCTCGTCATCAAGCTTGGCCGCAGTTGCAGCCGGAGCACCCGGCACCATCTGGGGCGGCGCAGCGTAGTATTGCTGCGGCGCGGCGGCCAGGGTGCCGTAATGCTTGGCGATGCGAACCTTTTCTTCACCCTCCGTGACTTCCAGCTCTGAAATGCCGGATTCCTGTACGAGGTCGATAAGTTTCTTGAGTTTACGCAGATCCATGGAGACTCCCTTCTGTGTTGCGCCCGTCGGGCACAAGTGTCCGGCCCGAGCCGGACTATTCAATATTGAGCTTGTTAAGCAGATATTCGAGGGCAAGCAGGTAGCCCTCATGACCCAGCCCACAGATAACACCGATGGCCAAGTCCGAAAAATACGAGTGATGGCGGAATGGTTCCCGCGCATGCACATTGGAAAGATGCACTTCGACGAAAGGAATCGCCACCGCCGCGAGGGCATCGCGCAGGGCCACACTGGTATGCGTGTACGCTGCAGGATTGATAATGATGGCGCGGACACCCTGTTCGCGAGCGGCATGGATGCGCTCGATCAGAGCACCTTCATGGTTGCTCTGGAATGCCTCCAACTCGACACCAGCCGTTTCGGCGGCGCGCGCCAGCGACATGTTGATATCCGACAGGGTTACCCGGCCATAATGCTCAGGTTCGCGCGTGCCAAGCAGGTTCAGATTCGGCCCATGGATAACCAGGACACGAGGCTTTTCTACCGGCCTGGAAGCAGTTTTTCGCTTCGTCATAGCTGCAAGTTTGCCGCAAATAGCTGCAACTTGTCCAGTCTATTCCTTTAGTAAGGCGCGTAGTGCATCTGCCCTGATGCGCTCATGCGGACGCCCATCATGGTGTTTCAGGCTGACTCGCTCCATGTTCGGCGGCAGAATAATGAGATCTGCGTCAGCCGTGTCGGTTTCCATGCGCAGCACGGCCTCGACCCGCTCATTGCGTGATTCTACATGTGAGACGCTGATGGCGCGATTGAGCAGGAAGATCTCGACCTCCTTGGCGCTATCAGCGAAGAGCAAAATATCGATGTGCGAATGCTCGCTGGCCGTACCATCAAGGACCGACCCGGTCAGGTAGGGATTGAAATCCGCCAGCAAATCGAGCAGCTCGAGCGCCGTATGGCGCATCAGCCCAATCATCTCCTCGTGTTCTTCGCCCTGATACAGACTCCGGTAGGCGCGCAGTTCGGCCTCGACCTCGGCGTTATCCGGCAAGGCGGCATTTTCAGACAGACCCAGTTGGCGGGCTGCCTTCTTTTTTGCGTGGTGGTAGTCGGCAATGCCATCCTCCGCCATCAGGCGGGCGGCGGCACTGGCGATGCTGGCCCGATTGCCGGGGCTCGTACGTTGCCGTTCATGACGGGCCATGGTGACTCGATCAAGGTAAAATCGCCCCCATTCTAACGGCTCGAACTGAAATGCACATTCACATTCTCGGCATCTGCGGCACTTTCATGGGCGGCGTTGCCCAATTGGCGGTCGATTCGGGCCACAAGGTCACGGGCTGCGACGCCAACGTCTATCCGCCGATGAGCGACCAACTGCGCGGTGCCGGTATCGAGCTGATCGAAGGTTTCGAGACCGATCAACTCAAGCTCGCGCCGGATGTCTTCGTGATCGGCAACGCCATTTCACGCGGCAACCCGCTGCTCGAAGCCATTCTCGACAAGGGCCTGCCTTACGTTTCCGGGCCGCAATGGCTGGCCGAGAACCTGCTGCAGGGCCGCTGGGTACTCGGCGTCGCCGGCACGCACGGCAAGACGACGACGGCCTCGATGCTGGCCTGGATTCTCGAGGCGGCCAACATGGATCCCGGCTTTCTGATTGGCGGCGTGCCATTGAACTTCGGTGTTTCGGCCCGGCTCGGCGGCACGCCGTTCTTTGTCATTGAGGCCGATGAATACGACACGGCCTTCTGCGACAAGCGTTCCAAGTTCGTCCATTACCGCCCACGAACGGTCATTTTAAATAACCTTGAATTCGATCACGCCGACATTTTCAGCGATCTGGCCGCTATCGAAACGCAATTTCACCACCTCGTGCGCACCCTGCCACAATCCGGGCTGATCGTTTCCAACGCCGCCGAAGCCAGTCTGGACCGGGTTTTAGCGCGCGGTTGCTGGACGCCGGTGGAACGTTTCAACGACCCGGCAGGCTATTTCGTGACGGGGGACGACGCCCGCGGCGAACTGGTTTTGCACTCGCCTGACGGCAAAGTTCGGCGGACGGTCTGGGGACTTTCTGGTAACCACAATCGGGCCAATGCCTGTGCCGCGCTGCTTGCCGCCCGCCATGTTGGCGTGCCGCTTGAGCAGGGGCTCGACGCTTTGTCGCGCTTCGTCAATGTCAAACGGCGCATGGAAGTGTGCGGCGAAGTGCGTGGCGTGACGGTTTACGACGACTTCGCGCACCATCCGACAGCCATCGCGACGACCGTCGCCGGCTTGCGTCGCAAGGTTGGCAAGGCCCGCATCCTGGCTGTGCTGGAGCCGCGCTCGAATACGATGAAGCTGGGCACGATGAAGGCGCAACTGCCGGACAGCCTGCGCGAAGTCGACATGGCTTTTTGCTATGCCGGCAACCTCGGTTGGGATGCGCGCGAGGCGCTGGCGCCGATGGGCGAGCGCGCCGTCATTGAAGACGACCTGGCCCGACTAGTCGATCAGATCGTCATCGCGGCGCAACCGGGCGACCACATCCTGGTCATGAGCAACGGCGGTTTTGGCGGCATTCACGGCAAAATCCTGGCCGGGCTAACTGAGTAAAACTCGGCGTTTGGCCGAAATCCCACGGTCAACTGGGAAATGGGGCCAAAAATAAAAAGGCGCGGCGAGGTTTCCCTCCCGCGCCTTTTTGATCGAGCCTGGTTTAGCGCTCCATGGACTCCACGACAGCGAGCGCCGTCATGTTAACCAGGCGACGCACGGTAGCCGTCGAGGTCAGCACATGCACCGGGCGGGCTGCGCCGAGCAAAATGGGACCAATGGTAACGCCTTCGCCACCGGTCATCTTGATCAGGTTGTAGGAGATGTTGGCGGCGTCGATGTTCGGCATGACCAGCAGGTTAGCCTCGCCCTTGAGCGGCGAATCCGGATTGGCGGCGCGACGGAGATCTTCATTGAGCGCCGAGTCGCCGTGCATTTCACCGTCAACTTCCAGTTCGCCGCCCGACATGGCCAAGACCAGCCCGGCGGCGACACTCATCTTGCGGGCCGATTCGGAATTGCTGGAGCCGAAATTGGAATGCGAGAGCAGGGCAACCTTCGGATGGCTGCCGAAACGTTTGACCTGTTCGGCCGCCATCAGCGTCATTTCAGCAATTTCCTGGGCGCTCGGATTTTCGTTCACATGCGTGTCGCAGATGAACAGCGAAC
>NZ_JAVHPH010000253.1:0-3245 GCF_036170495.1 Azonexus sp.
CCACTTTACGCACCATGTCGAAGACCCTTTACGACAAGCTTTGGGAGAACCACGTTGTCCATCAGGAAGCTGATGGCACGGCCCTTCTCTATATCGATCGTCACCTCGTCCATGAAGTCACCAGTCCGCAGGCTTTCGAAGGCCTCAAGCTGGCCGGCCGCAAGCCGTGGCGCGTTTCGTCCATCGTCGCGACACCGGATCACAACACGCCAACCGACCACTGGGACGAAGGCATCAAGGATCCGATTTCGCGGCAGCAGGTTGAAACACTCGACGCCAACATCCGCGAAGTCGGCGCCCTGGCCTACTTCCCGTTCAAGGATCAGCGCATGGGTATTCTCCATGTCGTCGGTCCGGAAAATGGTGCGACGCTGCCCGGCATGACCGTCGTCTGCGGCGATTCGCATACGTCGACGCACGGTGCCTTCGGCTGTCTGGCGCATGGCATCGGTACCTCGGAAGTCGAGCACGTGCTGGCCACCCAGTGCCTGCTGCAGAAGAAATCCAAGACCATGCTGATCGCCGTCGACGGCAAGCTCGGCAAGGGCGTCACCGCCAAGGATGTGGCGCTGGCCATCATCGGCACCATCGGCACGGCCGGCGGTAACGGTTACGCCATCGAATTCGGCGGCAGCGCCATTCGTGGCCTGAGCATGGAAGGTCGCATGACCCTGTGCAACATGGCCATCGAAGGCGGTGCGCGCATGGGCTTTGTCGCGGTCGACGACAAAACCATCGATTATTTGAAAGGCCGCCCGTTCTCGCCGAAGGGTGACATCTGGGAAAAAGCGGTCGCCTACTGGCGCACGCTGCATTCCGACGCTGGCGCGCAGTTTGACCGCATCGTCACGCTCAAGGCCGAAGAGATTCGTCCGCAGGTGACCTGGGGTACTTCGCCCGAAATGGTCGTCGCCATCGACGCCGTCGTTCCCGATCCGGCCAAGCAGACCGACCCGGTCAAGCGCGAAGGCATGGAACGCGCCCTGCAATATATGGGTCTTAATCCCAATACACCGATCCAGAATATCGCCATCGACAAGGTGTTCATTGGCTCCTGTACCAACTCGCGCATTGAAGACCTGCGCGAGGCGGCATCCGTGCTCAAGGGGCGCCATGTCGCGGCAACCGTCAAGCTGGCGCTGGCTGTGCCGGGTTCCGGCCTGGTCAAGCGTCAGGCCGAAGCGGAAGGACTGGACAAAGTGTTCATCGCGGCTGGTTTTGAGTGGCGGGAACCGGGTTGTTCGATGTGTCTGGCGATGAATGCTGACCGTCTGGAGCCCGGCGAACGTTGCGCCTCGACCTCCAACCGCAATTTCGAAGGCCGTCAGGGGCCGGGCGGACGTACCCATCTGGTCAGTCCGGCGATGGCTGCCGCGGCTGCGATTGCTGGTCGTTTCGCCGACGTGCGCGACGTTCTCTAGGAGGAGCGACGATCATGAAGAAAATGCTTGTCTCGATAGCGGTGCTTTGCCTCGCAGCCTGCAATACCGCCCAGGGCGTCAAGAAGGATGTCGCCATCGGCGCGGAGAAGACCGGGGAGGCTATCCAGAAGGGTGGCGAAGCGGTCGAGCATGGCCTGAAAAAGGGTGGAGAGGCAGTCGGCGGCGCCCTCAAGAAAGGTGGCGAAGCCGTGCAGAAGGTGGTGGAATAAATGGAAAAATTCGTTCGCCTGGAAGGCTTGGTGGCACCACTCGACCGCAACAACGTCGATACCGATGCGATCATCCCGAAGCAGTTTCTCAAGTCGATCAAGCGTTCCGGCTTTGGCCCGAATGCCTTCGACGAATGGCGCTACATGGATGTCGGGCAACCCGGGCAGGATAATTCCGGTCGCCCGAAGAATCCCAATTTCGTATTGAATCAGCCGCGCTATCAGGGTGCCGAAGTGCTGCTCACGCGCGCCAACTTCGGCTGCGGCAGTTCGCGCGAACATGCGCCGTGGGCGCTCCTCGACTTTGGTTTCAAGGCCATCATCGCCGAGTCGTTTGCCGACATCTTCTTCAACAACTGCTACAAAAATGGCATCGTGCCCATTGTGCTGCCGGTTGCTGAAATTGAAGCCTTGTTCAAACAGGTCGAAGCGACGCCCGGTTACAAGCTGGTCGTCGACCTGCCGGCGCAAGCAGTGATTCGCCCCGATGGTTATGGCATTCCATTCCAGATCGATGCCTTCCGCAAGGAATGCCTGATCAATGGCTGGGACGACATTGGCCTGACCTTGCGTCACGCCGAAAAAATTCGCGAATTCGAAGAAAGACGCCGTATCAACCAGCCCTGGCTGTTTGCGTAATAAGGAAAAACCATGAAGATTTGTGTTCTACCGGGTGACGGCATCGGCCCTGAAATTACCGCTGAAGCGGTGCGCGTATTGAAAGCACTCGATCTCAAGTTCGAGATGGAAGAAGGGCTACTCGGCGGCTGTGCGGTCGACGCGACCGACCATCCTTACCCGGAAGCGACGCAAAAGCTGGCGCGCGCTGCCGATGCCATCCTGCTCGGCGCCGTTGGTGGTCCGAAGTGGGATACGCTGCCGCGTGAAAAGCGCCCGGAACGCGGCCTGCTCGGTATCCGCAAGGATCTGAACCTGTTTGCCAACCTGCGTCCAGCCATTTTGTATCCGGAACTGGCCAATGCTTCGACGCTCAAGCCGGAAGTAGTGGCCGGGCTGGATATCCTGATCATTCGCGAATTGACTGGCGACATCTATTTCGGCCAGCCGCGCGGTATCCGTGAAGAAAACGGCGAGCGCGTCGGTTTCAATACTATGGTTTATAGCGAGTCGGAAATTCGTCGTATCGGCCATGTCGCCTTCCAGTCCGCCCAAAAACGCGACAAGCGCCTGTGCTCGGTGGACAAGATGAACGTGCTCGAGTGTACCCAACTGTGGCGCGACGTGATGATCGAAATCAGCAAGGATTATCCGGATGTCGAGCTCAGCCACATGCTGGTCGATAACGCTGCCATGCAACTGGTTAAAGCGCCCAAGCAGTTCGACGTGATGGTCACCGGCAACATCTTCGGCGACATTCTGTCCGACGAGGCATCGATGCTGACCGGCTCGATCGGCATGCTGCCGTCAGCTTCGCTCGACGATAACAACAAGGGACTCTACGAGCCATCGCACGGCTCGGCCCCTGACATCGCCGGCAAAGGGATTGCCAACCCGCTGGCCACCATCCTGTCGGTCGCTATGATGCTGCGCTACACATTTGGCCTCGAAGAGCAGGCACTGCGCGTCGAAAATG
>NZ_JAVHPH010000254.1:0-3231 GCF_036170495.1 Azonexus sp.
CTGCCCGCCTCGCGGCGCAGCGATCTTTCACCCATTTTCAGTTTCAACAGCGCGGGGCTGTGGCTGGGCACCGGCAACAACGCCAGCCAGAGCAATCTCTCCCGTTGGCAGGATTTGCTGGCCCGGGCGCGCGCTGAAGGCTTCCAGTGAGGTAATTGATATGTCCTTATTCCGACAACTCTGGCTCGCGGTCATCGCCAGCACCGTTATCGCTTTTGCCGGCAGCTTCATCGTCAGCACGCTGACGGCCCGTCACTATCTGGAGCGCCAACTGGCCATCAAGAATAATGACAACGCCGCCACCCTCGCCCTCGCGATGTCGCAACTCGACAAGGATCCGGTGACGGTTGAACTTCAGGTCGCGGCCGTTTTCGATAGCGGCCAGTATGCGACTGTTCGGCTGATCGATCCGAACGGCAAGACGATGATTGAAAAAACCAGCCCGCTGGATGCCGGGAACGTCCCCGAGTGGTTCATTCGCATTTTCCCGATCGAGTCGCTGCCGGGGCAGGCACAGGTATCGTCAGGCTGGAACCAGTTCGGCACGATAGAGCTGATCAGCCACAGCCATTTTGCCTATGCAGAGCTATGGCATGGCGCCCTCAAGCTGCTCGGCTGGTTTGCCATCGGCGGAGGCCTTATGGGTTGGCTCGGCATGCAGTTCCTGCGCCGTATCCGCCGCCCGCTCGATGCCGTGGTCGGGCAGGCGCAAGCCATCTGCGAACGGCGCTTCACAACCATCCCCGAGCCTTCAACGCCCGAGTTGAAAAGCCTGGCCAGCGCGATGAATGCGATGGTCGACCGCCTCAAGGCCATGTTTGCCGAAGAGGCCGCCCGTCTTGAACAGGTTCGCCGCGAAGCGAACCTCGATAGCCTGACCGGCCTGGCTAACCGCGCCTTTTTCATGAATCAGCTGGCGGCCGCCCTGAGCGACGACGACGCTGCCGCATCCGGCTCGCTGGTCCTGTTGCGTCTGGCCGATCTGGCCGGCATCAACAAGCGGGCCGGCCGGGAAATGGCCGATGAACTGTTGCGTCGACTCGGCAGCACCTTGAACGGACTGGCGGCGGAAAAACCGAATGCGGCCGCCGCCCGCCTCAACGGCGCCGATTTCGCCCTGCTCCTGCCGGGCGTTCAGGACCCGGCACCCTATGCCGAGATACTGCTGCACGCGCTAAACGATCTGACGGCGGCCGGTCTGATCGACGGCGAGCGCATCGGCCACATTGCCAGCGGCGTCTATCTGCATGGCCAGACGACAGGCAGCCTGCTCTCCCGCGTCGACACCGCGCTGGCCTCGGCCGAGGGCCAGAGCGGACTGGCCTGGTGCCGTGCCGAAAGCGATTGCGATCAACATGCCACCTCCAACGCCGACTGGAAGAAACTGCTCGAAGGCGCCATCCAGACCCAGCGCCTGCGCCTGATCGATTTCCCGGTGGCCGGCAATGCCGGGCAATTGCTCCACTTTGAATGCCCGCTGCGCCTGCAAACCACCGAAGATGGCGAATGGCTGACCGCCGGCAGCTTCATGCCGATGGCCTCGCGTCTTTCAATGACCACCGAGCTCGACCTCGCCGCCGCCCGTCTGGCGCTGGAACGTATTGCCGCCGGCGCGCCGGCTGTTGCGGTCAACCTGTCAGGCGAGTCAATTCTCGACGCCGCCTTCCGCGCTCGCCTGTTCGCTCAAATCGCCGCCCGCAAGGATCTGGCCCCCCGCCTCTGGCTGGAAGTGTCGGAAATCGGCGCCTTCCAGCATTTCGATGAATTCCATGCATTCTGTGACGCCCTGCGCCCCCTCGGCTGCCGGCTCGGCATCGAGCATTTCGGCCGTCAATTCAGCGAGATCGGTCGCCTGCACGGCATCGGCCTCGACTATCTCAAGGTCGACGGCAGCTTCATTCGCGCCATCGACACGCAAACCGGTAACCAGGCCTTCATCAAAGGGCTGTGCAGCATCGCGCACAATATCGGCCTGACCGTCATCGCAGAAGGCGTCCAGACTGCCGAAGAACTGGCCGTCCTGCCCGAACTGGGCTTTGACGGCGCAACCGGCCCCGCCATCCCAAGGAATTGAACGATGAGCACCGAAATTGAACTCAAGCTCCAACTCAGCCCGAAAGCCGCGCGCAAACTGGCCGACCATCCGATTCTCGCCAACATTCAGCCGCAGAAACTGCATCTGCTGAACACCTATTTCGACACCCCGGCGCTGGAGCTTCACGCCCGGCACGTTGCCCTGCGCTTCCGCAAAAAGGGCTGGCAATGGCTATGCACCGTCAAATCGGCTGAACCGGCGAGCGGCGGACTGGCCATGCGCAGCGAATGGGAAGCGCCGGCCACGCCGGGCATTTTCGATTTCAGCCATGTTGATGCCGACGATTTCCGCGACTTTCTCGAACAGCGCGTCAATCAGTTCGAACCCATTTTCACCACCGATTTCCGGCGTCAGGTCTGGAATGTGCCGTTTGGCGAATCGCTCATCGAACTCGCCATCGACCGCGGCCAGATCGAAAGCTGCGGTCAACGGACGCCGATCTGCGAAATCGAGCTCGAACTGCTCTCCGGCAAGGTCGACGACATCTTCAACCTCAGCCGCCAGCTTCAAAAAGACCTCGATCTTTTCCCCGCCATCGCCAGCAAGGCCGAACGTGGATACGCCCTGTTTCTCAACGAACCGCTGCGGCCATTCAAAAGCAAACCGGTGCCGATCGATGAGCAGCAAACCCCGGTGGAAGCCTTCCGCAGCATAGCGCTTAGCTGCCTCGAACATTTCCAGCGCAACGAAAAAGGCCTTCTGACCGGCGGCGAAGCGGAATTTATCCACCAGGCCCGAGTCGCGCTACGCCGGCTGCGTTCGGCAATCAAGCTCTTCGCCCCCGTACTGCCACCAGAGTTTGTCAATGCCTACGGCCAGACCTGGCAAACCTTGGCCGGATCACTGGGCGACGCGCGCAACTGGGACGTCTTCCTTGAAGAAACCCTGCCGCCCATCGCCGCAGCCTTTCCGGACAATCGCGACATCAAGCGCCTACGCAAAGCAGCACAACGCCGCGCCCAGAATGCCAGAAAGTCTGTCATCGGCCTGCTCGCCGTCAAGGAATACCCGCGCCTGCTGCTCGAATTCACCGCCGCCATCTACACGCTGGGCGACACCCTACCCGTTCCGCTCAAGGACTTCGCCCAGCAACAAATCCGCAGCCACGCCAGGAAAGCCAGACGCATGGCCCGCCG
>NZ_JAVHPH010000255.1:0-5461 GCF_036170495.1 Azonexus sp.
ACAAGATCGAAATCGACACCCGCACCGACGAATACAAGAACCGCGTCAAGTAATCTGCGGCTTCTTCAGTGTTTGATTCGGGCAGCTTCGGCTGCCCGAATGCGTTTCAAGCCATCAGTTTTGCGATGGCCTGCTGGGCGGCGAGATAGCCGCTATCGGCCTGCAATACTTGCCAGTCCTTTGCAGGAGACCGGGGAGTCAGTGCCTCAACACGTTTTCCGCGCAGAGGATCGATTACCGGCTTCCAGCTTTCAAGCACATCGCCGACAACATCCGGAGCATTGCACACCAACAGCATGTCGCACCCGGCGTTGTAGGCTGTCTCGACGCGGTTGAGCATGTCGCCGACCACACCGGCGCCGGCCATAGACAAATCGTCAGTAAATACCGCGCCGCGAAATTTAATGTTATTTCTCAAATAACTTATCCATTTATTTGAAAATACAGCAGTATTGCAGTCGAAACATTTGTAGATGACATGGGCGGCCATTACGCCGCCGAGGGCTAGCTGTCGGTAAGGAAGCATGTCTTCCTGTATGGCTTCCAGCGCACGGTCATCGACGGGTAGTTCGACGTGCGAATCGGGAATCACATAACCGTGGCCCGGAAAATGTTTGCCGCAACTGCCCATTCCTGCCAAATTCAAACCCTCGCCAAGCGCCTTGGCCAGGTCGATAACAGCTACCGGTTGACGATGGAAGGCACGGTCGCCAATGATGCGCGACGGGCCATAGTCGAGGTCAAGCACGGGGGTGAAGGAATAATCGACGCCGCGGGCGCGCAGTTCGGCGGCCAGGATATAGCCCACCTGCCTGGCGGCGGCAGTGGCCTCTTCGGGGTTCTCATCCCACAGTTTGCCGAGCGTGGCCATGGCCGGCAGGCGGGTAAAACCGTCGCGGAAGCGTTGCACCCTGCCCCCTTCGTGATCGACGGCAATGAGCAGGGCCGGGGTGCGCAGGGCATGAATGGCGGTCGTCAGGGTCGACAACTGTTCCGGATTGGCGTAGTTCCGGGAAAACAGGATGACCCCGCCGACTAGCGGATGGCAAAGCCGTTCGCGGTCAAGATCGGTCAGTTCGGTGCCGGCGATGTCGATCATCAGCGGGCCGAGTGGCAAGTGCGTCATGCGTGCTCCAGAATAACGTAGGCGACGGCGTATTCCGCTTCGTCGCTGATCGAAAGGTGGGCAATCAGGTCTTTGTTTTTGAGCATTTTTTCCAGTTGACCGTGGAAGATCAATTCCGGCTTGCCCAACTCGTCGTGGCCGACCGCAATGGCTGTCAGCGTGGCCGGCGGGCGCACTCCAGTGCCCAGCGCCTTGCTGAAGGCCTCCTTGGCGGCGAAACGCTTGGCGAGAAAGCGGCCTTTGTCAGCGGCTTTGGCGAATTCGTCTATTTCCTGGGGAGCCAGCAGTTTCGCCAGCGCCCTGTCACCATGCCGCTCCCACATGTCGCGCAGACGAGAAACAGCGACGATATCGGTGCCGATGCCGTAGATCATTCGGGCGAATTCGCTGCTTCGCGCATCAGGGTTTTCATTTCACGGACGGCTTCGCGCAGACCAATGAATATGGCACGGCTGATGATGGCGTGACCGATGTGCAGTTCGCCTATGCCGGCGAGTCGGGCGATTGGTTGAACATTGTAATAATTCAGCGCATGCCCGCCATTAAACCTCATGCCGAGTTGGCACACTGTCTGCCCGGCGATGCGGATCTTGTCGAGTTCGCTGAGTACGGCCGGCGCTTTGGCGTCGCGGCCTTGGTCGTAAAAGGCGTGAGCATAGGGACCCGTGTGAATTTCGCAGACGCTGGCGCCGATCCGGGCTGCAGCTTCGATTTGCGCTATTTCGGCATCGATGAATACACTGGTTAGGATACCGGCGTCAGCCAGGCGCGAGATGACACCCTTCAATCGCGATTCTTGCACCAGAATGTTGAGGCCGCCTTCGGTCGTCACCTCTTGGCGCCCCTCCGGCACCAGCATGGCCATTTCGGGCTTCAGACCAAGGGCAATGCCGACCATTTCGTCGGTCGCCGCCATTTCGAGATTGAGCTTGATCTGGGTGCTTTCACGCAGGCGCCGAACGTCGACGTCCTGAATATGACGACGATCTTCGCGCAGATGCACGGTGATGCCATCGGCTCCGCCCAGATGGGCTTCGACGGCACCCCAAACGGGGTCCGGTTCATAGGTACGGCGGGCCTGGCGAATGGTCGCCACGTGGTCGATATTGACGCCTAGTTCGATCATAGCTCTTGCAACTCCTTGAATATTTTGCGTGTTTCCAGTTCCTTGCCAGCCAGGTAATAAGCCATCAGCGTGCGCATCAAGGCCTTGCTTTCATAGCGCGAACGCGGGTCGGAAAAGTCTTCAGCCTCAATATCGAGCAAGGTCTTGCCAATGACGACCTGGGCTGCACCGGCATCATGTTCGAGACGTACCGGCCCCTGCTCGATGCGGTAAGTGTAAAACGCTTCAGGGTGGATCGGGCCGCCGGCACTATCGTGGCTCAACGTCAGGCCATAACCCAGTTCCTGCAATAGCGCCTTTTCAAAGCTACGCAAGTCGGCTTCGCGGACTTTCCCCGACGGATCAGCTGCCAGTCGGGCCAGCATCCTGGTGTAGTGGGCGAATAGTTGCTCGTGCGCGTCTTCGCGCGGCAAAAGATGCATCAGCAGTTCGTTGAGATAATAGCCACAGAACAGCGCTTCACCAGAGAGCAAGGGCTGCCCACCCTGCCACTCGGCTTTCATGAGGGTCAGCACTTCTCCCTTGCCCGCCCAGCCGATTTCAATCGGCTGAAAAGCCATGAGTAGTCCGCGGATCGCCGAGCGCGGGCGGCGCGCGCCACGTGCCAGTAAGGCCATCCGCCCGAAATCGCGGGAAAAAACTTCGACAATGAGGCTGGTTTCGCGAAAGGGATAGCTATGCAGAACGTAAGCCGGCTGGCCGTCGACTTTGCTGCGCAGGTTCATTCGTAGCCGAGGCTCTTCAGCAGGCGCTCGTCATCGTTCCAGCCCGACTTTACCTTGACCCAGATTTCCAGATAAACCTTGCCATCGAACAGGCGTTCCATATCCTGCCGCGCCTCAGAGGCGATGCGCTTGAGTTGCTCGCCACCCTTGCCGATGACGATGGCCTTGTGGCCCTCACGGTCAACTACAATAGCGGCGAAAATCCGGCGCAGGTCTCCTTCAGTTTCAAATCGCTCGATTTCCACTGCCGTGGCATACGGCAATTCATCTCCGAGCAAGCGAAAAACCTTTTCGCGAATGTATTCAGAAGCGAGGAAACGTTCGCTCTTATCGGTCAGGTCATCCTCCGGGAACATCAGGCCATCGTTGGGCAGATGTTTCTTGGCCTCGTTCAAGAGATCATCGGTTTGCCGCCCCTTGGCTGCGCTAACCGGGATAACCGCGGCGTACTCGTGATCGGCGGCAACCTCAGCCAGAAATGGCAACAAGGCGGCGCGATCCTTCTGCAAATCGGTCTTGTTGACGACCAGGATGACCGGACGGTCCTTGGGCAACAGGCGCACGACAGCTTTATCCTTGGCATCGTAACGACCGGCTTCAACGACAAAAATAACGACGTCAACATCGCTCAGCGTTTGTGTCACGCCGCGATTCATCGCCCGGTTCAGGGCATTCGAGTATTTCGTCTGAAATCCCGGGGTATCGACAAATACGAACTGCGCATCGTCCTTGGTCAGGATGCCGGTAATGCGGTGGCGCGTGGTCTGCGCCTTGCGCGAGACGATGCTGATCTTTTCGCCGATCAACTTATTAAGCAAAGTCGACTTGCCAACATTGGGACGACCGACGATGGCGATATATCCGGAACGGAATTTTTTCATGCGGAAAGTTCTTTCAGCGCCTTGTCGGCTGCAACCTGTTCGGCAATACGCCGGCTTGAGCCATGACCGACCGTTCGCAATGATGGGGATTGGATTTCGCAGGCCACTTCGAAACGCTGCTCATGGGCAGCGCCCGTCGCCTCCATCAGTTGATAGCGTGGCAATGGCTTTTTACGCCCCTGTAACCATTCCTGCAGACGAGTTTTTGCATCTTTCTGAAACTCACCGGGCTTTAGCTTGGCCAGCAATGGTGCATAGAGGTTGTCAATAACAGCCTGCGCCACCACAAACCCGGCATCTAGATAAATAGCACCGAACAAGGCTTCCAGTGCGTCAGCAAGGATAGAGGGACGAAACGCCCCGCCACTTCTCAGTTCGCCTTCACCAAGTCGCAAGGCTGCGCTGATATTCAGGCCGACGGCCAACTGGTGTAAGGCATCCTGATTGACAAGATTGGCTCTTAACCGGGAAAGGTCGCCTTCAGGAAGGTCTGGAAAACGGCGAAACAACGAGGCGGCAATGGCGCAATCGAGAATACCGTCACCGAGAAACTCAAGGCGCTCGTTATTCGGTACACCAAAGCTGCGATGGGTCAGCGCGGTCCGAAGAAGAAGCGGGTCGGAAAACGAGTGGCCAAGTTGATGAGCGACAGACGATGCAGTCATGCCTTAGTTCGCAGACGACCCCTTGTAGTCGATTATTAGGCCGACGTTCCAGAAAAGCGGGATGCGTTTTTCATACTCGAACGAAATGACGATCCTGCCGTTATCTTTAGAAATATCCAGATCGCTTCCCTCGAATTCAAGCATGTCGATTTCCGCAAACTTGTTAAAAGATGAACGAATATCGGCAACAGTTGAGTCTGGCCCGGCTTTTGTGGCAGTCGCCTTGATGTCTTTTACGAGTTTTTGATACTCGATAAAAGTTGGCGCCACTTTCATGCCCAACACGGCCACCAAAACAAGAACAATGCTCCAGAATAACAGCCCAGAAAGGGCAACGCCTCGTTGGTTTCTCATCATATCCCCTTACCTGAATGAACCGATCCGGCTAAAATCGCTGAAATTCAACCAGATAAAGAACGCCTTGCCAACGATGTTTGCCTCTGGAACGAAACCCCATGCCCGGCTATCACGGCTGTTGTCGCGATTGTCGCCCATCATGAAATAGTGACCAACCGGCACCTTACAACTCACGCCAGCGGCATTGTAAGTGCAATTTTCGCGATGTGGAAAGCGTGCTGCATCGGGAATAAAAGCTGGAGCATCAGCATCTTTCAGCGCACGATGTTCGATTTCACCGATTTTTTCAAGGAATTGCTCTGAGTAATACAGCCGCTCCGGGTGCAAATAGTCACCAATTTTTTGCGTCGGAACTGGTTGTCCATTGATGGTCAGTCGTTTGTTCTGATAGGTCACGGTGTCGCCAGGCAAACCTACGACCCGCTTGATGTAGTCGAGCGAGGGATCTTCCGGGTAACGAAAAACCATAACATCGCCACGCTGTGGGGAGTTGATGTCGATAATTTTCTTGTTTATTACCGGCAGGCGAATGCCATAAGTAAACTTATTCACCAAGATAAAATCACCAACCAGTAGGGTCG
>NZ_JAVHPH010000255.1:5561-8984 GCF_036170495.1 Azonexus sp.
GGGATAAGCTCACGCATTTTGCTTGCCAATTCACGACCGCGATATTGCGCGTTGGCACGGTGTACGATCAGCGATAGAGCATCGACCTTTTCACTGTTGATCAGGATGTCAAGTTTTACGACATCGGCCGCGCGGTATTCCTTGAAATCGTAGTCAAGAGAGGCATAGCCCTTCGAGCAAGATTTCAGTTTATCGAAGAAATCCATGACCACTTCAGCCATCGGCATCTCATAAACCAGCTTTACTTGGCGGCCGTGGTAGTGCATGTCAACCTGGTTGCCGCGCTTTTGATTACACAGCGTGATGACGTTGCCAAGGTAATCCTGTGGCACGAAGATGGTCGCCGTAATGATCGGTTCGCGGACCTCTTCGGTTTTAGTTATATCTGGCAGTTTTGCCGGGTTTTCGACTTCGATGATTGACCCATCCCGCATCACAACCTGATAAACCACCGTGGGAGCAGTGGTGATCAAATCCTGGTCGAATTCGCGCTCCAAACGCTCCTGAACAATTTCCATGTGCAGGAGACCCAGAAACCCACAGCGGAAACCGAAACCAAGTGCCTGGGATACTTCTGGTTCATAGTGCAGCGAAGCATCATTGAGCTTGAGTTTCTCGAGCGATTCGCGCAACGAGTCATACTGGTTGGATTCAATTGGGTACAACCCGGCGAAAACCTGCGGCTTGATTTCCTTGAAGCCGGGGAGTGCTTCGGTTGCTTTGCGGTCCATTCTGGTGATCGTATCGCCGACCTTGGCTGCCTGTAGTTCCTTGATGCCAGAAATGACGAAACCGACTTCACCCGCTCGGAGTGCTTCGCGTGACTCGGATTTTGGGGAAAATACGCCAACCTGCTCGCACAATTGCTGCGCGCCGGTGGCCATGAAGAGCAGCTTGTCCTTGGGTCTCAAGACACCATCGACCACGCGCACCAACATAACGACACCGACATAGTTGTCGAACCATGAGTCGATGATCAACGCCTTGAGTGGCGCGTCCGGGTCACCTTTGGGCGGGGGAATGCGCGCGACAACGGCCTCCAGAATATCCTCGACCCCAAGGCCAGTCTTTGCAGATGCAAGGACTGCCTCTGATGCATCGATGCCGATGACGTCTTCAATCTCCTGCCGTGCATTTTCCGGGTCGGCTGACGGCAAATCGATCTTGTTCAAGACCGGCACCACCTCGACATCGAGTTCTAGTGCGGTGTAGCAGTTGGCCACAGTCTGCGCCTCGACACCCTGCGAGGCATCAACCACCAGCAAGGCACCTTCGCAGGCGGACAACGAGCGGGAGACTTCGTAAGAAAAGTCGACGTGACCAGGCGTGTCGATCAGGTTCAGGTTGTAAACCTTGCCGTCGCGCGCCTTATAGCGGAGCGATGCTGTCTGTGCCTTGATGGTAATGCCGCGCTCACGTTCAATATCCATTGAATCGAGCACCTGAGCTTCCATCTCGCGGTCTGAAAGACCACCGCATAGGTGAATGATACGATCCGCCAGCGTTGATTTGCCGTGGTCGATATGCGCGATGATCGAGAAGTTTCTAATATGATCCATTGATGCCAGTAAAAAAGGGCGCCGTCCCGCGCCCTTCCCTTTTCAGAAGACCTCCGATTTTAGCGGATTCCAGCCAAATATTCACGAGTTTTGGCTTCGTCCAGAAAGTAATGGCAAAGCTCGTTGTCGCCATGAAGTAGTACCGGCACCAACTCATCGAAACATGCTTCAAGGGCAGGGTCGGCATCAACATCCAGCACGTTGATAGAGGCACCGAATTCTTCAGCAATAGGCTTGAGCGCAACAGCCATGTCGTGGCAGAGGTGGCAATAGTCGCGACTGATCAGGGTCAACTCAATTGCCATTGAGCCCTTTGATGGTAATAAAAGTCTGCATCTCGCCGCGCCGGATCAACAGTGTGACATTACTGCCTTTGTCGAACTGGACCAGAAGCTTGTTGAGCTGATCAGCAGTTTTGACCTCGGTCGTCGCACCCTTGCTGATAACGGCAATAATGATGTCCCCTGGACGCAAATCGGAGCGCGCGCCAACCCCACGAACATCTTCGATCAACAAGCCAAAATTCATTTTCAATTCGCGCTTTTGCTCCGTTGATAATTCGCTAACCACAAGACCAAGACGATTGGCCGGTCGCTCCACCGACTTGGTGCTGCGTTGCGGTTTTGCACTGGCGAGTTTGTCGTCGGGAACCTCGCCGATAACAACGTTGATTTCACGGGTTGCCCCTTTGCGCCAGACCTGAACTGTAGAACGGGTTCCCGGTTTGGTAATGCCAACCATGCGGGGAAGGTCGGCAGAATTGTTAATGGACTTTCCGTCGAATTTGAGGATCACGTCACCGGCTTCAATACCTGCTTTTTCGGCCGGACCGTTGTTTTCTACGGAGTTAACCACTGCCCCCATCGGCTTTCCCAGCCCCAGCGATTCGGCGAGCTCCTTGCTGACCTCCTGGATCACAACACCCAAGCGACCGCGACTAACCTTCCCCGAGGTGCGCAACTGGTTCTGGATTTCCATAGCCACATCGATAGGAATGGCAAAGGAAACCCCCATGTAACCACCACTGCGACTGTAAATTTGCGAATTGATGCCAACGACTTCGCCGCGCATATTAAACAGAGGGCCTCCTGAGTTGCCGGGATTGATCGCAACATCGGTTTGAATAAATGGCACATAGTTTTCCTGCGGCAATGAGCGTCCTTTTGCAGAAACGATGCCGGCAGTTACCGAATTATCGAAACCGAAAGGGGAGCCAATAGCAACCACCCATTCGCCCACCTTGAGTTGGGACGGATCCCCCAACTTGGCTACCGGAAGGCCTGTGGCGTTGATCTTGAGCAATGCAACATCGGTTCGCTTGTCGGTGCCGATAGTCTTTGCTTTGAATTCGCGTTTGTCGGTCAGGCGCACCGTTACCTCGTCAGCGCCGTCAACAACATGGGCGTTGGTTAAAATGTAGCCGTCACTGCTAACGATGAAGCCGGAACCAAGCGACTTGTTTTCGAAATCACGGGGCACGCCACCACCAGGAGTCCGCGGGATAAAACGCTTGAAAAACTCGAATGCGGGATCGCTCTCGTCGAACGGAAATGGCATCGCCTGTGACTGTCCGCGCATGATGTGGGTCGTACTGATATTGACGACAGCAGCCCCCTGCTTTTCTGCCAGTTCGGAAAAGTCCGGCAGCCCGCGGGTCTGAGCAGAGGCAAACGACCCAAGAAAACAAATACAGAAAAAGGCAATCAGGCGTTTCATGGACGACATAACCTCCTGTTTCGATCAGGAACGGGAAATGATATGAGGACGTTCAGTGATATTTCCACGACGGCTGTGCGAATGGGCAATGACATAAAGGAATGCAGCACTCAGCCCAACTCCCGCCCCAGCCATGGCACTCAAGTCA
>NZ_JAVHPH010000255.1:9084-11283 GCF_036170495.1 Azonexus sp.
ATAAAGGAATGCAGCACTCAGCCCAACTCCCGCCCCAGCCATGGCACTCAAGTCACCACCGAACAAGGCACCCAGTACCGCTCCGGCTATTGTTACGGTCAACGGTAAAATATAGGCCAAATTCGCAGTACGACTCACGCTACCAACTGCGATTGCGATCTTTACACGGTCTCCCACGTTAGCACCAACTGTGTTCTCGACCAGGTAAGTCTTCGGGCCGCTACAAAACATTTGGGTGAGATGCTGCCCCCCGCACCCGCCTTTTTCATGGCAGCGCCCACATCCGCCCTGCTCTATCTCGACACGCACCCATTTGCCATCCAGGGAGCGAACAATCGCTTGAATAGTAGTTTGTTCCGTATTCATGCTTACCAGCGTTTGTCCGAGGCCGTGTCAAGCAAAGGGCGGAGCTTTCCGGCCACTGCTTCGCGGGCACGAAAAATCCGCGAGCGAACCGTGCCTATCGGGCAATCCATGATGCCGGCAATTTCTTCATAGGACATGCCATCAATTTCCCGCAATACGATAGCTGTCCGCAGCTCTTCCGGAAGCGCATCCATGGCGGCATTGATTGTTTGCCCAATTTGTTTGGTAAGAAGGAGGCTTTCTGGTGTGTTGATGTCGCGCAATTGGGACGCATCTTCAAACGTCTCCGCTTCGTCATTATCAAACTCGGTTGTCGTCGGGGGTCGACGCCCTTGTGAAACAAGATAGTTTTTGGCTGTATTGATGCCAATGCGATACAGCCAAGTATAGAAGGCGCTGTCGCCTCTAAACGAAGGTAGGGCGCGATAGGCCTTGATGAACGCCTCTTGGGAAACGTCTTCAACTTCTGCCTGATCGCGAATGAAACGCGACAGCAAACGACCTAGCTTGCGCTGGTATTTGCTCACCAACTGGTCGAAGGCGTGCTTATCTCCGCCTTGCGCCCGCTCGACCAGAATTTGATCGATCTCGCGCTCACTCATGGCTCGTGTTTTCCCTGGGGTTTGGTTGTTGCTTTCTTTATGGCACAAGTATAGCGCAGCCATTTTCATGGAGCCGAGAGGTATTTATCCCTATTTGTGACCATCTGTAACCGGATGAATCGGTTTCTGCGTGCTATATTTGAGGCAAAATAACTCTTATAGAGAACAGCGTGAAGAAATTTGACGTACTCATCATTGGTAGCGGACTGGCTGGCCAATCTGCCGCCTTGCGGCTAGCTTCCTCTCAGTGCAATGTCGCCCTTGTCAGTAAACGCAGCCTTGAAGATTCAGCATCCGGTTGGGCGCAAGGCGGTATTGCCGCTGTCCTTGACAGTCGCGACTCAATAGAAGCACATATTCAGGACACGCTGATCGCCGGCGCTTGGTTGAATGATGAAAAAGCGACGCGATTTGTCGTTGAGAATGGCCGACATGCTATAGATTGGCTTATCGAACAAGGCGTTCCCTTCACCAAGGACGAGGCTGGCTACCACCTGACACGCGAAGGCGGTCATAGTGCCCGTCGAGTCATTCACGTGGCCGATGCTACCGGTTTGGCTGTTCAGGACACCCTGACCAAGAAGGTTCGTGCCAATCCGAATATTACCGTTCTAGAAGACCACATCGCCATTGATCTGATTACGGGCGACAAATTGGGCACGGGTGAAAAACGCTGCTTTGGCGCTTATATTCTGAATGACCGTGATGGTGAGGTGGTCACCATCGGCGCCACCAACACCCTGCTGGCAACAGGCGGCGCAGGAAAAGTATATCTCTACACAACTAACCCAGACACCTCAACCGGAGACGGCATTGCCATGGCCTACCGTGCTGGTTGCAAGGTTGCCAATATGGAGTTCATTCAGTTCCATCCGACCTGCCTCTATCACCCGCAGGCAAAATCCTTCCTGATCTCGGAGGCAGTGCGCGGCGAAGGTGGTCTGCTCCGCCTGCCCGACGGCACTCGCTTCATGCCGGAACATGATGATCGTGCCGAACTAGCTCCTCGCGACATTGTGGCTCGCGCGATCGATTTTGAGATGAAGAAGCGCGGCCTGGATTGCGTTTTCCTCGACATTTCCCACAAGGGTGAGGATTTCATCCGCAATCACTTTCCGAATATTCATGCCCGTTGCCAAGAACTGGGTATCGACATCGCACAAGAACCCATTCCCGTCGTTCCAGCGGCGCACTACACCTGCGGCGGCATTGTCAGCGATTTGCACGGTCG
>NZ_JAVHPH010000255.1:11383-15676 GCF_036170495.1 Azonexus sp.
CTCGCCTGCCAACGCATAAACATCCGCAAACGTCTTAAATTTTCACTGTTTTTCCGGTCGACCGTGGCAATCAAGGTTGCAGTTCGAGCGTCCGCTGTTTTCAGGCGGATAACGGTCAGGTACGGGTGGATGATGGCCCCTGGTTTGGGTGTCGCCGGCACGAATTCGTTCTCACCGACTCGCTCAATGAAAATCTCTCCACCCCGCTCGAGACGGATTAACTTGATTGCCGGCGTCATGGCATACCAAGCGTGTGTCGCCAACAGCAGAACAGCAATAAACAAACAAATCCGTATTGACAGGGTGCACTGAAAACCAAGAATTGCTGCACCAGCCAAATTAACTGCAATCAGCAACATGGCATCCAGAAAATGCGAACGGTGCAGTCCGATAACAATCGGAAACTGCACCGTCCACTTTCCTGCCGAAGTAACTTAGATGCGCTTGAAAATCAGCGATCCATTAGTCCCGCCAAAACCAAAGTTATTCTTCAGACCATACTCAATATTCATCGGCCGTGCCGCATTGGCACAGTAATCAAGATCACACTCCGGATCCTGATTGAAGATATTGATCGTCGGTGGCGAGATCTGATTGTGAATAGCCAAGACCGTAAACAAGGACTCGACACCACCAGCACCGCCCAGCAGATGGCCTGTCATCGACTTAGTCGAGTTGACGACCAGCTTGTAGGCGTGATCGCCAAAAGCCGCCTTGACGGCATCTGACTCATTTTTGTCGCCAAGCGGCGTCGAGGTCCCGTGGGCATTCAGATATTGAACGTCAGACGGAGCTATGCCAGCGTTTCTGAGCGCATTGACCATGGAACGGCGCGGGCCATCCATGTTTGGTGCAGTGATGTGATAGGCATCGGCGCTCATACCGTAACCAATGAGTTCGGCATATATCCTGGCGCCACGGGCTTTCGCGTGCTCGTACTCTTCGAGAACCATGACGCCCGCTCCCTCACCCAGAACGAAACCGTCGCGATCCTTGTCCCATGGCCGGCTGGCTGTTGTCGGGTCATCGTTCCGCGTCGATAGTGCGCGAGCGGCACAGAAGCCCCCCAGCCCCAAAGGCGACACGGTTGATTCGGCGCCGCCGGCAACCATGACGTCCGCGTCACCATATTCGATGATGCGCGCTGCATTGCCAATCGAGTGCGTGCCGGTCGTACATGCTGAAACCAGGGCGATATTCGGTCCCTTGAAGCCAAACTGAATGGATAGATTACCCGAGATCATGTTAATGATCGAACCGGGTACGAAGAATGGCGAAACTTTGCGAATGCCGCCCGCGGTGTATTCTTCCTTGGTTGCCTCAATCAGAGGCAGTCCCCCGATACCGGAACCAATGGCAACGCCGGCGCGCTCCGGATCAACTACGTTTTCTTTATCCAGGCCAGCATCTCGCACAGCCTGAATCCCTGCGGCCAAACCAAAATGAATGAAGTCATCCATCCGGCGAGCGTCTTTGGCGGAAATATATTGGGTAATGTCAAAGTTCTTGACCTCACCGGCAAACCGAGCCGGAAAGGTTGAGGCGTCGAACTTAGTGACTGTGGCAATACCGGATTTACCAGCAAGAATATTTTGCCAGGCTTCTTCAACGGTGTTTCCGACCGGGCTAACAATGCCCAAGCCGGTAATTACGACTCTGCGACGTGCCAAGGTGCACTCCGAAAGCAAATGTAGCAAGGCCGACCGTTGGGGTCGGCCTTGCCAAAGTCAACGAGAATTGAATTACTTCTTGTTGGCGAGGATGAAATCGACAGCCTGCTGGACCGTGGTGATCTTCTCAGCCTGGTCATCAGGGATTTCGCACTCAAATTCTTCTTCCAGTGCCATGACCAGCTCAACGGTATCCAGGGAATCCGCGCCCAAATCGTCCACAAAGGAGGACTCGTTCTTGATGTCCGCTTCGTTCACGCCCAGTTGTTCGGCGACGATCTTCTTGACGCGCTCTACGATGTTATCCATTAGAAAAACTCCTTCCCCTCAGGGGTGCGAAAAAAAACGTTACTATTTTACCAAAAGCCAAGGCTTCAGGAAATCAATCCATGAACATGCCACCATTCACATGCACTGTTGTGCCTGTGATATAGGCTGCAGCCGGGGATACGAGAAAGCCGACAGCGCCGGCAATATCTTCTGGCATACCGGCGCGACCCAGTGGAATCGTCGCCAGCATGGCCTGCTTCTGTTCTTCGGTCAACGCATGGGTCATGTCGGTAGCGATAAAACCCGGTGCAACGCAGTTGACAGTGATGTTGCGACTACCTAGTTCTCTAGCCAGTGAACGGCTCATCCCCGCCACCCCTGCCTTGGCTGCGCAATAGTTAGCCTGGCCAGGATTGCCCGAGTAACCAACTACCGACGTGATGTTGACTATTCGACCGAAGCGGGCTTTCATCATGCCGCGCATGACGCCACGTGACAAGCGAAAAACCGCCTTCAGATTTGTCTCGATAACCGCATCCCACTCGTTGTCACCCATCCGCATGGACAGATTGTCACGGGTAATACCTGCGTTATTGACCAGAATAGAGATGGCACCAAATTCCTTGGCTATATCGGTGAGAGCAGAATCCATCTGCCCAACATCGCACACATTCAGCGCAATGCCCTTACCCTTGATGCCAGCTTCAGTCAGATAGGCCGAAATTTTGGCAGCACCATCATCTCCGGTTGCCGTGCCAATCACGGTAATCCCCTGGAGCCTGCCCAATTCGAGAGCGATGGCGCGGCCAATACCGCGTGTCGCACCGGTAACTAAAGCAATTTTTTCTTTCAGCATCGATTACCCCAAGCCGATATTGGCTTCAACGGAAGCGGCATCGAATAGAGCGACACCAGTAACCCCATCGGCACAACGCTTGGTAAGTCCGGCCAACACCTTTCCCGGGCCACACTCGGCGATGGTCGTGACACCCAAAGCAGCCATCGATTGAATCGTCTCGACCCAGCGTACCGGATTGTATGCTTGACGAATCAGTGCATCCTTAATCTGGTCAGGCTCGTTCTCGATGGCAACATCGACATTGTTGATCACCGGAATCTGTGGCGCACTCAGGGTGATTTCCGCAAGACGGGCAGCAAGCTTGTCTGCAGCCGGGCGAATTAGTGAAGAGTGGAATGGTGCCGAAACGGGTAGCGCCTTTGTCATCTTGGCGCCGCGAGCTTTGCAGCCTTCCATGGCGCGTTCGACGGCAGCCTTGTGGCCGGCAATCACGGTTTGCCCATTGGCATTGAAATTAACCGGCTCGACGACTTCGCCCTGCGCTGCTGCGGCACACGCTGCTGCAATACCTGCGTTATCCAACCCAAGCACGGCAGCCATGGCGCCAGTACCTACTGGCACGGCTGCCTGCATGGCCGCAGCACGCAAGCGAACGAGCGGCACCGCATCCTTGAAGTCAATCACCCCAGCTGCAACCAGTGCTGAATATTCGCCGAGGCTATGACCAGCGACAACCGAGGGTTTTTTTCCGCCCTTGTCGAGCCACAGGCGCCAAGCAGCAATCCCGGCAGTCAGCATCACCGGCTGAGTATTTACCGTTTGGGTAAGGATTTCGGCTGGCCCTTCGGCAACCAACGCCCATAGATCATCACCCAGAGCCGCAGAAGCCTCGTCAAATGTGGCACGAATTACTGTCGAGTCGCCATAAGCTGCCATCATGCCAACACTTTGGGAGCCTTGGCCGGGAAATACAAATGCAAAAGACATTGTTTCGTCTCCTGGGTCAGAATTCGAAAAGGGCTGCGCCCCATGTAAAACCGCCGCCGACCCCCTCAATCAAAACCTTTTGGCCGCGCTGGATGCTTCCATCGCGCACAGCTTCGTCCAGCGCAAGCGGGACGGACGCGGCCGATGTGTTGCCATGACGATCAACAGTCACAATAACCCTATTGCGGTCAATGCCCAGTTTTTTGCCTGTTGCTTCGATGATGCGGATATTGGCCTGATGTGGAATCAACCAATCGACATCACTGGTTTTAATAGCTGCAATCTGGCAAACCTCTTCAGCAATGTCGGCCAGTACGCGTACAGCGAATTTAAAAACCGCCGGCCCATCCATACGCAGGAACGGGTCACCTGTTACTTGTCCGCCGCAAATTTGGCCAGGAACGTTGAGGATTGAGTTCTGGCTACCATCGGCATGCATCGCCGTGGCCAAGATGCCTGGCTTGTCAGACGCCTCCAGTACAACAGCTCCAGCACCGTCCCCGAACAACACACAGGTTCCGCGGTCGCTCCAGTCAAGGATGCGCGAAAAGACTTCTGCGCCAATAA
>NZ_JAVHPH010000256.1:0-3227 GCF_036170495.1 Azonexus sp.
CTCGCCCTCCCACCAGACGCTACCGGCTTCGAGTGCGTCGCGCTCGGTATCCGACATCTGCGGCAACACCTTGCGATAGGTGGAAAAAATGGGCCGGGTGATGATGCTTCGGCGCAAGGGCCGAATCAGGATCAACCCGGCCAAAGCCACCAGGGCTAACGCCCCGAGCAGAGGGATGAGGTTATTGAACATGCTGTTGTCTCCTTTTATGTCTTTTTAATTTTGGTCGTTTTTTGCCGTTGACCGTGGCATCCATCAAAACTGCGGCAATGGCGCCCGCAAGCCGCCGAGCAGGAAAGACATCAGGCGCGGCACCAGGCGATCCAGCCGATCGGTCGAATCCTCGTCCTCGATCTGCCAGTCGGTGACCAGGCGCAGGGCATCAGTACCGGCGATGGCGTAGGACGTAGCGCCGAGCATGAAATGAAAACGCCAGACAATCTCGGCCTTGGGCACCTCGGGCAGCGCCTTGAACAGCGCCTCCTTGTAGCGATCCATGACCGTCTGGTACTCGTGCGCCAGGAACGCGCGGATGAACTCGGAAGGTTCAGTCAGCGTCCGCCCGAGCAAGCGCAGAAAGGTCATACCGCCGCGGTTTTCGTCGCCAGCCATGCGCAACAGGGTGCCAAAAAAGGCATCGACGATGGCCGATGGCTTGACCGGCTGGCCGGCCGCCTCGGACTCCAGTTCATCGAGCACGCGCATCCGCTCGTCGTTGAGCCAATCGAGCCGACGCCGAAAGACTTCCTGCATCAACGACTCTTTGGAGCCGAAGTGATAATTGACCGCCGCCAGATTGACAGCAGCCTCGCCGGTAATCTGGCGCATCGATGTGCCCTCGTAGCCATGCGCCATGAACAAGCGCTCGCCGGCATCGAGAATGCGTTCGCGGGTATCGACAGTACGGACTTCCATGAGGGGCCTCTGCTTTCGTATAATTCATACGTTCGTTTTAATCATAGAAAAAACCACGGGCCAGCGCAAGCCTTTTTTAAGCAGTTTTTTTAAGCCTGAAACCTTATTTGGGCGCGGCTGATCAAGGAAGAATAAGCGGCCAACCGGGATTTCAAGATCTAATCAATATGCAGCGCCGGCAATGGGCGCGGGCTGAGCTGCCGATATTGCACGAAGCGACAGGTCACATCCCGATTGCTATGCCGCTCCCGAAAAACCTTGACCGACTCTTCATGAATCGGCCAGGCATCGAGCGGAATGTCAGCCGGAAAGGGCGTATCGCCGGAATACGCCTGTTCGATCCGGGTCAGGTAGAAACGATGGCAATAAGGCCAGGCCGCCGCGTAGATCGAAGCCCCGCCAATAACGAAAACCGGCTTGCCGGTCGCCAGCGCTGCCCGCAACCCCTCCTCCACCGAGGCCACACGGGTGCACCCCGGGCGCAAGGCCAGATCGGGCTGGCGACTGACGACGAAGGAGTCGACCGGCACCACATCCATCGACTCGTAAGTCAGGCGACCGATAACCAGCGCCGCGCCGGCCACGGTTTGTTCGAAATAGGCTAGTTCCTCGGGAATATCCCAAGGCAGCCAGCCGTCCAGGCCGAGCATGCCGTTGCTGGCCACTGCCCCGATAGCCGAGATCACCGCTGGCTCTTGGCCCACTGCTCGCGCGTCAGGGAAAGCGAAATGGCCGGCGTTCCCTGGCCGTTATAGACATGCGGCTTGCGCATCGACACATGCGCCGAACTGACGATGGCCATGCCGAAAATGGCGTTCATGACATCCAGAATGCTGGACTCCAGGCACTCGCAGTGCGCCTTGCCCTCCAGTTTTCGGATAGCCAGAAAGATCACCTCGTAATCGACCACCTGGCGAATATCGTGCGGGTCAGCCACGGCGTCCATCGGCGCCCAGGCATCGGCATGGACGAGCACCGCCTGCGGTCCGTGTTTTTCGAGCGGATTGCAGCCGGTACGCAATTGAACGGTGGCGTCTACAGAGGCACACCAATGGTTTTCAAGCACGAGTCGGATTCCTTTTATGTCATTCGATAGGGATAAGACAGAACGATACCAAAGCTGGTGCCAATCAGCAGGCAAAAAAACAGGCGCCGTAGCGCCTCGTTGCCGATCAACAAATCAGATCACGCCGTCACGTTGACCAGCGTTCCTGTCGGCTGGCCGGACGTATTGACGACCGGTGCCACGGTTGTCGTTGTCGCCACCCGCGGCGCCGACTGAAGCACCTGGCTGATCTGCGTTTGCAATTCACCCAGCTGGCTCTGTACTTCGCCAACCGAATTCAGGGTTGCCAGATTGAGTCTGGCCTGGCTGGCATCGCCTCGCGCCTGTTGCGACTCGACCTGCAACGAACGGGCATTTTCCTGCGCGCGATCGGCCACACTCTGTGCTGACTGTGCCTGAGCCTGCAAGGCCGCAGCCTGCTGCTCTGCCTGATCAGCATTACGCCGCGCCTGTTGCAACTGGAGTTGCGCCCAAAGCCCACTGCTGGCCGATTGAGCGCCCGATGCCGGCGACACTGCCATTTCGTCTCACCAACCGCCCGCTACGAATCCGCTTATCAGGCCGTCACGTTGACCAAGGTGCCAGTCTCCTGACCCTGCGCATTCTTGACCGGGCGCGCCGGCTCTTCGCTACGCTCGACCCGCTCTTCCGGCCGTGGCTCGCGCTTTTCGGCCTGTTGCACCTGCTGGACCTGAGTAGCCTGACTGCTCTGAGTGCCCGCATTGGCATACGCATTGATGCTGGAAGTCACTGATTGGATAGCCATCTTTTCACCTCAAAACGATAATTTCTGAACTAACTTTACACCATTCCGCCAAATATTCCAGAAGTATCCACTGCCACCAATACTCCAACAACAGCAAAATCAACAATCAATCTGATAACACTCTGACCACCGGTCATTTACACGCCGGGTCCGAGTTAACGATGCCACGGAGGCCGACTCAGACTACCATGACACCGGCGGCGATCCTGCCGCCAACGCCTTCTACCCCGATGCCGCCTGCCTGGCCAACCGCTTCGTAATGCAACCTCGCTACTACATTTGAGTTATCGCCATGAACTTCCAAACCATCACCTTCACGGTCGACGCCGGCATTGCCCGCCTGACCTTGAACCGTCCTGACAAACTCAACAGCTTTACCGGCGAGATGCACGCCGAGCTACGCATCGCGCTGGATCGCATCCAGAGCGACAAGTCCATCCGCGTTCTCGTGCTGAGCGGTGCCGGCCGCGCCTTCTGCGC
>NZ_JAVHPH010000257.1:0-3223 GCF_036170495.1 Azonexus sp.
TGTAAATCATATTTTCCATACTCCACTCCACATTAAGAAAAATCCATTTTTCATCGAATGCCGCCAAACTATTAAAGCACGTCAAAGCCATCTATAACAATGTGTTAAACAGTGTGTTAAACATTGTGTGAAGTTCTGTATGTACATTAAAAAAAATTCGCATAGCCGCAAACAGACAATTGATTTTATCTGTTAATGACATTAAGGTGTAGTCTGTCGCATGCAAAACAAATCGGAGTTCTGATGTCCGCAATGCCTTTTTCGCCGAGCCCAACCGATCAGTCTGTTCTGATGCTGCGCAAAATTTTCGGGCCGATTATTGACGTGCTTGTCAGCGGCGCTGATCCCAACACTGTTCAGTCATCAAGCAACTTGCTCGCCACAATGTTCGTTACGTTCAATAGTGGCGTTCTGGTAGTTGGTTCGATCATCATTGCCTACGTGATTGCGATGGGTGCAATCAATACGGCAAATGACGGTGAGGCGATGGGCAAGGCATGGAGCACCGTCTGGACGCCTGTTCGCATTGTTGCGGGCGCGGGGGTTCTTCTGCCCTCGTCGAGCGGGTACAGCTTCATCCAAATGCTTGTGCTGATGATCTCGCTGTGGAGTGCCGGATTCGCTTCGTCGATCTACAAGTCCGGACTTGCCCTTGGCATTCTGAAAGCGGACGGGATTGTTGCCACATCTATCGCAACCCCCGGCTCAACGTACGGTTTGCGCGAGTTTGCGAAAGCATATTTGCCTATTGCTTACTGTGCCCGCTCAGCAAATACCATCTATGCCGACGCGGCCGGCAATCCGGCAGTGATGGCAAATAACGCGCAGGCTGACCGTGTGACAACAGTCGACGGCCGTACTGACTACACGTTCTATATCAAAGATCGCAACGCGGCTACCAACCTGGCAGGCGGCGAACCGTTTTGCGGCACAGTCAAGATCAGCACTTACACACCTGCTGCGTCGTCTGAAGTGACTGGAACGTCCGTTGCAATCTCGACCCTGCACAGCGGAATCAGCGCAGCAAAAGCCTCTGCTGCTGTCGAGTTGATGCAAGACCTGGACAACTGGGTCGCCACCATGCCCAGCGACTGGACCCAAACAGGCTGGAACAATGTTGACTCTGCGCAATTCAATAGCATTGTAAGAACACGGGAAGATGCGCTCATCACACAGATGACAACGCAAGCAAGCAGTGGCGAAGCTGCGATTAATAACGGTGTTGATGCCTTCGTCGCAGCCATGACCGACGAAGGCTGGGCCTCTGCCGGAGGCTGGTATCAGCGCGTCGGTGCGATTCGAAAAGAAATCGCGGGCCTGATAAAAGAGCCGGCCGGCTCGGCAACCGAACCGTCACTATCCGGCCTACCTTCTGATGCACGTGCGCAAACGCTTAAAGGTAGTGTGGCAACGATCGCTGAGGCGATCATAAAAAAATCGGAGGCACCCGGAAAAGGCTATGACGTTAATTCCGCCCCTGCGGCCGATTTCGGTAGCTCCTTACCGAAAGATGGAGCCTCCGATTTCAATGTTGCAGCAATCAAAGACGATGTCGGCAGCAAGTTCGGGTCCCTAGTCAATACAACGATGAATGGCGTTACCGACATTGCGGTCGGCTCAAGCGCCAACGTGGATGCGGTGTCGCGAATGAAATTGGTCGGCGATTATCTTGTGCTTGCTCTATCTTCCGTCGAACTTGCCAAGATTTCACTGGAAACCGGAGTAACGGCCCTCCGGATTGTTGTCGGCACGGTTGGCGGCGTCGAAGTGCTCGGCAACAAAGCGGATTTCCGCGGTGTGACCGATCCGCTCTGGGACTGGGTAATCGCCGTGCCGGTCGACCAGCTCAAAGAGCTTTCGTCTTATATCAAGCCGCTCGCATTTTATTTTTCTGTACTACTTCCATCCTTGCCGTACGCCATCTTCATGGTCGCCGTGGTCGGCTGGGTGCTGGCAGTCTTACTGACGACGATTGCGGCCCCTCTGTGGGCAATCATGCACACGCGCCCGAGTCAAACATTCGTTGGGTCCGAAGCTCAGGGCTATTTGCTGTTGATGGCGCTTTTTGTCCGACCGGCACTGACCGTGATCGGTCTGTTTGCGGCGATGTTAGTTGCTGACCCCGTCGTTGATTTCATCGCAAAAGCATTCTTCTCGATGCGGGGCGCGGTCGTAACTTCGACCGGGTTTTTCCCCGGTGCTCTTGTTGAATTCCTGACTTTCGCGTGGTGGTTAATTATGTTTGGCATCGTGCTACTGCCTGTGCTGTACATGATTTACGGGCTACCGAATGCGCTACCGGATCGCGTCCTCGCCTGGCTGAATGTCGGCGTACAGGATCTTGGCTCTAATCAAGCCGCAGCCAATATTCGCGGTGGAGTTGCAATGACTGCGTTGCAGCAAACCGCCTCAACTGGCCGGCAACAACGCCGACTTCCCGACGAAGGAGGTAGCGGGTCGCCAGCACCCGGCGGTGGCGGTGGCCGCCCCGGAGGATCACCCAATGGCTCACGTAACCGTCACCAGGCGAACGCCCCGGTTAATGCCGGCCACCAGGGCGTAGCTCCAGCGACATCTGATCTGATGGGCCAAGGTGTCTCTGCTCCCAGCAACGACACGGCCAGTTCGAACGCGAACACGCCAATTTCTATAGGCAATAACAACCCGCCCACCGGACTCGTCGACTTAAACGAGCGCCAATCAGCATCCGCCGGCCGCAAGAAGCCTAGCGGAAGCCAATCCACTGATACGCCAGTCTAGAGGAGGAATACATGGATAACTATTGGCAAAGCCAAGACGCCGCGATAGCAATGGGCCACGCAGGCAAAGCACTCGGCCGCCGGCAGGGCGAGGCAGAAGGCTATCAAAACGGACTTGAGGATGGCTTCGCACGAGGCCGCAAGCACGGCTACAACGAAGGGGTGGCGCAAGCACAGGCCCAGTTGGCGGCTCTCACGAAACAAAAACACGAGTTGCAGGAACTGACAAATGGCCTGGTCATGGCACTCGGCGCAGCCGTCGATACGCTAAAAATGTCCGACAACAATCAAAAAGTACGCTTTGCGCACAGCTACGTTACACGCACAGATCGAGCGCTGCAGTGCGGACAGTTACGCATTGCCCCCCATCGTGATGCTCGCTTCACCGAGCAGATGACGCAAACCACTGCATACATTCTTGACGCGCTGGAGACCACTCTTCGCGCACATGATTTTCCCTCTCC
>NZ_JAVHPH010000258.1:0-3201 GCF_036170495.1 Azonexus sp.
AGCGGGCGACGCTGGCCGGGGCGAATTCGTTGTAGAAGACGATCAGTTCGTCGAGGGTCATCTCAGCCTCCAGTGAAGCGGCGAATGAGCGGGAAATACCAGCGGTAGGGGAGCAGCGCGAAGAGCTTCATGAAACGGGTAAAGCGCTTGGGAAAATGGATTTCGAAATGGGCCGATTTAAACCCGTCGACCGTAGCAATGGCCGCCTGTTCCGGCGTCAGCAGGGCCGGCATGGTGAAATCGTTTTTCGCGGTCAATTGGGTTGAAACAAAGCCCGGATTGATGACCCAGACGCCGACGCCCTTCGGTGCCAGATCGAGGTACAGCACTTCGGCAAAGTGAATGAGCGCCGCCTTGCCCGGCCCGTAGGCCAGCGCTTTGGGCAGGCCGCGATAACCCGCGACGCTGGCGACGAAGGCGATGCCGCCGCCCGGTTTGAGGTCGGACAAAACGGTGGCGGCGAGGCGCATGGCGGCGTTGAAATTGACGGTAACAACCTGTTCGGCAACAGCCAGGTCGAAGTGGTCAGCGCGCATCGGGACGTAATCGCCGGCCAGATAAACGACGAGGTCAACACCATCCCAGGCGGCCAGCAATTTTTGACGGGCGGCGCTCAGGCTGGCGACGTCGGTGGCGTCACACGGCAACAGCAAGGCATCGGCAATGGCCAGGGCGGAGAGTTTTTCAGCCCTGCGCGCCGACAAGGCAAGCCGCGCACCGCGCTGGCTCAGCTCGCGGGCAACGGCGGCGCCGATGCCGCTTGAAGCGCCGACCAGCCAAACGCGCTTGCCCTGCCAGTCGGTGATGACCGGGTTAGAGCACATGGGCGCCGCCCTCGCGTTTGACGAAGGTCAGCGACACTTCGCCCAGCGTGAAACCCCATTTCGACATGGTGGCGCGGTTCATCATGACCTTGTCGTCCATCAGGAACATCCAGTCATCGAAATGGACGTTGTAGACCTTGCCGTCGACCGGCAGCGCCAGCACGTAGCGCCAGCGCAGGGCGTTGCCAGAGACTTCGCCGATCGCCTCGCCGACGACATCCTCCGCCCGGCCGCGGAAAGTGCCGTCGGCCTGTTTGGTCAGCGTCCACACGCGGCGCGAGGTGGTGCCGTCAGACCACTTGAAGTTCTCGTCAAGGACGCCGGTATCGCCCGTCCACTTGGCGTCAATGACGACGTGGAAGCGTTTTTTCACCTCGCCGAAACGGCCCTGGAACAGGCCCCAGGCGTCGAGCGTCCCGTTGAGGTAAGTTTTCAGATCGAGAGCCGGTTGTTCGGCCCGGTATTGTTCGACGCCGGTCGAGGCGCAACCGGCCAGGCCGAGGGTGAAGGCAGCTGCGAGCAGAAATTTCATGATCAGATCTCCAAAGAATGGCGCCAGCGCCAGAGCAGCGCACCGGCCAGCGCCTTGAAGGCGAGCGGCAACAGCGCGTAGGCAAAGGTCAGCGCGGGCAGCCCGGCGCTACCGCCCGGCACATAGCCGAGCGCACCGAGCAGGGGTAGTGAAAGCCCGGCGGCGAGCGCCAGGTTGAGCTTGGCCACGAAATTCCAGACGCCGAAACAGGCCCCGGCCTGCCCCTGACGTTCGCCGAGATCGGCCGCAATGGCGGCGGGCAGCGCGAGATCGGCGCCGAGCGCCAGCCCGGAGGCGATGCAGATGACGGCGAAGGCCCAGACGTCGCCCGCGCCGAGCAGACTGGCGCCGGCGAAGGCGACAATCGACACGCCCATCGCCAGCAGCCAGGCGAAGACCCGCCCGCGCCGGGCCGACAGCATGACCCAGAGCGGCAGCGAGGCGGCGCCAGCGATGAAGTACAGGGCGAGCAGCGGGCCGCTAGCCGACTCGGCTTGCAGGACATCGGCGACGAAGAACAGGAAGAGCGTCGCCGGCAGGGCGGCGGCAATGCCGTTGGCGACGAAGACGATCAGCAGGCGACGGAAAGCTTGATCGGCGAAGACGCGGCGCAGGCTGGGCAGCAAGGGCTGATTTGCTCCTCCCCTTTCAAGGGGGAGGCTGGGATAAGCAGAGACTTTGCCGCCGTTGTTTGGCGGCTTAGTCGGTTGCTTAGTCGTTTCATCAGGGGGATGGGATTCGGGTGTGGCGCGACTTACCCCATCCCCACCCCGCCCCTCCCCTTGTCCCAAGGGATACCGTCCCTGCGGGACATAAAGGGGAGGGAGTTTGACGCCGACGCGGCTGAAGGTCGTGGCAGCCGCGATCAGCAATAGCGGCGGGAGTATCCAGCTCAAGCGGGCGATGCCGTCGCTCAGGCTGGCGGCCAGCACAGCCGGCAAGGCCGCGGCGAGGACGACGCCGAGCAGGCCGAAGCCTTCTCGTGCGGCGGTCAGCCGGGTTCTCAGCGCGGAATCCTCACCAATGTCCGCCCCCCACGCCTGGTAGGCCACGCTGGCGGACGAAAAACCGAGGTAGGTCAGGGCCAGCGAGCCGAGCAGCCAGAGTGCGGCGTGTTCGGTCGGCGGGTTGAGCAGTGCGACGAAGCCGATGGCGAAGGGCAGCAAGGCGAGCGCCACCATGCGCGGGCGGGAAACGCGGTCGGCCAGCCAGCCGAGCCAGGGGTCGATGCCGGCGTCGAGCAGGCGGGTGCCGAGGAGGATGAAGCCGAGTAGCGCCAGTTCCATGCCGGCGGTTTCGGCGTAGTAACGGGGGACGTGGACGTAGATTGGCAATGCCGCGAAGGCCAGGGGGAGGCCGAGCAGGCCATAGGAGAGGATGCGACCGGTGGTCATGGTTTGGGGGCTCGCCATGCTGGCGCTGATAACCAGCGTGGCGCGCGGCTTAAGGGATGGTCGCTGTCGGGGCATGGGGTTCCGCCCCTTACGTGCAGGCTCCCCTTCGTCAGCGGGGTTTTCCGCGCTTGAGGCGCGGGCGTACTTTCTTCTTGCTTCGCCAAGAAGAAAGTAGCCAAAGAAGAAGGCGACCCTGGGTCGGTGCCGGCTACGCCGGTTCCCTGCGCTACTCGGTTCTGGCGGGGGCTGCGGAACTCGGGCTGCGCCCTCAGACAGTCCTCGCCCTTTATCCGCCAGCCCCTGCGTTGCTCGGCACCTCTCAAGGGGCCCGGTGAAACGGCCCGTGGCCAAGCAGTTACGCCGTCATTCCCGCGTAGGCGGGAATCCAGCAAGGGTATGGACTCCCGCTTCGCCCGCCGCGAAGCGGAGTCCCGGGGGTGTCGAGGCCGCG
>NZ_JAVHPH010000259.1:0-3196 GCF_036170495.1 Azonexus sp.
CACTGAGTTCCGGTGGAGAGGCGGCGAGCCGGGCTATTGACTTTGGTCATAGGCGAGGTAAACATCATCTTCTCGGCCAGTGAGCTGCACCGAACATCTTCGGCCGCTGGCCGGATCAAATGATCGACACAGGTGCTTCAAATTCCATACAAAAAATATTCCGCCCCGTCACTTCGGCCGCTGCTCTGGCTGATGCTCGTAATTGGCCTGGCGCTCATCTCGGCGATGACTTGGTACGAGCTTGAACGCAGCCGGGCGGGCTATCTGCGTGAGGTTGAAAATTCAACCCGTTTCCAGGCCCAGGCCTTCGCCGAGAGCGCGACTTCGGCCATCAAGCGGCTCGATGCCATGCTGCTCGACTTGCGTACGCAGTGGGACGGGCATCCGGATCAATTTGCCGGTCAGATCAAACGGCGCCAGCAATACATGGAAGACATCGCCTTTCAGGTGGCGGTGATCGATGCCCAGGGCTGGCTGGCTTATTCCAATCTGGCTGCAACCCGGGATCGCCTCTATCTTGGCGAGCGGGCCCATTTTCGTGCCCATCTGGCCGGTGGCGACCGGCTGTTCATCAGCAAGCCGGTCCAGGGCAAGGTGTCCGGCAAATGGTCGATCCAGTTCACCCGGCCCATCCTCATCGACGGGCGTTTCAGCGGGGTGCTGGTGGCTTCGGTCAGCCCTGGAGTGATTGCCGCCTACAGTGAAAAAATTGCCCGGGAGGCGGTCAGCACGGTCGTTGCCGATGATGGCGAAGTCATTGCGCGCGAACCGGATTTCGCCGGCGCCATGGGCAAGATGATTGTCGGTGCGCCCTATCTTCCGCCCGATGCGCCGCTCACCGGCAATTTCAGGCGACAGGCGCAGGTGGACGGTGTCGAGCGAATCTACGGCTTTTACCGCCTGCCGGCGTATGGCCTGAGTTTTGTCATCGGCCATGCCGTCGATCAGGTGTTGACGCCTTTCTTGAGCCATCGTCGGGTGGTGCTCAGCTCGGCTGCCGGGGTAAGCGTTGTTTTTGTCGCCTTCATGCTGTTTTTGTTGCGTTCGCTCGCGCTGCGGGCCGAAATGGGCAAGCGCCTGCACGATAGCGAGGCCATGCTTACCTCGGCCGTCGATACCATCGGCGAGGCCTTCGTGATTTACGATCAGGATGATCGGCTGGCCTATTTCAATGACGAGTACCGTCAGTATTATCGGAGCTCGGCCGATCTGCTGGTGCCCGGCAAGCACTTCGAGGAAATCATTCGCACCGGCGCTGAACGCGGTCAGTACCAGGAGGCCATCGGTCGCGTAGACGAATGGGTCGCCGGGCGTCTGGCGGCGCATCGCCGGGGCGATACCGAGATCATCCAGCAGCTTGATGACGGCCGCTGGCTGCGGATTCTCGAACGCCGGACGCCGGAAGGCTTCACCGTCGGTTTTCGCATCGACGTGACTGAACTCTATGCTGCGAAGGAGGCAGCGGAGGAAGCCAATCGCGCCAAGAGCCGGTTTCTGGCGATGATGTCGCATGAAATCCGCACGCCGTTGAACGGCATCCTGGGCATGGCTCAACTGCTCTTGATGCCCGGGGTATCGACTGACGAGCGCAATGACTTCGCGCGCATCATCCTCAATTCCGGCCAGACCTTGCTTACCCTGCTCAACGATGTCCTCGATCTGTCGAAGATCGAAGCCGGCAAGCTGGTGATGTCCGATGCGGTCTTCGACCCGAAGCAGCTGGTCGACGAAAGCGTCATGCTTTTTTCCGGGGCGGTCCACGACAAGGAACTGGCGGTTCGCTCGATCTGGCGGGGCGAAGCCGGCGCGCGCTACCGTGCCGACGCCATCCGTCTGCGGCAGATGCTGTCCAATCTGGTCAGCAACGCGGTGAAATTCACGGCGCAGGGCTTTGTCGATATCGAGGCGGACGAGGTCGGCCGCGACCAGCGCGGGGCGATCCTCGAGTTTTCGGTTCGCGATAGCGGCATCGGCATTTCGCCTAGCCAGCAGTCACTGCTTTTTCAGCCGTTTTCGCAGGCTGATAGCTCGACCACCCGGGATTTCGGGGGCACCGGCCTTGGCCTGTCCATTGTCCGCCGTCTGGCCGAAATGATGGATGGCGAAGTCGGCGTCGACAGCCAGCCGGGGCTGGGGGCGCGTTTCTGGTTCCGGATTCGGGCCGGCATCGTCGACGCCGGCGAGGAAAGTCGCCAGGTGCCGCGTCATCAGGCTCCCGGCGGGGATGCCGCAGCACTTGGACAGCGTGGCCGGGTGCTGGTGGTTGAAGACAATCTGGTCAACCGGAGATTGGTCAAGGCGATGCTCGAGAAAGACGGTTATCTCGTCGACGTCGCCGAGAACGGGCTGGAGGCGCTGACCTTCATCACCAGCGGCAGGCCCACGGATCTGCTCTTGATGGACGTGCAGATGCCGGTCATGGACGGTCTCGAGTCCACCCACTTGATCCGCGACTGGGAGCGGGAAAAGGGATTGCCCCGGCAGCCCATTGTGGCGCTAAGTGCGGCCGCGTTTGCCGAGGAGCAGCAGCGCTGCATGGCGGCCGGGATGGACGATTTTCTGGCCAAGCCGATCAATCATGCCGAGTTGCTGGCCATGGTCGGCAAATGGCGGGGTTGTTTGGCGGCTGGTTGATGGCCAGCGTGAAATATGTCACCGACCCCAAAGAACGATGGCTCTAAGCTGAACTTATTGGAGGTGCTGTCATGACGATTACTGCAAGCGTAGCTTTGTTCAAGAGTGAATTTGTCGCGGCTTTGAGCGATGGCCGGCATATCGAGCGGCATGACTGGCGCGAGATGGCGCAGGCGCTCTACGAACTGGGTGTTGGCGATTCTGCCGTCGAGTATGAATGGCATACCGGCCAGCGCATGATCACCGCCGGGCAACAGGTCGCCTTGCGGGCTGAAATGAGGCGTCTGGCGCATGTGGCCGACAACCAAACCGTTAAAAACCATGTCGCCGCAGCATGATCCGGCGACTTGTTTCAGTCTTGCTTGATGACGGGCTTTTCTTCTGCCCGCCGGAAGCTCATGGTGTAGAAGATGTCCAGCGCGTTGTCGCTGCCGGCGCGGCCAATGACGGCGATCTGCCGGGTCAGGTTAACGGTCAGCTTGACGATGCCTTCGGCGCGACCGAGCGTCTGCTCGTAGGAAACCAGCGCGTTTGACGTCAGGCGTTTGCCGACGCTGAGAAT
>NZ_JAVHPH010000260.1:0-15535 GCF_036170495.1 Azonexus sp.
AAATCGAGTACGTCGCCATCGACGAGGGCTTCGAGGAAATCGCCAACCAGTACGTGCCCAATATGCGCACGACGCTAACATTGAGCGAGACGCAGCCGGTTGTCTGGCAACTCGGCCGGCACCCGAATCCGGAGCTGCGCGAACGGCTCAACGCCTTTATCGAACGCATCCAGCACGACGGCACGCTGGCCCGGCTGGAGGACCGCTATCTCGGTCATGTCCGGCGCCTGACCCAGGCCGACGTCATCAAGTTCCTCGGCGAAGTCGAGACCACGCTACCCAAGTTCCGCAAGTCCTTTCAGGCGGCCCAGGCGCTAACCGGCATCGACTGGCGACTGCTCGCCGCCGTCGCCTACCACGAGTCGAACTGGGACCCGAACGCGACCAGCTACACCAATGTGCGCGGCATCATGATGCTCACCGAAGAAACGGCCGATCACCTGCAAGTCAGCAACCGTCTCGATCCGAGCGAAAGCATCCTGGCCGGCGCCCGTTACATCAATACGCTCAAGGAAGCGCTGCCGGAGGAAGTCAGCGAGCCGGATCGGACCTGGCTGGCACTCGCCGCCTACAACATCGGCCCCGGCCATTTCAATGGGGCGCGGATGCTGGCCAAACACCTGAAAGCCGATCCGGATTCGTGGTACGACATGAAGCGCGTGCTGCCCAAACTGGCCCAACCCAAGTATTTCAGCGTGGTCAAAACGAGCCGGGCACGCGGTGGCGAAGCGGTCATTCTGGTCGAGAACATCCGCAGCTATTACGACATCCTGCTGCGCAACGCCGCACCCTTCGCCCCGACGCCTTCAATCGCCGCCAGCCTGACCCGGCTCGTGCTCGAAATCGAAGAACGGCGCAAGGCCTACGTCAAGCGGATTGCTGCCGCCAAGACCATCTCGGCGACAAACCAGGACGAGCCAGGCGAGGCTACGCTGCGCCTGCCGACCATCGGGCAGGATCTTGGCCCTGCCCGCCCGGCCGACCAGAACTAAACCGGCGCCCAACTCAGCTGGCGGAAAGAACCTCCAGCCCACCCATGTACGGGCGCAGCACAGCCGGAATGGTGACGCTGCCATCGGCCTGCTGGTTGTTTTCCAGAATGGCCACCAGCGTGCGGCCGACGGCCAGGCCGGAACCGTTCAGGGTGTGGCACAGCTCGGGCTTGTTCTTGTCGTTGCGGAAACGGGCCTGCATGCGGCGGGCCTGGAAGGCGCCGAAATTGGAGCAGGACGAAATCTCGCGATAAGTGTTCTGGGCCGGCAGCCAGACTTCAAGGTCGTAGGTCTTGGCGGCGGAGAAGCCCATGTCGCCGGCACACAGGGCCATGCGGCGGTACGGCAGTTCGAGCTTTTCGAGGATGACTTCGGCGTGGCGGGTCAGCGCCTCGTGGGCTGCGGCCGATTGCTCGGGATGGACGACCTGGACCAACTCAACCTTGTCGAACTGGTGCTGGCGGATCATGCCGCGCACGTCGCGGCCGCCGGAACCGGCTTCGGAACGGAAGCACGGCGTGTGGCAGACGAACTTGAGCGGCAGCGCCTCGGCGGCGAGTATTTCGTCGCGCACGATGTTGGTCACCGGCACTTCGGCCGTCGGGATCAGGTAGAGCGGGTCCTGATCGCCGCGCAGGACCTTGAACAGGTCTTCCTCGAACTTCGGCAACTGGCCGGTCCCGTACAGGCTGGCGGCATTGACGAGGTAGGGCGCGTAGAGCTCGGTGTAGCCGTGCTCGGCGGTGTGCGTGTCGAGCATGAACTGGGCAAGCGCACGGTGCAGGCGGGCCAGGCCGCCCTTGAGCAGCGAGAAACGCGCGCCGGCGATCTTGGCGGCGGTGGTGAAGTCGAGCTGGCCGAGCTGTTCGCCGACATCGGTGTGATCCTTGACCGGGAAGTCGAAAACGCGCGGCGTGCCCCAGCGCTTGATTTCAACGTTGCCGGTTTCGTCGGAACCGACCGGCACGGACTCGTCGGGAATATTCGGCAGCGCGGCCAGAATGGCGTTGAACTGCTCGAGCAATTCGCCGAGGCGGGCTTCAGAAGCCTTCAACTCGTCGCCCAGCGCGCCGACTTCGGCCATGACTGCGGAGGCATCCTCGCCCTTGCCCTTCAACATGCCGATCTGCTTGGACAGGGAATTGCGCTGGGCCTGCAATTCCTGCGTGCGGCTCTGCAACGTCTTGCGCTCGGCTTCGAGCGTTTTGAATTCGGTGAAATCGATCGGCTTGCCGCGCTTGGCCAGGCCTTCGGCGACGGCGTCGAGATTGGAGCGGAGTTGTTGGATATCGAGCATGGGTTTTCCTGAATCGCGGCGGCGGACCAGCTTTGCTACGGTCAACCGGAAAAAATGGCCAAAAACGAAATTATACGCGAGGGTCCGGGCTGGCCGCGCCGGCCCGGCCTTCGCATCAGGGCAATCGCATGAATGTCCACTCCCTCCCCTTCAAGGGGAGGGCTGGGGTGGGGATGGGTAATGCAGGGGCAAACGGGACACGAAATACCTCGTTTTCAGACCCATCCCCCTGATGAAGCTACTAAGCAACCGACTAAGCCGCCAAACAACGGCGGCCAAGCCTCTACTTATCCCGACCTCCCCCTTGTCCAAGGGATACCGGCCCTGCGGGCCATAAAGGGGGAGGAGAGGATGTACGCTGCGTCCAGCAAATTTTAGGTACCATGGGCAGCATAAGAAAACACATCCGACCTTGCCCGCGCATTTTCGGAGACCGCAATGGAAATAGCTTTCCCCGTTGCCCGGCATTTGCCCAGCAGAGCCGTTTCGTTCTTTTGCCGACTCGCTGCCGTTGGCCTGATCGCCGCTGCCGGCATCTTCCCGGCTGCCCATGCCGGCGACCTGAGCAAGGCCGACATCGAACGCCGCTTCGAGCCGCCGCTGCACGTCCAGGACAAGCTGACCCAGATTCCCGCCTGGCCGCTGACCAGCGAACTGGAGCCGGAGGGCGGCCCGATCGGCTACGTTTTCGAATCCATCGACCTGGCGCCGGTCCCCGGTTTCGAGGGCACGCCCATGAATTTCCTGGTCTCCATCGACCGCAAGGGAAATTTCATGAACGTCGAACTGCTCCGCCAACACGAGCCGGTCTTTCTCGGCGGCCTCGGCGAAGCGCCGCTGCGCGAATTCATTACCCAGTACGCCGGCCGCAACATCAAGCAGCAATTCCTGATCGCCCTCAATGCGGCGCGCAATCGCACCGGCCCGGCCGACACGCGCAGCGGTCAGACGACGCTGGACGGCGTATCGAAAGCCACCGCCTCGGTGCGCATCGTGAACCAGACCGTGCTCGGCGCCGCCCTCGAAGTCGCGCGAAGCAAGCTCGGTTTTGCCGACCGCAGCAAGCGCGGCCCGGCGGCGCAGGTGCGCACGGATATTGACGATCAACCGCTGAGCTTTGCCGAGATGCTGAAAAACGGCATGGTCGGCCACCTGCGCCTGAGCAACGCCGAGGTCGAAAAACTGTTCGTCGGCAGCGATGGCGCCGAAGTCGATGAAGAAGGTCTGGCCCTGCCCGAGGCCGTATTCACGGACATCTACATCGCCTACCTCAACACGCCGAGCATCGGCCGCGCTATCCTCGGCGAGGCGCAGTACCAGGAGGCCATGACGCATAATTTCGAGAACCGCCACCTGTGGTGGATCGCCTCGGCCGGGCGTTACCCTATCGTCGACGACAACTTCGTGCCGGGCGCCCAGTCCTCGCGCCTGAGCATGGCGCAAGATGGCCTTTTTCTCGAATTGCGCGACCAGGGATTCGAGCCGAAAGACATCGCCGGGCCGCCCGAACTCAACACCTCACGCCTCTTCGGCGTCTACGCCGAAGCCGGCCTCGACCCCGGCCGCCCACTTGACCTGAACCTGACCATCACGCGCGCCAAGGGCATGATCCTGCCCACCCTCACCCACCAGACCATCACCCTCAAATACGCGCCGCCCAGCCGCATGTTCACCTACCCGCCCGAGCCGCTGCCGGAGTGGATGCTGGCCTGGCAACAGCGCTGGCTCGACCTGAGCATCCTGGGCGCTGCACTGATTGTCCTCAGCATCGCCCTCGCCCGGCCGCGCTGGATTTCGGTCGACGCCCGCCGGTTGAAGCTTTTCCGCCTCGGCTTTCTCGCCTTCACGCTGCTCTATGTCGGCTGGACCGTTCAGGGCCAGCTTTCCATCGTCCAGGTCACCGGTGCCCTCAAGTCGTTGAAATCCGGCCAGGGCCTGTCGAGCTTCCTCTACGACCCGATTTCGCTGCTGCTCATCGTCTTCACGCTGTTCAGCTTCGTTGTCTGGGGCCGCGGCACCTTCTGCGGCTGGCTGTGCCCGTTCGGTGCGCTGCAGGAGTTTGTCGGGCTGCTCGCCCGCAAGTTGCGTCTGCCGCGCCTGCACATTCCGCTGGCCGTCGCCAAACGGCTTGAGTGGGGCCGCTATGTCGCCCTCGCCATGCTGGTCGGGGCCGCCCTGTTCGTGCCGCGCCAAGGCGAAAGCCTCAACGAACTGGAACCGTTCAAGACGGCGATCACCGTCGGTTTCGACCGCAGCTGGCCGTTCGTCGCCTACGCCGTTGCGCTGCTTGTCGCCGGCGCCTTCTATTACAAATTTTTCTGCCGCTTCATCTGCCCGCTCGGCGCCGTCATGTCGCTCGGCGGGCGGCTGCGCCGTTTCGACTGGCTGACCCGCCGCGTCGAGTGCGGCAAGCCCTGCCAGAGCTGCAAGGCCAAATGCGCCTACGACGCCATCGAACCAACCGGCGAAATCCGCTACGACGCCTGCTTCCAGTGTCTGGACTGCGTCGGCATCTACCACGATGCCAAGCGCTGCCCGGTGCTGCTCTATGAAAAGAAAGGTTTGGTTCTCACGCCGAAGGGCGTGATGGTCGCCGGATCAGACGGCTGAGCAGGGACCAGAAGCGCGTCAACAACCAGCTGGCCAACGCCAGGAAGACGACGAGCAGACCGAGAAAAACCAGCGGCGAGGCGAGCATGGCCCACAGCCCACCGAGCACCATGCCCTCCTCGCCGAACGAGGCAATCCAGTTCGAAAACGGCTCGGGCGAGGTGTTGATGGCCAGCCGGCTGCCGGCCTTGGCGAAATGGGTGCCGGCGGTGATCGTGCCGCCGATCAGCCCGGCCGCCACCGCCCACGCCGGATCGACCTCGCCCATGGCAAACGCCGCGAGCAAGGCGCCGGCCGGGATCCGGATGAAAGTCTGGAAGCCGTCCCACAGCGAATCGAAGGCGGGGATCTTGTCGGCAATCAACTCGGCGAAAGCCATCAGCCCGGCAACCCCGATGACCAGCGGGTTCTGCAGCACTGAAAGCGTTTCCGGCAGATGCAGGTAGCCAAAATTGCTCAACAGGCCGGCCAGAAAAACCACCAGATACAACCGCAAACCGCTCGCCCAGGCCAGGCCGGCGGACAGGGCGATGGTCTGGATCAGGTCCATGCCCGATTCAGCGAGTCAAATGACAAAGCGCCAGAAACTTATGCCGCCTTCGGCAACGGCAACTGGAAATGTCCTTCGACTATCCCGCGCACAGTCAAGTCTTCGTCAATGGACTCCCAGCGCAGGGCCGTGCCATCCAGACGCAAGCTGACCTCGGCCAACTGCGTTTCGCTGGCATCGCGCAACAAACGGAAACGCGCAGCCGGAAAGCCGATCTGGCGGCCATCGCTCAGTTCAACGAAGACCATCTTGCTGTTCGCCCAGGCACGAATGGCGTGGTATTCGCGCTCAACGTCCAAAGAACTCATGCCATTTCTCCAGAAAAAACGTTTCGTACTCAAAAACTGTCGTTTCAATTCTACGCAACTCAACCCCATCTACGCGATGACTGCGTGCCAGTCGGGTGCAATCAATCGTGCTGGTCGGTGCAACGCCCCCTCCCCTTCAAGGGGAGGGATGGGGTGGGGATGGTGTAATCAGCGAACCAGCCTTCCCAAACTCTCTGTGCAACGCCGTCCAAATGGCCTCAACCACGACGTCAGTCTCCTGTAACACCTGGTTGTTCCAGAACCGCATGACACGAAAACCGGCCTCATGCAGTCGTCGATCACGCACCTGATCTTGCTCGCAATCTTGATGTTGGCCTCCGTCCACTTCCACAATTAGCCGCTTTTCCAGGCACACAAAGTCGAGTACATAATCCAGAAATGGATGCTGACGGCGGAATTTGAAGCCTGCGATCTTTCGACCGCGCAGATGTCGCCATAAGCAATTTTCAGCGTCGGTCATGTGGGTACGCAATTCTTTCTGAAGCGAATTGTCGATGATCCAGCGGTTCGTCTGGCCTTTCACGCGTTGATGTCCTTCCTGTTTTGGCACCCCATCCCCTCCCCGGCCCTCCCCTTGAAGGGGAGGGGGGGTACGTTCAGGTTCGCTATTTCCCCTTCGCCTTGCGATCCAGTTCCCGCAAGTGCGCCAGCTTCTGGCCGATCTGGCCTTCCAGCCCGCGGGGTGTCGGCGCGTACCAGCCCGGCTCGGGCATGCCGTCCGGGAGATAGGTTTCGCCGGCGGCGTAGGCTTCCGGCTCGTCGTGGGCGTAGCGGTAGGCGTGGCCGTGGCCGAGGTCTTTCATGAGCTTGGTCGGCGCGTTGCGCAGGTGGTTGGGCACCGGGCGCGAGCCGTCCTGCTTCACGTAGGCGCGGGCGGCGTTGTAGGCCATGTAGCCAGCATTCGACTTGGCGGCGACGGCGAGGTAGATGACCGCCTGGCCGAGCGCCAGTTCGCCCTCGGGCGAGCCGAGACGTTCGTAAGTTTCGGCTGCGTCGTTGGCGATCTGCATGGCGCGCGGGTCGGCCAGGCCGATGTCCTCCCAGGCCATGCGGACAATGCGCCGGGCGAGGTAGCGGGCGTCGGCGCCGCCGTCGAGCATGCGGGTCAGCCAGTAGAGCGCAGCGTCCGGGTTGGAGCCGCGCACCGATTTGTGCAGGGCCGAGATCTGGTCGTAGAAGGCGTCACCGCCCTTGTCGAAACGGCGCAGGCTTTGCGCCATCGTTTTTTCGATAAATTCGCCGTCGACCGTGGCAAGCCCGGCCGTGCGTGCCGCCGTGCGGACTTGTTCGAGCAAATTGAGCAAACGCCGCGCATCGCCGTCGGCCAGGCCGATCAGGCGTTCGCGGGCGGCCGCGTCAAAGCTCAGATCGGCCAGCGCCTGAGCGCAAGCGCGGTCAAAAAGCTGACCCATTTCGGCTTCGTCGAGCGACTTGAGGACATAGACCGAAGCGCGGGAGAGCAATGCGGAGTTGAGTTCGAACGACGGGTTTTCGGTCGTCGCGCCAATAAACGTCAGCAGGCCGGATTCGACAAAGGGCAAAAAGCCGTCTTGCTGCGCTTTATTAAAACGGTGAATTTCATCGACAAACAAAATCGTCCGCCGCCCCTGCGTACGCCACATTTCGGCCTGCGCCACGGCTTCGCGCACTTCCTTGATGCCGGAAAAGACCGCCGACAGCGCAATGAACTCACATTGAAACTGCGTCGCCATCATCCGCGCCAGCGTCGTCTTGCCCACCCCCGGCGGCCCCCAGAGGATCATCGAATGCGGCTGGCCGGATTCGAAAGCCAGACGCAGCGGCTTGCCGGCGCCAAGCAAGTGCTGCTGGCCGATGACGTCATCCGGCGTTTGCGGGCGCAGTTGCTCGGCCAGCGGGGCGTGCCGGGTTTGCGCGCCAGCCGTTGAAAACAGGTCTTCGGACATCGTTGTTTACATTGCATCCAGCGGAGAAGTCACGCCGCGCCCACCCTTGTTGAGCACGTGCGTGTAGATCATGGTCGTCGCCACATCGGCGTGGCCGAGCAGTTCCTGCACGGTACGAATATCGTAACCGGACTGCAGCAGGTGCGTCGCGAAAGAATGGCGGAAGGTGTGCGGGGTGATCTTTTTTTTAGCCCCATCCCTTGCGCCACCCGGCGCAGGGTGGTTTGCACTCCGCCCCGATCAAGCGGCGACTTGGCGCGCTGCGCCGCCTTCAGGCCACCATGGCGATTGGGAAAAAGCAGTTCGGGGTGGCGGTGCAGTTGCCAGAATTGGCGTAGGGCCGTCAGCGTCGCCGCCGGCAAGGGCACGAAGCGATCCCGGTTGCCCTTGGCGTCGCGGATCTGGACGCGCATCCGGGCGGCATCGATGTCGCCGACTTTGAGCGCCAGCCCTTCGCCCAGGCGCAGCCCCAGGCTATAGAGGGTGAAATAGAACACTCGGTAAGAAAGGGTGCGCGTCGCCGAGAACAGGCGTTGTGCTTCGTCGACCGTGACGATGTCGGGCAGGCGCTGGGTCTTCGGCGGCTTGATCAGATTCGGCATCACCCAAGGTTTCTTCAACACGTGGGTGGTGTAGAACTTCAGGCCGTAGAGATCGAGCTTGACCGCACTCCACGAGTGCGTCCCGATCAGGTCGCTGAAATACTCGGTGAGCTGCGCCTCGGAGAGATCGTCGATCTGCTGGCCGAAATACTCGCCCAGCCGCCGGATGGCACGGGCGTAGGCCTCAATGGTCTTGGGTTGCAACCCCTTGAGTTTGAGATGCTTGAGATGGGTTTGGTATTGCCGGGCGAAGTGGCCGGCCAACGTGTTCGTCATGCTGGTTTGTCCTCACGAAATATTGCAGAATCACTCCCCTCAATGGCGAAGGGGTGAATGTGCAGAATAGGTCGTGCGGCTCAGTCAGGCGACTTCTCCGCGTAGCGGCTTCGTCCAACATCACAATCCACCGGACCTCCGGCAAGCGACGCTTGCCTACGTCCGGTGATTTTCAACGTTATGCCTTCTATTGCCACTAGAAAGGACTCACATGGCTCAGCAAGCACCCGCCGTTAAGAAACCGAAGAAGCCACGACCGAAGGTTGTTGCGGATGCGTCATCGGCAAAAGGTAAGCCTTGGACGTTTCCAAAGAACACACTTGAAGAAGCTATCGGCATTGCCAAAGCTATAGAAGAGAAGAACGCCGGCAACCCAATGCCAGCGCTAGATATCGCGGTCGCGGTTGGCTTTCGTCAGTCCAACGACTGGCGATTTCTCGACCTTCTGCGGTCTGCCAATCAGTACGGCCTTGTTACAGGGACAGGTGCCTCGGCTTCCATTCATCTTGCAAAGTTGGGGCAAGATATAGTTGCTCCGAGTTCACCGAGCCAGCGATCAGAAGCGCTCTTGGTTGCCTCGCGAACTGTCAAGGATTTTGAGGCGGTAGAGAAGTATTACGGCGGCAAGAGGATTCCCGAAGACGAGTTCTTTCTCAATACGCTAACCCGCGAATTCAATATCCCGCGTGATCGAGTCGAGCAATTTTCGAAGGTCTTCCTCGAGAACCTAAAATTCCTGCGAGCGTTTTCTACGCCCCCGCAGTCCTCAGAAGTACCAACACCGGGAGCGGCATTGTCGGCCGGATCAACGCCAGCTGAGAAAATTCCTACCCCGGTCTTATCCAAGGAGCCGAGGGTTCGGGAGTTCCTGGACACGTGCTTCGTGATGATGCCCTTTGGAGAATGGTTCGACCGCTACTACCAGGATATCTACGTACCGGCCATTAAGGAGGCTGGCCTAGAGCCTGTTCGGGGAGACGAACTGTTTTCGACGGGGAGCGTTGTCGAACAGATCTGGGAGCAAATTGAAAAGTCAAAGTTGCTGCTTGCAGACTTGTCTGGCAAGAACGCAAATGTTTTTTATGAACTGGGCCTCGCACATGCAGCGCGGAAGCCGGTCGTATTCACGTCCGCGCAACTTGAAGACGTCCCCTTCGACCTTCGACATCTGAGAGTAATTATTTACGACGTCCGCGAACCCGAATGGGCAGCACGGCTTCGAAAGAGCATTACCGACTACTTGAAGAACGCAATGAAGGAACCGGGAAAATCAATCCCGCATCCGTTCCGCAAACTAGTCGAGGAAGCCGAAGGCATAACCCGTCGTTCGAGCGGACCTCGCGCATGAAGCCGCGCGAGGCCGCTCAACTTCGACGTTATGCGTCTCATTGAAGGTGATCACTGATTAGGAGAGCGCCGTGCTCAAAAAGTATATTGGTAGCTGCCACTGCGGAGCTGTTCGATTCGAGGCTGATATTGATCTCAGCTTGGGCACGAACAGATGTAATTGCTCGATCTGCACGAAGACCCGGAATTGGAACGCAATCATTAAACCCAGCGCGTTCCGGCTGCTATCGGGTGAAAACGACCTAACCAACTATCAATTTGGTCACCGGGTTGCCCATCATCTCTTCTGCAAGCACTGCGGCGTACGTTCGTTCGCGCGCGGGTATGTTGAGGAAATCGGCGGTGACTACGTTGCGGTTCAACTGGCCGCCCTCGACAACGCCGATCCGCTCGAACTCATTGAAGCGCCGATTCGATTTGCTGACGGCCGCAACAACAATTGGCTTGTGGCGCCAGTCGAGACAAAACACCTGTGAAGGTGTGGGCCCTTCTGTTGAAGCAATGACGTCCAACCCATCCATCAACACGGACTGGTGCGATAAGGCCGCGCCAGCTGGTTATGCCGAAGGGTTGGGCGTCTCAGTAATGAAACCGCAACTGTGCAATCAACAGGTCATCACCTTCAACGCGGTACACCATGCGATGTTCATCTGTAATTCGGCGTGACCAGAATCCTGATAGCGCATGCTTCAATGCTTCCGGCTTACCAATGCCAGAGAATGGCTCTCGTTGGGTTTCCCGAATCAAGTTGTTGATTCGTTCGACCATACGCCGATCTTGTTTTTGCCAGTAAAGATAATCTTCCCATGCCTCATCCGCGAAAATCAGCTTCACTTTGCCAGCTTCCGCTCAACGCCTTTCCCAGTGTTCAGTTGTGCGGCCGCCGAGAGAAGGCGCTTGGCGTTTGCGGGAGTACGCAAGAGATAGGCGGTTTCCTCAAGGGCTTTGTAGTCTTCGAGCGAGAGCATCACCACGGACTGCTCGCCGTTGCGGGTGATAATCAAGGCTTCGTGATCGTCACAAACCCGATCCATAGTGCTGGCGAGATTTGCGCGAACGGTGGTGTAGGTCATTGCATCCATAATGGCTCTCCGGATATGTACGTTTTACTGTACATAACAAATCGTCGGTTGTCCAGCAAAAACGTTCGGACACGACGTCCAACCCATCCATCAACACGGACTGGCGCGACAAGGCCGCGCCAGCTGGTTATGCCGAACGGTTAGAAGGCATCGGTTTGTCATTTCACTTCGCCTCCCGTCGCTTGCTCCTGGCTCCGTGCCTGTTTTGGCACTCCGGCTCGGCGTTTTCAGCGTTGCTACGGTCAACCGGGAATTTCAGCCAATTTTCAAATCGGGCTTGGCGCAACCTTCGGCTCTGGCGGCGGTCAATGCCAGACAGCGAACGACAAGGAGAAGGGGCCATGAGCACAGGAACCGTCAAGCTTCACCGCGTACTGAAGGCAGCGCCGGAGCGCATTTACCGGGCCTTTCTTGATGCCGATGCCATGGCAAAATGGTTGCCGCCCTACGGTTTTACGTGCCAGGTGCGGCATCTGGATGCGACGGTTGGCGGCTATTTCCGGATGTCGTTCATCAACTTTTCAACGGGGCACGGCCATTCCTTCGGCGGCCAATATCTTGAACTGGTGCCCGGCGAAAAAATCCGCTACACGGACAAATTCGACGACCCGAACCTGCCGGGAGAAATGCAAACGACGGTGAGCCTGAAAGCCGTCTCCTGCGGCAGCGAGCTGAGCATTGTGCAGGAAGGCATCCCGGCGGTCATTCCGAGCGAGATGTGTTATCTCGGCTGGCAGGAGTCACTTGAGCAGCTGGCCAAGCTGGTCGAGCCGAACATTCCGGACTGAGCCTGGCTGGCGGCGAAGGCTGGCTACCCTGCTTCGTACCAGCTTTTGGTCGAATTGACGAGCTTGACGACGAGCAGCATGGCCGGCACCTCGATCAACACGCCGACCACGGTGGCCAGCGCCGCCCCCGACTCGAAGCCGAACAGGCTGATCGCTGCGGCGACGGCCAGTTCGAAGAAATTACTGGCACCGATCAGGGCCGACGGGCAGGCGACATTGTGTTTCTCGCCGACCTTGCGGTTCAGCCAGTAGGCCAGCGCCGAGTTGAAGAAAACCTGGATCAGGATGGGCACGGCGAGCAGGCCGATGATCAGCGGCTGGCGCAGGATGGCTTCGCCCTGGAAGGCGAAGAGCAGCACCAGGGTGGCGAGCAAGGCGGTAATCGACCACGGGCCGATTTTCTCCATGGCCGCGTCGAAGGCACTCTGCCCCTTGGCGAGCAGGCTTTTGCGCCAGAGTTGGGCGAGCACGACCGGGATGACGATGTAGAGGACGACCGAGGTCAGCAGTGTGTCCCAGGGCACCGTAATTGCCGAGATGCCGAGCAGGAAGGCGACGAGCGGCGCGAAGGCGAAAACCATGATGGTGTCGTTGAGGGCGACCTGCGACAGCGTGAACAGCGGATGGCCGTTGGTCAGGCGACTCCAGACGAAGACCATGGCGGTACAGGGCGCCGCGGCGAGCAGGATGAGTCCGGCGATGTAGCTGTCGAGCTGATCGGGCGGCAGCATGGGCGCGAACAGGTTGCGAATGAACAGCCAGCCGAGGAAGGCCATCGAGAACGGTTTGACCAGCCAGTTCACGAACAGCGTGACGCCAATGCCGCGGACGTGCTGCTTCATTTCGGCCAGCGCGCCGAAATCGACCTTGACCAGCATCGGGATGATCATGACCCAGATGAGCAGGCCGACCGGCAGATTGACCTGGGCGACTTCCATGCGGCCGATGGCCTGGAACAAGTTCGGCGCAAACTGGCCGAAAACGATGCCGGTGACGATGCAAAGGAAGACCCAGATGGTCAGGTAACGCTCGAAGAAACTCATCGGCGCGCCGGCGGCGACCTTGGCGGTGATTTCACATTGGACGGTCATGGCGGCTCCTTAGAGGCCCAGCGCGGCGCGCACGGCGGGGATCAGGCGGGCGCGGATGTCGTCCCGGACGGCGATGAAACTTTCCAGCGGCTCGCCATGCGGGTCGTGGAAAGGCAGGTGAATGCGCGGCACCGGGCGCGGGAAGATCGGGCAGGTTTCGCGGGCGTTGTCGCAGACGCTGACCACGAGGTCGATCGGCTCGCCGATGACGGCTTCGACGTCCTTGGCGTAAAGCCCCTCGGTCGGCAGGCCGGCCAACTTCAACGCCTCGATGGCGCCGTCGGCGACCTTGGGCTGCGGCTTGGTGCCGGCCGAAATGCCGCGCACCAGACCGGCCAGATCATGGTTGAGAATGGCTTCGCCCATCTGCGAGCGACAGGAGTTGCCGGTGCACAGGACAAGGACGGTTTTGAGATTCGACATCAGGCGGTCTTTCCGGTTTTGACGCCACGCTTTTCGGTCGTGTCGCAGCAGGTAGTTTTGGGCAGGCAGGCTTCGCCTTGGCAGCAATTACGGGTCAGGAAGGCGATCAGGTCATTCATCGTCGCGAAGTTGGCCGAGTAGTGGATGAAGCGGCTTTCGCGTTCGCCGGCGATCAGCCCGACCCGGCTCAAATGGGCCAGGTGAAAGGACAGCGTGGCCGGCGCCATGCCGAGTTGTTCGCCGATGGCGCTGGCGTTGACGCCGGCCGGACCGGCTTCGACCAGCAGGCGAAAGATGGCCAGACGGGATTCGTGGCCGAGGGCGGCGAGGATTTCAGCGGCGTTTAAGGTTTCCATATTTCGAATATTATCGAATTGTTTAACGAATGCCAATCGCAGTTTTCGGTGATCGCGGCGAATTCATTTTTAGCCGTTTTTTTCGGTTGACCGTAGCCAGCCGGGCGGATGGTCTGATCGCTGTTTGACGCTTTCGACCAAGACATCCGGTGTCCATTTGTGTCATCCTGCGGCTCAAAAGTCATTCCCCAAGCCTCAACATCGAGTTCGTGCCATGCTGAAATCCCGTTGTTGCCTCGTCGTTCTCGCCATCATCGCCGGCAGCCTTGCCGGCTGCGCCGCGTTCGACGAGAAGACCGATGGCCCGGACAACGTCGCCCCGGTGGTGGATGCGATCCCCGACCGGGCGGCCGATGACATCCAGAAAATTGCCGATCTTGAGCGCCAGCTGGCCAAGGAACAGCGTCAGTGCCACGCCGAAAAACGCCGGCTCGACCTCTCGCTCAAGGAATCGCAAAAGCAGAACGAAGCCTTGCAGAAAAAACTCGATGCCCTGCAAAAGAAGCTCGACGCCCTCCTCGCCATCGACCGCGACCTGCGCAGCCGCAACCGAAGCCGCTGAATCGGCGGAGCTTAAGCGAGCCTTAATCCTGGCCGCTTAGAGTTCCGAAACCTGTGTCGTTTCGGATAAATCCCCATGTCGCGTCGAAATTCCATTTTTGCCCTGTTTTTCCTGTCGACCGTAGCCACCCTGTCTCCGGCGCAGGACAAGCGCCTGACGCTGCAGCCGGCGCAAATCAAGGCGCTCGGCATTGAAACGGCGGTTGCCGGCGAGATGCCGGGCGGTCGCAATGGCAGTTTCCCGGCCCAGGTGCGCGTACCCAATGAACAGATGCGCGTCGTCGCCGCGCCGGTTGGCGGCATGGTTGAAATGCTCGCCGTGGCGCCCGGCTCCATCGTCAAACGCGGCCAAGTCGTCGCCCATCTGAGCAGCCCGCAAGCCCTCGAACTGCAACGCGATGCGCTGCAGGCCGGCAGCCAGTCGGCCCTCATGCAACAGAATCTCAAGCGCGACGAACAACTTTTCGCCGAAGGCCTGATTGCCGAAAGCCGGCTGCAGGCGACCCGCGCCGCCGCCGCCCAGGCCGGCGCGCAAGCCAGCGAACGCCGTCAGGGCCTGGCCCTGGCTGGCGGCACGGCGGGCAAGCTCGGCGGCAAACTGGCGCTGACCGCCCCCATCGATGGCGTCGTCCTCGAACAGGGCGCCCAGCTCGGCCAGCGCGTCGAAACCTCGGCGCTGATCTACCGCATCGCCAAACTCAGCCCGCTGTGGCTGGAAATCCAGGCCCCGGTCGCCATCGCCGCCACGCTGCGCGAAGGCAGCGCAGTGAAAATCGCCAACAGCGAGGTGACGGGCAAGCTGATCGCCATCGGCCGCGCCGTCGATCCGGCCAGCCAGACCGTGCTGCTCCGCGCCGAAGTCGGCAAGGGTGCGGACACGCTGCGCCCCGGCCAGGTCATCGAAGTCGACGTCGCTGCTCCGGCAAGCCAGCAGCAGCGCCTGCCGGCCGCCGCGCTGGCCCGCGACCAGGGCCAGACCTGGGCCTTCGTCCAGACTTCGAGTGATGACAATGGTGTCGTCTTCGCAGCCCGCCCGGTCCGTGTGGTCAGCCAGGGCGGCGACAGTGTCACGGTGGACGGCGTCAAGGCCGGCGAGAAGGTCGCCATCAAGGGCGTCTCCGGCCTCAAGGCCCTGCTCACCGGCGTTGGTGCCGAATAATGTTGGACGCCCTGATCCGTTTCTCGCTGACCCAGCGCCTGTTGGTGCTGGTTCTCACCGTCATGCTCACCGGGGCCGGCGTGCAGGCCTTTCTCGGCCTGCCCATCGACGCCTTCCCGGACGTGTCGACGACGCAGGTCAAGATCA
>NZ_JAVHPH010000261.1:0-3180 GCF_036170495.1 Azonexus sp.
CCAAGATCAAAACCGAAACGCTACGCACGGACGCCGACATCTTCGACGTCTGGTCGCGCATGGTGACTGCCGGCGAACGGCTCGCCGACATCACCCTGCTGACCGGACCGGGTGCATACAGCGCCCCATTCACCTACAACCTGTCGGACGGCCTGCAGCTCATTCGCCAGGGGCGCGACCTCATTTTCTATATTGCCCGGGCCAGAACGGCCATGCCGAAAAGCACCCGGGAATACATCGAACGCTGCAAGAATTACCTGGCCACTGGCCGGGCGCCGCTCTTTCCGGCGCATTTTCCGGCCTAAAGGGGCGATCAGCGCTCGGCGTTCAATTCGACGACCAATGTCGTTGAGCCAAGTCTGGCCTTGACCGGAGCCGCCAGCAAGTCGCCCTTGCCCGGCTCGGCACTACCGCTCTTCGACACCTTGGCCGTCACGAGCACTTCAGAAAACTGGGAAATCGTCCGCCCGGGCATAATCGCTGAATTGTCGTCGAGTCGAAATTCGACCGGAAAGTCCGCCCCTTTGTAGCGCCAGACCGCGAGCGGTGCCCCGGTACCATCCGGCGTCCTGGCAGTCACGAACAGCGTATCCTCAGCCGAAACTTTGCCCTTCAGTTTCGCATTCAGGGTGACAACGCCGGCCACAACCCCAGTCGTCACGGCAGGTTCGGCCACGGCAGCAGCAGGTTTTTTGCCGGAGAGCATGGCATTGGCCTCGGCAATATTGGCATCGGCCAGCTTGCTGTCCATCGAATCAGGCGCTGCCGCAGCCTTCATCCGCTTCCAGAAATCAATAGCCGCCTTGTAGTCAGCACGATCAAAAGCCTCACTGCCGGCCAAGGCCAGGGCTTTAAGGTGCTTCGGGTCGGCCGCCACGGCACGCTTGACGATCTTGCGGCCTTGATCATCCCATTTGCGATCTTTGGCCATCACGTGCGCATCAGCCCAGTCGGCCAAGGCGGCCGCATCCAGAGTAACGAGCGCTGACGCTTTTTCGTAGGCTGCAGCGGCTTCGGCATGACGTCGCAACTCACTGTAGGTCTTGGCAAGCAGCAACCAGCCCTCGCCATTCAAGGGGTCATTAGCCATCTTTTCGGCCAGTTTTTTGACAACGGTATTCAGGTCACCGCCACTACCGGCCTGGCCACTCTGTTTCACGTCCGGCAGTTTGGCGAAGTCTTCGCCACTAGCCGTCGGCTGGCTGCTCGGGGAAGGAAGGCCCCAATAGAGGCCCCCGGCCAGCAAAAAAGCCAGCAGCGCAGGAATCAGCCAGCGAGCATATGCCGGCAACCCCGACTGACGAGTCCCCGGTGAAGTCTGCAAAACGGCAGCATGAAGCGCCGCTTGCTTACGCTCGAACTCCGATTGATCAATATGGCCATCAGCCCTCGCAATCAGCAAATCACGCAATTCAGCCGCGACGTCTGTCTTCTTGCCTTTACTGGAAACATATTTTTCCAGGGCCCAAAGCAAGAGCAAGGAAACAACGATACTGGCTGCACCGATCAAAACAAATGACATAAATTTTCCACCAGACTACTTTGTGTTTGAGGAGGCATGCTCGCCGAGCGATGAACAGTCGCGTTCAATGAAAAAGGGGCTAGCGATAGTCCCAGCGAATGCCGAGATAGAGATATTCCCGCCGGTTCTTGCTTTCGGTCGTCCCGGTATTTTTCGATTCACTGTAGCCGATTTCGCTTTCAAGAGACAGACTGTTCCGCCACTGATAAACCAGTTTCATACTCGGCGAAAACTGTGTCGTATGCTCGCCGCTATCGCTGCTCTGGGCGTAATAGCGGGCATTGCTTTCCAGCCGCCAGTTTTCGATAAAGGGATAGATATAACTCAGGCCGAGATTCTGACCGGTGTATGAGGGGCCGGAAATCCAGCCCAAATAAGCCACGCCAACGCCATTCGGCACGAACAAATTGGTGCCGATAGCCTGGGCGGAATACATGTTGGTACGCCCCGACGCCTCCGAACTGGCGCGACAGGTCTTGGTAATCATGTCATAGCTATCGGCCTGGCAGATACCCATCTCGGAAATTCGGAGCGTGCCGCGCGGACCATCAATGCATAGCGGATCGGTGGGATTGACGAGATCCTGAAGTTCCTTGCACATCTGGTTAAGCGGAATCAAGGCACTGGTCCCCGAAATCTCCGACATCCGATAATCGATGCCAAACTGCCAGCGCTCACCGAACGGAATGGTTACCCCTGTCGCGAACATCGTCGATAGCGCAGTGCTATCCGCAACCAGTTGCCGGGCCTGGGTGACACCGACATTGCTGACAAGATCCGTGACCGTCGAATATCCTGCCGTAGCCAATGCGTTGGTCAGACTGTAGGAAGGACTCTGCCGATAGTCGTAGGAAACAAAATAATTGTTCCCCCATTGATCCAGATAGTTGGCCTGCGCCATGCCAATGTTGAGGCCTTTGTAGAGAAGGTCATAATCGAGCATGCCAAAGCCAGTGAATTGGCCGTCAAAATAGCGGAATTCCGAGCCGACAGCACGACGGTTCAACAGCCCGTCAATGTTCTGCTCAATCCCATAGAGGCTGGCCCCCGGTCGTGAAACCTGTGGTGCCAACTCAATGCTGGCACCATAGAAATCCTTTTTGAACGGTGAGCCGAATTCGACGGCCTCACCATAAACGGCACTCAACTTCCAGTCTGGATTCAGGTTATAGCTACCGGCGATTCCGTCAAAGCGCTCAAGCACGCCGCCACCATTCGGATTCTGCCGCCCGACGCGGACGAAATACCCGATTTCGCGATCGCTTCGCTCGGCGTAGGCCGAATACACGCGGTTGTAGTTACGGCTAGGCTGCATGAAGTTCCGGCTGTCGGTATCACGAAAAACAATTCGCGTATCGGTTACCGAATCTCTCAAGCGTGCACTGAGGTTCAACGACGAAATCAATGACTCCTGATCTCGCTTCATTGGTCCGTCATCCTGCTTCGACTGGCCGCCAAAGAAGTATGAGGACAGGCTGCCATTGACTGTCCATTCCGCAGGCTTGTCGTCACGGGCAACGCGTTTTGCCGGGCGCCGAATTGACTCGACAGCGGGCAAGGCAGCAAGACGTTCCTTGATTCTTTGCGCCTCGGCCGAATTCGAGTAAAGCTTCAGATAAAGATCGTACTCGGCACGTGCCTTGGCAATTTCACCATTT
>NZ_JAVHPH010000262.1:0-15485 GCF_036170495.1 Azonexus sp.
ACGGTCGACTGTTAAAAAACGAGAAAATCAAACATAGCTACCCGCACTGCTGGCGCCACAAGACGCCGATCATTTTCCGCGCCACGACGCAATGGTTCATCGGCATGGACAACAAGGCCAGCGAGGATGCCCCGACCCTGCGCTGGATCGCCGAGCGCGCCGTCGACGAAACGCAGTTTTTCCCGGCCTGGGGCCGCGCTCGCCTGGAAGCGATGATGAAGACCCGCCCCGACTGGTGCGTCTCGCGCCAGCGCAACTGGGGCGTGCCGATCCCGTTCTTCCTGCACAAGGAAACCGGCTTGCCGCATCCGCGCACGGCTGAACTGATCGAGCAAGTCGCCCTGCGCGTCGAAAAGGCCGGCATCGAGGCGTGGTTCAGTCTCGATGCTGCTGAGTTGTTGGGCGCCGAAGCCGAGCAGTACGTCAAGATGAAGGACACGCTGGATGTCTGGTTCGATTCCGGCACGACGCACTGGCACGTCATGCGCGGCTCGCACGCGGCTGAGCTTGGCTATCCGGCCGATCTCTACCTCGAAGGTTCCGACCAGCATCGCGGCTGGTTCCAGTCCTCCTTACTTTCCGGCTGCGCCATTGACGGCCGCGCTCCGTACAAGGCGCTACTGACGCACGGTTTTGTGGTTGACGGCAAGGGCCACAAGATGTCCAAGTCCAAGGGCAACGTCATCGCGCCGCAGCAGGTTTCGGACAAGATGGGTGCCGACATCCTGCGCCTGTGGACGGCCTCGACCGACTACTCCGGCGAGCTGACCATTTCCGACGAAATCCTCAAACGTGTCGTCGAAGGCTACCGTCGCATCCGCAACACGCTGCGCTTTCTGCTCGCCAATGTCTCCGACTTCGACGCCAATGCCGACATGCTGCCGGTTGAGCAATGGCTGGAGATCGACCGCTACGCGCTGGCCCTGACCCGCGAATTGCAGGATAGCTGTCGCGCCGATTACGACAAGTACGAATTCCACCGCGTCGTCCAGGCGCTGCAAACTTTCTGTTCCGAGGATCTCGGCGGCTTCTACCTCGACATCCTGAAGGACCGCCTGTACACGACGGCGCCCAAGTCGGTGGCCCGCCGTTCGGCCCAGTCCGCGCTGTGGCACATCACGCAAGCTTTCGTCCGCCTGCTGGCACCGATCACCGCCTTCACCGCCGAGGAAGTCTGGCAAGTGCTGACCGGCCAGGCCGACGACTCCGTGATGTTCCAGCAATGGCACGAGTTGCCGGCACAGGCCGACGAGGGCGATCGGCTCGCCAAGTGGGCATTGATCCGCACAGCGCGCGCCGACGTGACCAAGGCGCTCGAAGCGCAGCGCGAAGCCGGCAAAATCGGCTCGGCACTGCAGGCGGCGGTCGAAATCCATTGTGCTGGCGAGAAGTTCGACGCCCTGGCCTCGCTCGGCGACGATTTGAAATTTGTGCTGATTTGCTCGTTGACCGTAGCAATCCGCGATGAAAACGAGCAAGTCATCGCCACGCCGCTCGAACACGCCAAATGCGAGCGCTGCTGGCATGTCCGCGAGGATGTCGGCGCGCATGCCGAGCATCCGGGGTTGTGCGGTCGTTGTGTCAGCAACCTGTATGGCGCCGGCGAGGCGCGTGCGCATGCCTAGTGCCGGGCGCTGGTACGCGCTGGCCGGGCTGGTCGTTGTGCTCGACCAGCTCAGCAAGTGGCTGGTGCTCGACAACATCGGCTTCGGCCAAACGATCTACGTCGCGCCGTTCTGGAACTGGGTGCTGACCTTCAATCCTGGCGCCGCCTTCAGCTTCCTGGCCGACCAGCCGGGCTGGCAGCGCTGGCTGTTCACGGCCCTGGCGCTCGGCATTTCCGGCTGGATCGCCGTCATGCTCCGCCAGCATCCACAACAAAGGCTGCTCTCGCTCGCCCTCACGCTGGTCATGGGCGGCGCCTTGGGCAACGTGATCGATCGGCTCCGCTTTGGCGCCGTGGTCGATTTTGTCCAATGGCATGTCGCCGGCTATTACTGGCCAGCTTTCAACGTCGCCGATTCGGCGATCACGGTCGGCGCCATTTTGCTCGTTTTCGAGCAGTTGACCGTAGCCAACAAGAAAGAGATTTCCGAATGACCGCCACCGTCCGCTCCGACAGCTTTTTGACCCTGCACTACCGCATCAACGCGCTGGATGGCGAAGAGTTTCTCTCCACCTTCGACATGAGCCCGGCCACGCTGCAAATGGGCAGCGGCCAGCTGGCAGAAAATCTGGAATCCGTGCTGATCGGCCTGCCAGCGCACGAGCGCTTCGTCTTCGAACTCGAACCGGCGCAAGCCTTCGGCATGCACAACGAGCGCCTCGTTGAACGCCTCGCCCTGAGCGGATTGCCCGCCGGCATGGAACTCAAGGAAAATTCCGTCGTCGAATTCACCGCCCCCAACGGTGGCACCTTCGCCGGCTTCCTGCGTGAGCTCGATACCACGCACGCCTTGTTCGACTTCAATCACCCGATGGCCGGAAAAACGATCCGTTTCGAGGTGGAAATTATCGGAATCATGTAATGGAAATCATCCTCGCCAACCCCCGTGGCTTCTGCGCCGGTGTCGAGCGCGCCATCGCCATCGTCGAGCGGGCGCTGGAAAAATTCGGCGCGCCGATCTACGTCCGCCATGAAGTCGTGCACAACAAATTCGTCTGCGACGACCTGCGCTCAAAAGGGGCCGTTTTTATTGAGGAATTGAGTGAAGTTCCTTCAGGCAGCACTGTCATCTTCAGCGCCCACGGTGTCTCCAAGGCAGTTCGCAACGAAGCCGAAGCGCGCGGCCTGAAAGTGTTCGACGCGACCTGCCCGCTGGTCACCAAGGTGCACGTCGAAGTCGGCAAGATGCGCAACCAGACCCGTGAAGTTGTCATGATTGGGCACAAGGGTCACCCGGAAGTCGAAGGGACGATGGGGCAGAGTGAGGGCGGGATGTACCTTGTTGAAACGACGGATGATGTAGCGACGCTGCAAGTCGAGTACCCCGATCAACTCTCCTTTGTAACCCAGACCACCCTGTCGGTCGACGACGCAACATCTGTCATCGACGCCCTGAAAAACCGATTTCCGGAAATCCAGGGGCCGAAGAAAGATGACATCTGCTACGCCACACAAAATCGCCAGGATGCTGTAAAGACACTTACCCAAGAATGCGATCTTTTGATTGTGGTCGGGAGCCCAAATAGTTCCAACTCGCGTCGCTTGAAGGAAGTGGCCGTAGCAAGAGGGGTCGCTGGGTATCTTATTGATGGACCTGAAGAGGTTCAGGAATTCTGGCTGACGGGAAAAACGCGAATTGGTGTCTCAGCCGGCGCTTCTGCTCCAGAGATATTGGTTCAGCGCGTCGTCCAGCGTATCGTTTCTCTTTCCGGAGCTACAGTCGTTCAGTCGCAAGGGGTCGAAGAGGGCGTCTTGTTTCCACTGCCGAAAGAACTGGCGACCAGTAAATAGCGGTTACTTGGACGACCTCTAGCGAATATATTCGGATAACTTCACTTCTATGTCGATATAGCTGGGTACGTCTACGCCTTTGATGTTCCCTGGAATGAACGATGTAGCGAAAAACATATCTTTTACCGGGGTGACTTGAGAGTCATCTAGGGTCTCCATGGTTCTAACATCGATTTCAAGAACCTTTCCGGATTTGTCAATATATAGGCGCAAAATAATAGGCAAGGTGGAAATAGGCGTTGTCGAAAGGTATTTCCGCGGGTTCGGAGCAGAATGCGGCACCGGAGGGCGATCCAGTAAGCTGCTTCGGAAATACAAAGATATATCGTCCGCGCCATCGCCGGATGGTTCGCTTTCTGCTGTAGTGCTTGCTTTTGGTAACCCTCTGATCGGTTCTGAAGGCGGGGCAGAATCGAATTGAGCGTGTGCCTCATCCGGCGTCACTTTCGGTTGAGTAATCAGTCCCGGAGTGTCTGTGCTAACTTTAGATTTTGCCGGCACATAGTGATGGTCGGGCAAATTGACTAGTGAGCCATCCGGCTCGTGATGGTTCAGACTTAACGTGGCGTAAAGCCGCCACTCTCGAATTTGCTTTTCCTGTCCCCCGGGCTCAAGCCCCGGCAATGCAAGCATGGCGACATGAACCACCAATGACAGCATGCTTGCAATGCGAATGTCGATCCTGTTCCGAGAATCTTCCTGGCATTCCCACACCTTATCAATCAGCGCTTGGTACCTCTCTCCAATTCAGACGCTTGTATGAAGTCGAGCCAGGGAACTCTGTGCCTACTTTAATAATGGCACCGCTGCCAGTGCCAGCAAACAGTCGAGTTTTACCTTGAACGTTGAGGAATGTCAGATCAGTAACGTTGGAAGTTAGATTGGAGAACGCCTGAATGTTGCCAAAAGAATCCTGAATTGCACTCAATCCAGTACCAAAGCTGATCGCAAATACTCTTGCAACCCCGGCCGGAGAGCAAGCGTTACCGTTTGGCAAATTCGCTGCGAAGCCTACGATGCCATCGCTGGTGGCGGTCGGTTGTACATTCACGCGTTCGGCAATCCCTGTGACCGCATCAACTGCGAGGTCATAATACCAACCCATCGGTCTTGTTTCCGAACTGCTGATTCCGATGGTAAGGTCAGTATTGTCAACCAAGCTAGAGCGGGTAATTGGAAAGGCGACGGGTACCGGTGTTGTATCCGCGGTTTCAGGGTCATCCCAATTCGGAGTAGCCACACCTGAATACTCTGTAACGGTATCTCCTGAGTTCGACGTCAGCAGGCTTGCGTAGAATTTGCCGGTTTGTTTCAGTCCATCATTGATTGCATAGAAAGCTTGCCTTTGCGTGCTTCCAACGTCGCTATCTGAGAGCAATTGCCCCGTTCCGACCATCACGAAGCGCTTGCCGGAACTAGGTTCAATCTCCACGAGCGGTTTTGTCGTAATCGGTTGGGGATTGCCTAAACTGTCCTTAACGCTGGCTATTTTTACAATGTTGTAATCGTGACTGGTGGTGATCGTAGTGTTTCCTGCAACCGTGGTCGCATTCCTTGATGGAGTGAGATCGACGCGCCAAACATTGCCTTGGAGATCGCCTGCATACAACGCATCAGCTTTTTGATCCTGATAGGTTTCGGCATAGGCGGTGACATGAGCGAGGTTGAGAGGTGCAGCGACACTACCCTCTGGCAAAGCGATGGTTCTTAACAACGAACCATCGCGTGGATTTATCAGGAAGAGATAGCCTATTCCATCATCGTTGTTAAAGCCGGAAGCGAGAATAACGGTCCATCCGTATTCCGGCGTCTTGACGATTACCGGGTCACCAAAGCTGTACCCCATATGCGAATTGGTGAACTCCCAGAGTACTTTGCTTGCTACATTGGCTTCGCTGGTCCAAGCGCTTGGGTCGGTAACATCAATGGCGTAGTAGCCTTTCCCTCCCTTACCCAGCCCGCCAACAAGGAGAGTCCGCCAGTCGTTGGTAAGAGCCGTTGGGGATGGCGTATTGAAGAAATCAACATCACTGATCACCGGTGTCGCATCGACCATGAAATGGTGGACGAAGCTACTCGGTGTTCCTAGCGAAGCCAAGCCGGTAAGTGGCCCCGTTGTAGCATCGCCAAAAACGAAACTTGGGATATACGCGAACAACTCTTTGCCACAAGCATTGCTAGGGGTCGTGAGCGTTGATATGCAAGTTGCAGCATCTACTACTGTACCGTCAAAAGCATGCATCATTCCGTCGTTTGCACCCACATAAACGACGGTCGGGCGATCAGCGCGCGCGCTCTTGAACTCGCTGTAGCCGGGATTATAGAGATCAAAAAATGGGAAATCCGGTGCACCAACGGTGGCCAGTTTTGAGTTGACAACATCACCAAGAAGATGAGCGCGCTGCCGATAAAAACCGGATGTCGCGGTAAGTTCGTTGGTTCGATCACCACGCAAGTAAAGAATATAGTTCGCGACGGAGTGCGATGGGTCTGTTACACCGGTGATGACACTCAGACTATTGCGAGCGGTACCCGTAATGTTGCCGTCAGTGAATGGAAAAGCCGCCCCGATATTGGTGCAACAGGTCACGACAAGACGATTTGCTGATGTTCGTGTATCCAGAAGACTTGTCGCATCCCACTTGTTTGTTGTGGTTGGCGTTCCATCTTCGCCAAAACTGATTAGTTGACCGAGCAGCGTTGAGGTCCAGCTTGTTGGGCTATAAGCGATGCTGTAATTCGCGTTTCCACTTGCCGCTTGTCGCGGAGTTGGCGTTGAAACACCTGTCGATGTTGCTTCGCTAGCCTCGGCAACAATCTTTGCGAAAGCGCCTTCCAGACCGCTTTTCATTGTTGCCGGGGAGTTCCCGGGAAAATAATTGTCGGGCCGTTTATCCGAGGTATTTACAACCGCATCCGTTGTAAATGCTAGGGAAGCTTGATAGTTGGTTCCAGCAAAAGGCAGCGTATCGGCACTCGAATACCACTCATTCTGCAAAATGCTGGCGGTCGAATTCGTCGCTGCATATGGATCAAACGAGTCGGAAACTTTAAATCCGCCGTACTTTGCCGCTAGCCAATATTGATTCTTGTGGCAGTAATTGACGTTCTCGTGCACGTCCATCCAATACGTATTGATAGTCTGTTTGCCAGTCCAATCAGCGCGAATATCCCGTGTATGGGAGTCGTAGGCCAGGCCGGCAATATAAAAAGTATTGCCCCGGCTGCCGCTGCAATTAGTCCATGTCGCCCCCAGATTATTAAATCCTTCGAGTTGCCCAATCATGTTGGTTGCGGTGGTTACATTTACCGTGGTGTCGGCGGTTATTGCAGCGTTCACTGGGGGCTCGTTGGCCGATGTCAGTGAGCTTCCCGGGAGATTGGCATCCCGGTGTGAATAGACGTCGCCAATGCCCAGTACGAAATTGCTCTGGCACGAATAGAGAATCGGATCCTGGCTGCCGTCAGCACCATACCAGTCGCGAATGGCAGGAAATCCGTCCAGCCACAAGGCTGCAGTGGCGCTATTTCCCGCGCCAGTCAGGGTGGTGTAGGAGTCCACGTTTCCGAGTTTCTTGAAATAGCGTATGGCGGTGTAGTAAAGCTCGCTAACCGGGTCAAAGCCTTTGTAATTTTTTGCCGAATAGCCAAATTTATTCAGGTAGTTCATTACGCCGCTGTTCACGATGGGCGTGTCCCAGCCAGCTGCCGCGGCATCGGTGACCGTGCTGGCCGCGTCATTGGGGTCAGGGTTGGTAACCATGACGCCGGTAATTGCATTCCATTCCCCATTTGTATTTGGAATTGCTGCCGAACCTGGCACGGGTTGGGTCGGGGCAATGTATTTCATTCTCGCCCGTAAAATAGCGCCGTCGCGTTGCGGGTTATCCCGGCCGTCGTTGTAATAGCCAAATGCTGAATAGCGAAGCTTTTGGGAATATTTTTGAAGCAAGCCTTCTGGTTTATATCCGTCACGATAGGCAACGCAATTGCTTTCAAGACCGACAGTTGAGTCGCAAACCTTGACGTTGATATAAACGAGATAAATGGCGTTGGGGTTAGCATAGGCAGCATTTCCTGCGTTCGTGCTGTATTGACCGTTGTAGTCGGCGGTTGCTGCGCTATCGACGTTGCCATTTTGGGATATGCGCATCGCTGTGCCGAGGTTTCTTACGCGCGTCTTTACTGCATTCCATCCAAATGGAGTCGATGTCGAAATGTTTGCGCCTAACGATTTGTTGGGATTGTTCGAATCTCTTGCGGCGTAAGTCTTGGTGAGGCGGGTTTCGGTGCTTGTGTCAGTGCTGCGATAACCACCGGTCAGTACCCAGCGGAAGGTATCCAGCGTCTGCATCGATGCCCAGTTTAGGTAGTTCCCGCTCCACAATTGACTCGTCGCGGTGGCAATCGCGCATTGATGCGATGCCGTTGCTGGCCCAACCGGCGAGAAATAACTGGTTGCTGGTGCTCCCGCCACGTAGTTGTATTTATAGCATTTGCCCGGATCAAAATACCCCAGGAAATCCCTTGCCGTATCGTAGGCAATTGTATAAGCCGGGGTGGTTGCGGTCGGCCATTCAACCGACAGGGTCAACGCCAGATTGCCTGGAACAGTCACCGTGGAAAACAATGGGGCATCGGCTAATTCGACGGCGTTGCTGCTCGCGCAAGCCATTACCAACAAGGCTGCAATGAAAGGTTGCCGCGCGCATTCAAAAAAATGGAGTCGCTGAGAGTTTTTCATGATTGGCTCGAAGTAATTGCTTGGAAAGGAAGCGGATCAGCGGGTAATCGTTGTTTGAAGAAAGACCTGGGTGTTTCTGGGGCCGGTCGCTCGGACGCTGATGCGATACACCGGCTGAAACTCCTGTCCGGTCTTCTTCGGCGCAAGGAAGGATGATCCGCCCTGCGATGAGGTTTGCTTGAATCCGATGCATTTTTCATTAGAAAAAGCTTCGCCGGCGACAGTGCAAAGTCGGTCGATGACGTAGCGAACTGTGACACCTGAAGCGGTGTCGCTGATGTCTGCGGCGGTGTTCATGCCTGCGCCACCAAAAGTGGTGTTGTTGATCAGCGCCATCGGAATACCGTGTAGATCGGAGTTCAGAATGATTGCCGAGTAATTGTTGGCAAGCGAGTCGCTTTTCCTGGCTGTTGCGGTTGACAGGGCTCCTGTATTAAAAAGCGCAATCGCTTTAGCCATGCCGCGCTCGCCCTGATTGACCAGGTCGCGCTTGAAGGCAAGATTGCCCGCCATGGACAGCGAAGTGTCAAAGGAGCGGATCAGCGCAAGGGCCGAAAGCATCAGCAATGAAAGCGCAATCAGCGTGATGATCATGATGGCGCCTTGTTGTTGCTTCGGGAAAATGGATTTCTTGATGATGTTTGGCATCGCCATTCCTTATTGGCTGATCATGATCTGGTTACGCAAGGGAATGGTCGTTTCGATGGTTTTGTAGCGATATCTTCTTTCTTCGGAGGTGATGTCGGTATTCAGGGTTCGGGTCACTTTGAGCGCAGCAATATTGGTGAGCGCAGCAATATCGGCAAACAAAACCAGCGAAGCGGGTGAAATAGGATTGGGTGAATCGGCTGCTGGCACTTTCTCAAGAAGCGCTGTCCTTGTGATCAGGCCAATTCGAATGGCTTTTATTGTTTTCAGGCGTTTAAAGGCGTCGACCGTCCCATTGGTCAGGTTGGCTGGTGTGTAATCGCCTGTGGCCGCATTCCAAGTGTCAATCTTGCCGTCGTTGTTGGCGTCGATGCCGTATAAGGCATGCAACTCAAAGATATTGTCGGCGATCGGGAAGGAGGCCTGATTACCGTCTTTAGTTGGGTTTTGGCTGTGCAGTAGGTCAAAACCAAAAAGCGTGTTGTTGTCGCCTACGCCAACCACGATGAACGTTGGCGGGTTGCCGTCAACAACGTTGCCAAGATTCAGAACCATGGTATTGCTGGTATCGGTATAGTTGGCTATGGCTTTGCCATTAATAGTGTCCTTGTAATACAAGGTCGGTGGCGCTGGCGGCGGCCGCGGCCGCCCCAACCCTAGCCTAAGTGTTGTAGTTTCACCGCCAGCAAATCCTAAAAATCCTGCTATTACTTGCTCAATTAAGCACGGGGAACCTGTTTGGCCAGCCGAAACGCTGTTTATCAATACAAGATCGCTGTCACGAAAACCGATCGTGTTGGCCACCTTCAGTGCTCCAGCGGCCGGTGCGCCCGTGAATTGGGTGGCCACTTCACCGAATCCGCCATTTCCTGACATGAGCACAAGCACATCTGATGGTTTGCCGCTGACGCTGGGCGTTGTTTGCCCCGGTGCTATCAGTGCGGGGATCAATTTGAAAACGTTTGCTGTGCCCGTGTTGACCGCAGCGAAAGGGGCGGGTAGCGCGGCTGGGCGCGGTAGGATTTGCGCGCCGTCTATCATGGCCGTGAGCGAGCAACCAAACATGGCACCGTCGCTTTGTGAAATTCCCGAGCCGGCGCTACGCACCAATTTGTCCAGGGCAAAGGCGGCATAGTTGCCTGCCTGATCAATGTCGTTGATCGAGGTGCTGGTCCGCTTGCGGCCTTCAAAGTTTTGCAGTACGGAGAAAATGGCAAGTGACACGATCAGGCCGATAACCATGGCGACCATCAGTTCGATCAGACTCAGGCCTGATTGGCGGCCTGGAGTGATATGAGCAGCGGCATGGTTATTCATGGCATGACGACCTGGGTCAGATAGGAATGAGGTGTTGATGAGGCGCCGACGGGGGTCCAGTTGATGGTGACGGTCACGACGCCATTTGCATCAGCAGCGCTGACCGTAGCATTGGCGTTTGGCAGGCCAGAAACTGCAAGATTTTGAACTTTAGTTTGCCAAGCGCCTATTTCGACGGAAAGCGTTCCTTTATTAGTCGATTTTTGCCCCCACATCGTGGACACCATTTCATTGGCGAGCAGGGCTGCCCGGTTACGATCCTCAGCATCAACCGAATATTGAACGGCTCGCGCTTGAAGGGCAACCAACCCCAGGAAGGCAAACGAGAAAATCAGGATGGAAATCAATACCTCCAGCAATAGGACGCCAGCCTGCTCCTTTTTTCCAGGTAGTCGGGATGTGGATTGTTTCCTGGCTGGCTGAAGCGGAGATCGTATAGTCTGGCGCATTATTCACATCCGTCCGGTTGAGTTGCAATTGACCTGCCGGGGTCGCACATGCGGACCTGTCCGCCAACGCGGACTTGGACCCGAAGCGGACGATCTGTTCGGGCATTTTGTATCCGAAACTCGATCGGCGCAGTGGTTGCGGGCAAGACACCGCATTTCTCTCCGCTTGCATTTTCTATTGTTGTTGTAGCCGAATAGACGAGTCGACCGACAGAGTTGAAACAAAGGATGGCAACCCCGCCGGTAATTGTTGTGGTTGTATTGCTGTTCTGGACGTGACTTAGAATAAATCCAGTCGACCCGGATGCCTCATCTTTCCCTTCAGTGCTACCAAGTAACGGCAAGGCGAGGAGTACCCAATTGTTGGCTGGGTTTGATGGTGCAAAAACGGGGAGAATATTAGTGTCGGGATTTGGAGTCGGTGCATCGTTGGTGAGTACGAAAGCGACTTGCCGGTTGCGCCGAACGGCTTCGCCTTGGGCTTGACGGAGATCGTTCTGCAACGCTTCGGCCACTAATCGAACCTGTGAATTGGCCTGCCATATTGAAAACTGTGGGGCGCCAACCAGTAGCAGAATGGCAACGATGGTCAAGACGACCATCAGTTCGATCAGCGAGAATGCTTTTTGGCCGCGGATTAGCAAGATGGGTCACTCCGCTTCATTAGCCATGTTGTACTACATGTGTGCCCCCAACTTGACCCAGTGGTTGCTCTGGTACCTTGTGCGTTGATTGTGTAGACGAAATCTGCAGTGGTGTCGCTACCGGTGGCGGTAATCAAGTAAGTGGTTGCTGTGATGTCCCCGGCTGCACAACTTACTGAAAATGTTCCTGCCGTCTGTGGAGTTAGGCAGGGTGGAGTAAAAGCTCCAGTAGCCACGTACGTTCGGTTATCCTGAAAGTACTGTTCCATTCGGGCGCGCATTGCCGAAAGTTCGTTGGTGCCTTCAACCAGTCGAGAGCGGAGGATATATTCCTGATAGCTGGGCAGCGCTATCGAGGCCAATATGGCGATGATGGCCACTACGATCATGACCTCAATCAATGTGAATCCGCGTGTAATCTTGTTCATTGCGTCTTTTCCGGGTGGGGTACCAAATTTGATATTCCGAAATGTGGAATCTCCACAAGAAGGCGGTAAAACGTAACTTCGCACGATAAAGCCTTTTTCAGAAGGGGGCGTTGCATAGCTATGCTAGCTTATCGTTTTGGTGGCTATCGTTCAGTATGACGGATGGTCAGTATTCGGGTTTAAGCGGTTGTCTTGTGTGTGCAGATAGGGGCTTTCTTTTTTTTGTGAGAGCTATTAGAATGGGCAGCTCAATTTCTTACGGATTTCTTCATGGCCAATAGCGCACAAGCCCGCAAGCGCGCCCGTCAAGCTGACGGGCAGCGTTCCCATAACGCCAGCCTGCGTTCGACCTTGCGTACCGCAATCAAGCGTGTTCGTCAGGCGATCGAAGCTGGTGACAAAGCCGCCGCTCAAGGCGTCTTCCAGCAATCCGTTGCGGTTCTCGATCGCATCGCTGACAAGAAGATTGTTCACAAGAACAAGGCTTCCCGCACCAAGAGCCGTCTATCTGCTCAGATCAAGGCGCTTGCTGCTGCCTGATCAGTTGAATGCACAAATAAAAATGGCGCCTTTGGGCGCCTTTTTTTATTTGTGTGATTTCGCTTCGTTGTTTTACTTTTCCAGCGAGCAAACACCGTCAATGATCTGAAGGTCGTTGTCCTGGGCGAAGTTGAGCATGAAGCGATAGGCCATTGGTTCGATTTCACCGAGGCGGCCGTCGACGAAGACGGCTTTTTCGCCGTTGTGGTCGCCCGGGCCGACGTAGGGTGAGTATTTCATCTTGCGTTCCGCGCCGAAGGCGGACATGACGCCGCACAGGCGTTCTGCCCAGTCGCTGGGGCGAAATTTTTTGCCTTGCTTGGTGAGGCCAACAATGATGAAGGTGGTCGAGTCTGTAGTTGTCATTGTTCTAGTCTGCGGTGGGCGATGCGACCTTGCGTTGGCGAATTCTAGCAGAAGCCTGAAGTGTTTCCATAATTATGGCGCATCGCCGCCGGGGGGCATGGGTGTTTTTGTCGTTCTATACAAGGCCTTACTTTTGACCTAGAATTCAGCCCACAGTTGCTCTCGCGGGTGCTCTCCCGTTGAGTTGCGATGATTCCGGCGGCAATGACCGCCGTTTCTGTTTTTTGGGGTTGCCTGATGTCGCATGTCATGAATACCTATGCCCGGTTGCCAGTGGCTTTTAGCTATGGTCAGGGTTGCCGGATTACCGATACCGAGGGTAAGGAATACCTGGATGCGTTGTCCGGGATTGCTGTTTCTACGCTTGGTCATGCCCATCCCCGGTTGGTGTCGGCGATTGCCGAACAGGCGGGGCGCATGTTGCATACATCCAATCTTTATCGAATTCGCGAGCAGGAGTTACTGGCCGACAAGCTTGCCGAAATTTCCTGCATGCAGGAGATATTTTTCTCCAATTCTGGCGCCGAAGCCAATGAGGCTGCCATCAAGCTGGCTCGTTTCTACGGCCACAAAAAGGGAATTGAAAATCCCACCGTGATCGTCATGGAAAAGGCTTTTCATGGGCGGACGATGGCCACCCTTTCGGCAACGGGCAACCGTAAGGCGCAGGCCGGCTTCGAGCCGCTGGTTTCCGGGTTTGTTCGCGTACCCTATGATGATCTATCGGCGATCAAGGCAGTTGCCGAACACAACCAGAATATCGTTGCGGTCATGTTGGAAGTTATTCAGGGCGAGGGCGGTGTTCATCTGGCTTCACTGGAATACCAGAAGGCTTTGCGTCAGTTCTGTGATGAGCACGGTTGGTTGCTGATCTGTGACGAGGTGCAATGCGGTATGGCGCGCACAGGAAAGTGGTTTGGGTATCAGCATGCCGGCATTCAGCCGGACATCGCGACGCTGGCCAAGGGGCTTGGTTCTGGTGTGCCCATCGGCGCCTGCATGGTGACCGGCAAGGCATCCGGTTTGTTCGGGCCCGGCAATCATGGCTCGACTTTTGGTGGAAACCCATTGGCTTGCACGGCGGCACTGACGACCATTGATACCATCGAGCAGGATGGTCTGATGGACAATGCCGAAAAGATGGGGGCGCTGATTCGCCAGTTGTATGCCGAGGCGTTGGCCGGGGTGGCTGGTGTCGTTGAGATTCGCGGCCATGGCCTGATGATCGGCATTGAGCTTGACCGGCCGTGTGGCGAACTGGTTGGTCAGGCGCTGGCGGCGGGGTTGCTGATCAATGTGACTGCTGACAAGGTTATCCGTCTGTTGCCGCCGCTGATCTTTCGCGAAAATGAGGCAAAAGAGCTGGTTGACCGTAGCGTTCCGCTCATCAAGGCATTTTTGGCGGCCTAAATCATGGCAATCAAACACTTTCTGCAATTCAATGACTTTGCGCGCGACGAGCTCGAGTATGTTTTCGAGCGGACGCGCTGGATCAAGAACCAGTTCAAGTCTTACCAGAAGTACTGGCCGCTCAGCGATCGTACTCTGGTCATGATTTTCGAGAAGGCGAGCACCCGGACGCGGCTGTCCTTCGAGGCGGGCATGCAGCAATTGGGTGGCTCGGCGATCTACCTGAATACCCGCGACTCCCAGCTCGGCCGTGGCGAGCCGGTCGAGGATGCGGCGCAGGTTATTTCGCGGATGAGCGACATCGTGATGATTCGCACTTACGAGCAGGATATTATCGAGCGCTTTGCTGCCAATTCGCGGGTGCCGGTGATCAACGGCCTGACCAACGAATACCATCCGTGCCAGATCCTGGCCGACATCTATACCTACATCGAGCATCGCGGCTGCATTCAGGGCAAGACCGTGGCCTGGGTTGGCGACGCTAACAACATGTGCAACACCTGGCTGCAGGCGGCCGAGGTGCTCGACTTCAAGGTCCATGTATCGACGCCGCCGGGTTACGAGATTCAGCCGGAACTGGTCGGCCAGATCGATCCGGAGCGTTTCAAGGTTTTTGCCGATCCGATGGATGCTTGCCGGGGTGCCGACCTGGTCACCACCGACGTGTGGACCTCGATGGGCTTCGAGGCTGAGAACGAGGAACGGATCAAGGCCTTCGCCGACTGGTGCGTCGATGGCGACATGATGCGCGTCGCCGATCCGCAGGCCGTGTTCATGCACTGCCTGCCGGCGCACCGCGGCGAGGAAGTGACGGCCGAGGTGATCGACGGGCCGCAATCGGTGGTCTGGGACGAAGCCGAGAACCGGCTGCACGTCCAGAAGGCGTTGATGGAATATTTGCTGCTGGGCCGGATTCAGGGCTGAGCGGCAGGGTTAAACGAAACAAGGGAACGGAAATGAGCGACATCAAGAAGGTTGTGCTGGCCTATTCGGGCGGTCTGGATACCTCGGTCATCCTGAAGTGGCTGCAGGATGTGTACAAGTGCGAAGTCGTCACCTTCACGGCCGACCTCGGCCAGGGTGAGGAACTCGAGCCGGCGCGCGCCAAGGCGCTGAAGGCCGGCATCAAGCCGAAGAACATCTACATCGACGATGTGCGCGAAGAGTTCGTCCGCGACTTCGTTTTCCCGATGTTCCGCGCCAACACCGTTTACGAAGGCGAGTACCTGCTCGGTACCTCGATCGCCCGGCCGCTGATCGCCAAGCGCCTGATCGAGATCGTCAACGAAACCGGCGCCGATGCCATCTGCCATGGTGCGACCGGCAAGGGCAACGACCAGGTCCGTTTCGAACTCGGCGCCTACGCGCTGAAGCCGGGTATCAAGGTCATCGCCCCGTGGCGCGAATGGGACCTGATGTCGCGCGAGAAGCTGATGGCCTATGCCGAGAAGCATGGCATCGAAATCGACATGAAGCACAAGA
>NZ_JAVHPH010000263.1:0-15417 GCF_036170495.1 Azonexus sp.
GCCGGCGGGCAATCGCCCAGCAGGCCGCTGCAGCCAGCGGATAACAGAGCATGGATAGCGCCTTGACGCCGACCAGCCCGTCGCCGAACAGCGCGGTGGACAGCCAGATCAGCGCCGCGACGCCGGGCGGCTTGGAGAAATAGCCCCAATCCAGATGCTGCGCCCAGGTCCAGTATTGCGCTTCATCGACGTAGAGCGTGATGCCCAGATTGGGCAGCAGCCAGAAGCGCCAGGCGAGCAGGGCGGCCATCAGGCCAAACAGCAGTTTTACGCTGTTTTTCCGGTTGACCGTGGAAAGGCTCACGCCGACTTGTGCCAGCCTTCGTCAGCCGCTAGAACGCGTTCCGGACGCGCCGAATACGAGCGGTTGGTGCCGGATTCGAAGTAGATGCGGGCCATCAGTTCGGACAGCACGCCGGTCGTGATGAAATGAATGCCGGCAATCAGCATGCCGATGCCGACGATGAGCAGCGGACGGCCGCCGATGTTTTCACCGAGGCCAAACTTGACCCAGGCCAGCCAGGTCATGATCAGTCCGGACATTGCCGTCAGGCCGAGGCCGATGCCGCCGAAGAAATGGCCGGGACGAGCGCGGAAGCGCATGAAGAAATAGACCGCGATCAGATCGAGGATGACCCGGAAGGTGCGCGAAATGCCGTACTTCGACACGCCGGCCGTGCGCGCATGGTGCGTCGTCGGCTCCTGCGCGATGCGGCGCGGCGTCGTCACGGTAGCCAGCCAGGCCGGGATGAAGCGATGCATTTCGCCGTACAGGCGCACGCTCTTGATCACGCTGCCGCGGAAGGCCTTCAGGCTGCAGCCGTAATCGCGCAAATGGACGCCGGTCATCCGGGCGATCAGCTTGTTGGCGATCTTCGACGGAATCTTGCGCAGAAACAGGCCGTCCTGACGGTTCTGACGCCAGCCGGCGACCAGGTCGAGATCTTCGTTGATCAGCCGGGCAACCATGCGCGGAATGTCAATCGGATCGTTCTGCAAATCGCCGTCCATGGTCACGATCACATCGCCGCGCGCCGCGTCGATGCCGGCCTGCATGGCGGCGGTCTGCTTGAAATTGCGCGTCAGCTCAACAACCCGGACGTGCGGCCCGTATTCGCGCGAACACTGCACGGCGCGATCAACGGTCGCATCGCTGCTGCCATCATCGACCAGCACGAGTTCCCACGGATAGTCGTAACCGACCAGCGCCTCGTGCACGCGCTTGACCAGCGGCGCGATATTGTCTTCCTCGTTGTAGAACGGAACGACGATGGAAAGGCTGTGCGGGGGAATTTCGGGAACGGTGGCGATGACTTCGCTCATGGATGAATCCGGCGGCAAGTGGCTAAATAAGCGCGCATTTTAACGTGAAAGTCGCTCCGGGGCGCCGAATCTCCGCTCGTTTGCTAGCCGGGGGCGGGGCGGGGCGGTAGAATCCAAGGCTTACGAAACAGGCAAGGAATCAACAGCATGCTGCTGATGATCGACAATTACGACAGCTTCACCTACAACATCGTCCAGTACTTCGGCGAGCTGGGTCAGGACGTCAAGGTTTACCGCAACGACGCCATCACGGTCGACGAAATAGCCCGCCTCAAGCCCGAATATCTGGTGATCTCGCCCGGCCCCTGCGCCCCGGCCCAGGCCGGCATCTCGCTGGCGGCGATCCGCGAATTCGCCGGCAAGATTCCCCTGCTCGGCGTCTGCCTCGGCCATCAGGCCATCGGCGAAGCCTTCGGCGGCAAGATCGTACACGCCAAGCAGCTCATGCACGGCAAGGTTTCTGCGGTCCACCACAAAAATGAGGGTGTTTTCAAAGGCCTGCCCAATCCGCTGACCTGCACGCGCTACCACTCGCTGGCCATCGAGCGCGAATCGTTGCCCGATTGTCTCGACATTACCGCGTGGACCGATGACGGCGAAATCATGGGCGTCCGCCACAAGACGCTGGCCGTCGAAGGCGTCCAGTTCCACCCCGAATCCATCCTGACCGAACGCGGTCACGACCTGCTCAAGAACTTTTTGGACGAACATAAGTAATGACTCCGCAAGCCGCCCTCCAGCGTGTCATCGAACACCGCGAAATTTTCCACGACGAAATGGTCTCCCTGATGCGCCAGATCATGAGCGGCGACGTCACCCCGGTCATGATCGCCGCCATCATCACCGGCCTGCGCGTCAAGAAGGAAACCATCGGCGAAATCGCCGCCGCGGCCACGGTCATGCGCGAGCTGTCGACCAAGGTCACCGTGCCCTACGACAACCGTTTCGTCGACATCGTTGGCACTGGCGGCGACTCGGCCCACAGCTTCAATATCTCCACCACCTCGATCTTCGTTGCCGCCGCGGCTGGCGCCAAGGTCGCCAAGCACGGCGGGCGCAGCGTGTCGTCGAGCTCCGGCAGCGCCGATGTCCTCGAAGCCCTCGGCGCCAACATCATGCTCTCGCCCGAACAGGTCGCCGCCTGCGTCGAAGCCTGCGGCATCGGCTTCATGTTCGCCCCCAACCACCACAGCGCGATGAAGCACGTCGCCCCGGTGCGCCGCGAAATGGGCATTCGCACGCTGTTCAACATCCTCGGCCCGCTGACCAACCCGGCCGGCGCCCCGAACACCCTGATGGGCGTCTTCCACCCCGACCTCGTCGGCATCCAGGTGCGCGTCATGCAGCGCCTCGGCGCCGAACGCGTGCTCGTCGTTCATGGCCGCGACAACCTTGACGAAATCTCGCTCGGTGCCGCCACGCTGGTCGGCGAACTGAAAAACGGTGAAGTCACCGAATACGAAGTGCACCCCGAAGACTTCGGTCTGCAAATGATGTCGCTGCGCAATCTGCGCGTCGGCAGCGCCGAAGAATCCAAAGCCGTGATGCTAGGCGCCCTCGACAATAAACCGGGTGCCGCGCGCGAAATCGTCTGCCTCAATGCGGGCGCTGCGCTCTATGTCGCCAACGTTGCCGCCAGCATTGGCGACGGCATCGTCAAGGCCCGCGAAGCCATCGCCAGCGGCGCGGCGCGCGCCAAGCTGGAGCAGTTTGTTCAATGCACGCAACGTCTAGCCGCCAAATGAGTGACATCCTCAACAAGATCATCGCCACCAAGCACGAAGAAATCGCTGCCGCGCTGGCCGTCAAACCGCTCGCCGTCGTCGAAGCCGAAGCGGCCGCCCAGCCGGCGCCACGCGATTTCGTCGGCGCCATCCGCGACAAGCATTCCCACGGTCAACCGGGAATAATCGCCGAAATCAAAAAAGCCAGCCCGTCCAAAGGCGTCATCCGCCCCGACTTTCACCCGGCCGACATCGCCCGTAGCTACGAACAGCACGGCGCCGCCTGCCTGTCGGTGCTCACCGACCGCCAGTACTTCCAGGGCAGCCCCGAATACCTGCAAGCCGCCCGCGCCGCCTGTAACCTGCCCGTGCTGCGCAAAGATTTCATGGTCGACGCCTATCAAGTCGCCGAAGCCCGCGCCATGGGCGCCGACGCCATCCTGCTCATCGCGGCAGCGCTGACCCTGCCCGAAATGCAAGCGCTTGAAGCGCAAGCCCACGCCTACGGCATGGCTGTCCTCGTGGAAGTGCACAACGGCGAAGAACTCGATGCCGCACTGCAACTCAAGACCCCGCTGCTCGGCATCAACAACCGCAACCTGCGCACCTTCGACGTCACCCTCGACACCACGCTCGGCCTGCTCGACCGCATCCCCGCCGACAAGATCGTCGTCACCGAAAGCGGCATCGTGACGCCGGAAGACGTTGCCCTCATGCGCAACAACAAGGTCCAGACCTTCCTCGTCGGCGAAGCCTTCATGCGCGCGCCGGAGCCGGGGCTTGAGCTGGCAAGGCTGTTCGCCTGATTTCTGTTGCGCCAAAACAACATAACTCCAGAGAAGCAGCGCAACTTGCCAATCACCGGTTGCTAGGGCGTTTAGCTCTTTGCGACAATCGACGCCAACTTCTCGATCCGAGAGGTAAAGCTTAATTCGGTTTTACTGCTGGATTAAAAACTAACCACTAAGGAGATTTTCTGATGCAAAAGAAACTGATTGCTCTGGCCATCGCTGGTCTGGCTTCTACCGCTGCTTTCGCTCAATCAAACGTCACCATCTACGGTATTGTTGATGCTTCCGTTGTTGGCAAGACCTATCTGGGCAATCCTAGCAAGCAGACCCAGTTTAGCGTCAATTCTGGCCTTCTCTCCACGTCCCGTATCGGTTTCAAGGGTGTGGAAGATCTGGGCAACGGCCTGAAGGCTCTGTTCGTTCTGGAATACGGCCTGAATATCGATGACAACCAAGGTATCGGCGCTTCGACGACCACCGGTGCAACTAATGGGCGTCAGCAATTCGTTGGCCTGACCGGCGGCTTCGGTACTGCTGTTGCTGGTCGTCTGCAAACCACGGGTCTGGACTTCTCGGTTGCTGCCACTGCTCTTGGTGGTTCCACCGGTATCGGCGCAGCCTACAACGCCGGCGGCGGTACGCTGATCACCTCTGCTTCCCGCGCCAATAACGCTGTCGCTTACATCTCGCCGTCCTTCGGTGGTGTGACCGTTGCTTACAACCATGCTCGCGCGCCCTTGGCGACCGAATATGCTGTCAGCCAAGTCAATACCGACAACACTGCCAACCTGCTGTCCGTCAGCTACGACAACGGCCCAATCACCGCCGGTGCGATCTACACCAAGTATGTCCAGTCGCAAACCAATCTGGCTGCCGACGACATCAAGGAATGGGGTCTGCGTGCCGGTTACGACTTTAAGGTTGTCAAGTTGCAAGCCTTGTATCAGCAGCAAAAGGCTGATACCACGGCTGCCGTTGGCAAGGACAAGAAGTGGGCTGTTTCCCTGTCGGCTCCGATTGGTGCCAAGGTTGCTGTTATCGCTGAATACGCCGCTTTGAACGTCGGTTCTACCCTTGGTGCAGACAACGTTAAGGTCGGCACCCTGGCCTCCACCTACGCGCTGTCCAAGCGTACCACCGCTTATGCTGGCTTCGTTGCCAAGCGTGTGCAAAGCGATGTTGGCGCCCAAGGTCTTGACTCCAACACCTACGGTGTTGGTCTGCGTCACGCCTTCTAATCTGGTTTAATCCAGTTGGTACAAAAACGGGAGCTTCGGCTCCCGTTTTTCTTTGGCGCTTCGGATTGTCCTGATTTGGCTTGGAATGGCGGGGTTGCGTCAAATAACCGCACAACTATTAAGGTTATTGACTTAGGTCAAAATGCCTAGTTCCAATGGTAATAGCATGCCCTTTTTCATAACGAAGATAGGGAGTGATCTATGGCTAACAAGATTCTGGTTGCTGCGCTGATTGCCGCTGGTGTTCTTTCGTCTGCCGTTGCACAGGCTCAGGAAGGTCCGTTCATGGTTCGCGTGCGTGCAGTTCACGTCGCTTTCGATAACGGCCAAAAAGATGGCCTTGATACCGCTACCGCACTTGGCGCGATCGAAGCTGACAGCCGCTGGATTCCCGAGCTGGATCTGAGCTATTTCTTCACCAAGAATATCGCCGCCGAACTGGTTCTGACCTATCCGCAGACCGTCGATATTACAGCCGCCAATGGTGGAAATATCGGCAAGATCAAGGCTCTGCCGCCGTCACTGCTGGTCCAGTATCACTTCACCGATCTCGGCGCTTTCAAGCCCTACGTTGGCCTTGGCGTGAACTACACGCTGTTCTCCAGCCGCGACAATATCCTGGGCGGGGTGGCATCGGTTGATCGCTCCAGCGTCGGTCTGGCCGGTCAGGTCGGTTTCGACTATATGTTCAACAAGAACTGGGGCCTGAACGTCGATGTGAAGTACATCCAGATGGAAACTGACGTAGCTGCTGGCGGTACGAAGATCGGTACGCTGAATCTGAGCCCGATTACCGCGGGCGTTGGCGTTTCCTATCGCTTCTAAGTAAGCGAGTTGCAATGAAAAACGGGCGCCTCGGCGCCCGTTTTGGTTTTGCTGTTCGCTTCCCTACGTCACCTAGGGCCTTTCGCTGGATTTCGCGATCATGTTGCGTAGACGCGAAAGTTCGCTTCCGTAGGGGCCGCTGATTTCCGTATACATTTGTGCGGTCTGCTCCGGAAGATAATCGTGAACGATCCGGTTACGAATGTTTCGCATGGTGAGCCACAAGCGCGCGTCGCTGACCCATCCGAGTTTCTCCATGCGATTGAGAAGGTCACGGGTGGTTTCGGATTGTTCGCCGAACGCTAGCATTTCCTGGCTGCGGAAATGGCGCAGGCAGCATTCGATAGCCCGAACGAAGCGGTCAGCCAGTGCGTCGTAGGGTTCCAGGGCCTTAGGCGTGTAGTTGATGGCTGGATCAAAGGCCTGGTATTCGGATAGCGAGGCGGCCACAAGGTCCAGCGTACGTAGCGCCTTGTCGCGATTGAGTTTTCCGAGTGCCTCGATATCAGGATTCATAGCGGGATTCCTGTCTTCCGGGCAATGCGGTGCAGCGGTGTTTCCTCGCTGCCAGGATGGTGAATGAGAATGTCGATTTTCTGTTCGCCGAGTGCATTCTGCAAATCGGTTTCCAGATTGATGCTGGCGAGGAAATCGCTCTCAACGACTTCCGGGCATTCGACGAGCAAATCAATGTCGCCACCGCGTGCCGAATCATCTGTGCGTGAGCCAAAGAGCAGGACGTTGGCAAGCGATCCAAAACGACGGCAGACGGCTTGGCGAATGAGGTGACGTTCCTGGGGCGTGAGGCGCATGTTTTCGTGTGCAGATGACTCGGTTCATTGTAGCCGACGAGCGCGCGATATTCAGTAACGGAAAATCGATCTGGAACGATAGCGTGGATCGTCCCCGAATTTCCTCAGGCGAGCAGGATGAGGTTGTCGCGGTGGATGAATTCCGGTTCGTCGACGTAGCCGAGAATGTGTTCGATTTCGGCTGTCGATTTCCGCGTGATGAGGCGGGCTTCGCCGCTGCCGTAGTTGCATAGTCCGCGCGCGATTTCGTGGCCTTCCGGGCTGATGCAGGCGACGGCCGAGCCACGTTCGAATTCGCCTTCGGTGGCGATGACGCCAATGGGCAACAGGCTTTTTCCGGCTTTTAGGGCGTTGACCGCACCATCATCGAGGCGCAGGCGCCCGGCGAGTTGCAGGTGATCGGCCAGCCATTGCTTGCGGGCGGCGAGCGGCTGGGTTTGCGAGACGAGCAGGGTGCCGACTGCCTCGCCAGCGGCTAGACGAATGATCGGGTCGATTTCGCGGCCGCTGGCGATGGCGGTGTGGGCGCCGCTGCGGGCGGCGCGTTTGGCGGCAATGACCTTGGTGATCATGCCGCCGGTGCCGATGCGCGTGCCGGCGCCGCCGGCCATGGCTTCGAGTGACTCGTCGCCGGCCGTGGCTTGGCTGATCAGCGTGGCGTTGGGGTCCTGGCGCGGGTCGGCGGTGAACAGGCCGATCTGGTCGGTCAGGATGATCAGCGCATCGGCTTCGATGAGATTGGCGACGAGGGCGCCCAGCGTGTCGTTGTCGCCGAACTTGATTTCGTCGGTGACGACGGTGTCGTTCTCGTTGATGATCGGCACGACGCCGAGTTCGAGCAGGGTGGTCAGCGTCGAGCGGGCGTTGAGGTAGCGTTTCCGGTCGGCGAGGTCGTCGTGGGTGAGCAGGATTTGCGCGGTGTGCAGGCCGTGCTTGTTGAAGGCGGTTTCGTAGGCTTCAACCAGGCCAGCTTGGCCAACGGCGGCTGCGGCCTGCTTTTCATGCACGGTCTTCGGTCGGCGCCCCCAGCCGAGACGTTGCACCCCGCAGGCGACGGCACCGGAGGAAACGAGGACGACTTCCTTGCCTTGCTGGCGCAGCACGGCGATCTGCCGGGCCCAGTCTTCAATGGCGGCGAGGTCGAGGCCCGCGCCGTTATTGGTGACGAGCGCCGAGCCGACTTTGACGACGAGGCGTTTGGCGGTGGCGAGGCGGGTCGGTAGGGGTGTGTGACCATGCCGTCGGGCGATGGCTGCCAGCGCGCAATCCAGCGGTTTTAGGTCGTTTTGGATGACCTGCCAGATGGTTTCGAGTTCAACGCCGAGATAGGCGTGGGCCAGTATGTTGCGCAAGCCGGCTATTTTGCGCCAGGGCCGGTCTGGCGCTTCGGCTGTTAGCCAGTCGATATCGAGATCGCGGGTGACTTGCCCGATGATTTCAATGTTGCGCAGGACGGCATCCTGCGTTTTCTGATCATTGAAAAGGCTGCTCCGCCCGTGGCGTGTGTATTCGGTGATGCGCTGGATCAATTCGCGCGCATGGTAAATGAGCAGTTCTCGGCGATCAAAGGACATGGGGTGTGATCAGAGTGGCTTGGCTTCGTCGAGGACGCGCTGCCTGATGAGGTGATGCAGGCTGCCTTCGGTGACAACGTCCGTCGGGCGATGCAGGTAATCTTCAAGATCGTTCTTCAGTCCGATCAGGTCAAGCAGTGAGCGTCCGCTGTCCAGCGCAATCAGAAAATCTATGTCGCTGAGTTCAGTATCTTCGCCGCGCGCCACCGAGCCAAAAATTCGCACCGAGTGGGCGCCATGCCTTCCGGCTATTGCCAGCAGTGCATCGCGTTGGGCGATCAGTTTGTCGAGGGTGGGCATGCGTCTTCACTTATTCGAAGGGGGAATCGTCTTCAGATTCTAGCTCATCGTCCGGGATTTCCGGTTTTGCCATTTGTTCCAGCGCTTCGTGGATGGCGTAGATCAAGGGCTTGGTGCCTTCGCCGCTGATGGCGGTGATCGGGAATACCGGGCCGTCGTACTTGGTGGCCTTCTTGTAGGCTTTGAGGAAGTCCTTGACGGTCTTTTCGCGGTCTTCTTCGGGGATCAGATCGAGCTTGTTGAGGACCAGCCAACGCGGCTTGTCGGCGAGCGCCGGGTCGTGCTTGATGAGTTCGCCGACGATGGCCTTGGCGTCGCGAACCGGGTCGGCATCGGGATCGATCGGGGCGAGGTCAACGAGGTGAAGCAGGATACGCGTGCGCTGCAAATGCTTGAGGAAGCGAATGCCAAGGCCGGCGCCGTCGGCAGCACCTTCGATGAGGCCCGGAACGTCGGCCATGACGAAGCTCTTTTCAGCGTCGACGCGGACGACGCCGAGGTTGGGGTGGAGCGTCGTGAACGGATAGTCGGCGACCTTCGGGCGAGCCGAGGAGACGGCGCGGATCAACGTGCTCTTGCCGGCATTGGGCAGACCGAGCAGGCCGACGTCGGCGAGGACGCGCAGTTCGAGCGTCAGTTCGTGCTCTTCGCCCTGGTCGCCATTGGTTTTCTGGCGCGGGGCGCGGTTGGTCGAGGATTTGAAGTGGATGTTGCCGAGGCCGCCCTTGCCGCCTTTGGCGATGAGGACTCTCTTTTCATTGACATCGAGGTCGGCCAGGATTTCGCCGGTGTTGAGGTCGGAAATGACCGTGCCGACGGGCATGCGCAGGATGATGTCGTCGCCGCCAGCGCCGTAGCAGTCGGCGCCGCCGCCGTTTTCACCGCGCTTGCCGATGAATTTGCGGGTGTAGCGGTAGTCGACCAGGGTGTTGATGTTGCAGTCGGCTACGACGTAGATGCTGCCGCCACGGCCGCCATCGCCGCCGTTCGGGCCACCCATCGGGATGTATTTTTCGCGGCGGAAAGTTGCGGCGCCATTGCCGCCGTCACCGGCTTTTACGTAGATCTTTGCTTCGTCGATGAACTTCATTTTTTCCGCCTCTATAAACTAAAAAGCCCCATCCTGCGGACGGGGCTTTTGCTTCCGCTTGGCCGATTTATTCGGCAGCCGGAACGATGGTGACCACGCGGCGCTTTTTCAGGCCCTTGACGGAGAACTGAATCACGCCGTCCTTGAGTGCGAACAGGGTGTGATCCTTGCCGCAGCCGACGTTGTCGCCCGGGTGGAATTCAGTGCCGCGCTGGCGAACGATGATGTTGCCAGCCAGGACGAATTGACCGCCGTAGCGTTTGACGCCCAGTCGTTGGGCTTGTGAGTCGCGGCCGTTACGTGAACTGCCGCCTGCTTTCTTGTGTGCCATTTATTAGCTCCTTGAACTTAAGCAGCGATCGCGTCGATGCGCAATTCGGTGTAGTTCTGACGATGGCCTTGATGCTTCTGGTAGTGCTTACGACGACGCATCTTGAAGATCTTGACCTTGTCGTGGCGGCCGTGGGAAATCACGGTAGCTTTGACGGTGGCGCCAGCAAGGAAGGGAGCGCCGATCTTTACCGACTCGCCTTCGCCTGCCATGAGGACCTGGTCAAGGGTAACTTCTGCGCCAACGTCTGCCGGTATCTGTTCTACTTTAAGTTTTAGACCATTGGTAACGCGATACTGCTTACCGCCGGTTTTTATGACCGCATACATGGGTTGGACTCCGAAAATAAATCTAAAGGGTGTTACGAAGAACCGCGCATTATACGGAAATTCGCTGACAAGTCAAAGCCTTGTCGAGGGGGTGTGGTAAACTGCCCGTCTTTGAAAAAAGGAGTTCCCATGGCTGAAATCACCACCGCCTCCGGGCTGGTCTATGAAGATACCGTTGTCGGCGAAGGCGCCGAGGCCAAGGCCGGCCAGCAGGTCACCGTGCATTACACGGGTTGGCTGACCAATGGCAGCAAGTTCGATTCGAGCAAGGATCGCAACGACCCGTTCGAGTTTTCGCTCGGCATGCGCCAGGTTATCGGCGGCTGGGACGAAGGCGTCCAGGGCATGAAGATCGGTGGCACGCGCAAGCTGACCATTCCGCCGGAGCTGGGCTACGGTGCGCGCGGCGCGGGCGGCGTCATTCCGCCGAATGCAACGCTGGTTTTCGAGGTTGAACTCCTCGGCATCCGATGAGCGGTTCCGACGATCCGTGGGCCAAGTGGCGCCAGCCGGAGGCGGCTGCGCCAACCGCTGAGCGGAAGCCGGTTGCCACGGTCAACCGGGAAAATCGGCCAAAAATGAAATCGGCCGAGGCGGCGCCAGCTCGGGCTGTGCGCGCCGAGGCGCCGGCTGAAGTAAGCGAAGAGGCGCCGGCCTTGCCGGACGGTACGCTGGGCGTTCGTCGCTCGGCGACGCCATCGCCGCGGGCGATCAACAAGAAGCCGTTGCGTGGCGGGTCATCGCTACGCAAACCCTCGGCAGCGAAGGCGGCGCCGGTTGCTCCGGTTGCGCCGGCCGAGTGGAGCGTCAAGGCGGATCGTCCCGAGCGGGCTGCCAGGCCGGCGCCCGTGGCGCGCCCGCCGGTCGTGCGCGATGGTCCGCCGCCGGAGGGCGTGCGGCTGTCCAAGGTGATGTCGGAGCGCGGCATGTGTTCGCGGCGCGAGGCGGATTTGTGGATCGAGCGCGGCTGGGTGTTTGTCGATGGCGAGCGGGTCAGCGAGTTGGGGACGCGCATCGATCCAAAGGCCGACGTGGCGATCTCGAAAGAGGCCAAGTTCGATCAAGCCAAGCAGGTGACGGTGCTCCTCAACAAGCCGGTCGGTTATGTTTCCGGTCAGCCGGAGCCGGGCTTTACGCCGGCGATTACGCTGATTACGCTGGAAAATCAGGTCAAGCAGTCGGGCGACCCCGAGTTCAAGCCGTGGATGTTGCGCAGTTTGGCGCCGTCCGGTCGGCTCGACATCGATTCGACCGGCTTGCTGGTGTTGACGCAGGATGGCCGTGTCGCCAAGAAGCTGATCGGCGACGACAGCCAGGTCGAGAAGGAATACCTGGTGCGGGTGGCCGGCGAGATGATCAAGGGCGGGCTGGATCTGCTCAACCACGGTCTGGAACTCGACGGTCAGGCGCTCAAACCGGCGCGGGTCAAGCAGCTCAACGAAGATCAGCTGCATTTCATCCTGAAGGAAGGCAAGAAACGCCAGATTCGCCGGATGTGCGAGCTGGTTGGCTTGCGTGTCATCGGGCTGAAGCGGGTGCGCATTGGCCGGGTCAAGCTGGGTGAGCTGGAAATCGGTCAGTGGCGCTTTCTGCGCGCCGACGAGGCATTCTGATTTCGGGATGAATCTCCGGTTGACCGTGGGAATGGTCAATATAAAAAACGCCGGCCGGTTTTTAACCGGGCCGGCGTTTTTATTTGGGGGCTTGCCGAAAATCAGGCGGTGCCGGTCGGCGCGGCGGCGCGGACGGGCGGCATCATTTGGCATTCGCCTTCGATGACGACCTTGCCGGCAACCGTGCACACGGTATCGAGAACCACGCGGTTCTTGGCGACATTGACTTCGCGGACGGTGACGGTGGCGCGCACGGTATCGCCCGGGCGAACCGGGGCCTTGAATTTGAGCGTTTGCGACAGGTAGATGGTGCCGGGGCCGGGCAAGTGGTTGCCGAGCACGGCGGAGATGAAGCCGGCCGACAGCATGCCGTGGGCGATACGGCCGCCAAACATCGTGGTCTTGGCGTATTCCTCGTCGAGGTGGGCCGGGTTGATGTCAGTCGAGACGCCGGCGAACAGGATGATGTCGGTTTCGGTGACGGTCTTGGCGATGCTGGCAGACATGCCGGGTTGCAGTTGGTCGATGTGATACGCCATGGCTGGGCTCCTTGCGGGGTTTATTGAAATTGGAGGCGGAACTTTAGCACGTCACTCCGTGCGCAAGGCTTCGACCGGGTCGAGGCGCGCGGCGTTACGAGCCGGCAGGACGCCGGCGGCGAGGCCGATGGCGATGGCGATGCCTTCGGCGAGCAGGACGAAACTGAGTGGCGTGTGGACCGGCAGAGCGGGCAGCGCGAAGTGGATGAGTTGGGCGAGGCCGAAGCCGAGGATCAGCCCGAACAGCCCGCCGAGCGCCGACAGGGCGACGGCTTCGCCGAGAAAGAGGGCGAGGATGGTCCGCCGCGGTGCGCCGAGGGCGACGAGCAGGCCGATTTCGCCGGTGCGTTCGGTAACGGCGATGGTCATGATGGTGACGATGCCGACGCCACCGACCAGCAGCGAAATGCCGCCGAGCGCGCCGACGGCCATGGTCAGGATGTTGAGGATGTTGGACAGGGTTTTGAGCATCTCCTCCTGGGTCACGATGGTGAAGTCCTCGCGGCCGTGACGCTCGATCAAATGGGTTTTCAGGCGCGCGGCGACGAGGGCCGACGGGATGCCTTCTTCGGCGGCGATGTTGATTTCATCGACGCCTTCGCGGTTGAACAGTTCCTGGGCGCGGGCGGTCGGCACGAAGGCGGTGTCGTCGAGGTCGATGCCGAGGAATTGCCCTTTCGGCGCCAGCACGCCGATGATCCGGAAATGCAGGCCGCCGACGCGCAGACGCTGGCCGAGCGGATTTTCGCTGCCGAACAGCTCGGTTTTGAGCTTCGAACCGAGGACGACGAAGGCGCGCGCGCTGCCCTCATCGTCGGCGGGCAGGAACTGGCCGCTTTGCACGGTCGACCGGAAAATTTGCGGTAATTTGGAATTGACGCCGTAGATCAGCGTCCGCCGCGTCCGGCCGTTGCCTTCGACTTCGGCATTGCCGCGCACGTTGGGCGTCACGGCGACGATGTGCGGCAGGCGTTCGAGCGATTTGGCGTCGTCGAGCGACAGCGGACGGGCGCTCGACGGCAGGCCGGACGGCGAACCGCCGGTCTTGGTTTTGCCCGGGGCGACGGTGATGACATTGGTGCCGAACTGGGTGAATTCGCCGAGCACGAAGCGGTGGATGCCTTCGCCGATCGAGGTGAGCAAAATGACTGCGGCGATGCCGACGGCGATGCCGAGCAGGGTCAGGAAGCTGCGCAGGCGCTGGGCCGTGATGGCGCGGACGGCGAGCTGGAGGGCGTCGGTGGCGAGCATGGTTTTACGCCCTCCCCTTCAAGGGGAGGGAGGGGTGGGGATGGGTTTCGGGGAGTGGTATGACCCATCCCCCTCCCAACCTCCCCCTTGCCCCAAGGGATACCGGCCCTCTTGGCCATAAAGGGGGAGGAGTGTCTGGGCAAGTTTGGGCGAGGTGTTGCATGGTCATTCAATGCCTCATCAGTGCCTGCACCGGATCGAGCCGGGCGGCGCGGCGGGCCGGCATGACGCCGAAGATCAGGCCGGTGGCGAGCGCTGTCGTCAGGCCGGCGATGACCGCCCAGTCCGGCGGATAGGCCGGGAAGACCGGGAAAAACTGGCGCAGCGCGAAGGCGCCGAGCTGGCCGAGCAGGTAGCCGACGAGGGCGCCGACGGCGGAAAGCATCGCTGCTTCAGCCAGGAAGGCGAGGCGGATGGTCCGTGCCGTGGCGCCGAGCGCCTTGAGCAGGCCGATTTCGCCGGTGCGCTGGGTGACGGCGACGAGCATGACGTTCATGACCAGAATGCCGGCGACGGCCAGGCTGATGGCGGCGATGCCGGCCACCGCCAGAGTCAGCGCCCCGAGCAGTTTGTCGAAGGTGGCGAGCACGGCATCCTGGGTGATGACGGTGACGTCCTCTTCGCCGCGGTGGCGCTGCTTGAGCGTTTCCATCACCTGGTCCTTGGTGCCCGGGATGGCGTCGCGGCTGTTGGCCTCGATCATGATGCGGAACAGCGTGTTCGAATTGAACATGGCTTGGGCCAACGAAACCGGCACGATGACCAGTTCGTCGGTATTCATGCCCAGCCCCTGGCCGGTCGATTTGAGGACGCCGACGACGCGCAGCCGGCGGTCGCCAACGCGGACCAGCTGGCCGATGGCCGGGTTGCTGCCGAACATTTCCTCACGAATCTTGGCGCCGATGACGGCGACCGACGAGCCGCGATTCCAGTCTTCCTCCGGCAGTGCCTGGCCCTGAGCGATTTCGAAATTGCGGATCGGGATGAACTCGGCGGTCGAACCGGCGACCATGACTTCGCGCAGCTTGCCGCCGTAATTGATTTCCGAGGTGCCGACGGCGAGCGGGGCGACGCGGCGGGCGCCGGGCAGGCGACGCAGGCTGCCGGCGTCGTCGATGGTCAGGTCGCGCGGTGTTGAAGTGATGGCGTTGGCCGGATTGAAGCCGCCGGTGCCCGAGCGGCCGGGCAGGACGATGACGAGATTGGTGCCGAGCGAGGAGAACTGGCCGACGACGTAACGCCGCGCCCCATCGCCGAGCGCCGTGAGGATGACGACGGCGGCGACGCCGATCGACATGGCGAGGACCGACAGCGTCGTGCGCATCGGGTAGCCGGTAGCAGCGTCGCGGGCGAAGCGCAGGGTGTCGGTCAGGCGCATGGGGGCTGTTACTCCTCCCCCTTCAAGGGGGAGGTTGGGAGGAGGATGGGTTTGTCGGCCGGCGGAAACCCATCCCCACCCCGGCCCTCCCCTTGTCCAACGGGATACCGGCCCTTCGGGCCATAAAGGGGAGGGGGCGTACGTGAATCCGCTTTCAACCGCCCGTCTTCCATGACCAGTTGCCGCCGGGCGCGGGCGCCCATGCCTTGATCGTGGGTGACGACAACCAGGGTAACGCCCTTGCCGTTGAGCGCTTCGAGCAGATTGACCACCTCTTCGCCGGTATGGCGGTCGAGGTT
>NZ_JAVHPH010000264.1:0-3150 GCF_036170495.1 Azonexus sp.
GATCGAAACGGGTTGCCTCGGCTGACAGCGCCGGCGGGTAAATCGAGGATGCCGGTTGCGCCGCTGCCTCAATTGCGGCCAGGGCGAGCTTGCCGTTGGGGCGAGCGGTAATTCGGGTCCGCTGTGGCTCGTGAAGTCGCGACAGGGGAGCGGGTTTGCAGCCATTTTTTCCTCGGTACGTGGTTGGTGCTCCGGGAAAACGAGCCCTGTTTTGTCGGGTTGATGACAAAACTGCTGCTTTTCCGGGGACGAGGCTGCTTTACGCAAAAATGGGGCCAAAGGACCTCAGGCCCGGTGTCGGCAGGGAATTTGGGCGGGCTGCAGGGCTGCCTGGCCGACTATCTGCTGGCCTCCGCCGCATACCGATCAGCCAGGATATTGCCCCGGCAACTGCCGTGCCCCTTGATCCAGACAATGGCCGCATCGGCCAGTGTTGCGATGAGGTCTGGCGCGCCGAGCATTTGCCGCAACCCGGGGTCCTGGTCGAGGCCCTTCGCTTTACCGCGATTGAGGCGGATTACTGCGTCCTGATTATCCGAGAACAAGGCCAGTGGCCGCCCGGAGAAGAGCAATCGGGCCTGTTCCAGCGCAAAAATGGCGGCTTGCAGTTCGAGTTCATTGCTGCCGGTGAGCGCCACTGTTCGCGTCCTGACCAGCGCTTCGCTGTCCGGCGTAGCGAAGAGAATGGCCGCCAGTCCGCCGTACCGTTTCTGGCTGGCATCGCTGAAGATCTGCACGTGCCTGGCGTAGAGCGGGGTGAGTCGCAAGGGCAGGGGGCTCGCCGACGGATGAACGACGCGGATAATTTTCTTTTTTCGTCTTCTCGACATGCTGGCTTTTTGGCGAATGCGTTACCTGGAAGCATAGCCGAAAGGCTGGCCCTGAAAAGGCGAAAGCCTCGTACCGGGGGGAGTACGAGGCTTTCTGGACGGCCCGGGGAGGGGGAGGTGGGTAAGGGCCGTCAGGCTGATGTCTGGTCAGCGCATGTGTTCAAGATAAGGTTCTGGCCGGCGGACTTCAAGTAACCGTTTGCAACAATGCGTGTCGTTATGTGCGTAGCTGCCGGTTGGCTCGACGCGCGGCGCATCTGCTAAGATTCGGCCCTGATTTTTCAGGCTTCTTCCCTTGTCTTCCCTCCCCGAAATATTCTCTCCCGAAGGCCCGCTCGCCCGGGCCATCAGCGGTTATCGCATCCGCGAACAGCAGCTCGACATGGCCGAGCGCATCGCTGCCGCCATCAAGGGCAGTTCGGTCTTCATCGCCGAGGCCGGTACCGGCACGGGCAAGACTTTTGCCTACCTCGTCCCGGCCTTGCAGTCGGGCGGCAAGGTGATCGTGTCGACTGGCACCAAAACCCTGCAGGACCAGCTCTTCAACAAGGATTTGCCGATGGTCCGCGACGCCCTCAAGGCGCCGGTCAAGATCGCCTTGTTAAAGGGCCGGGCCAACTACGTTTGTCCCTACCACCTGCAAAACGCCATCGCCGACGGCCGTTTCCTGACCCGCGAGGACGCCGCCGACGCCCGTCGCATCTCGGTCTTCGCCAAGACCACGCAGAGCGGTGATAAGGCCGAGTGCATCGAGGTCAACGAAAATTCGCCGGTGTGGGGCCACGCCACCTCGACGCGTGACAACTGCCTCGGTCAGGAATGCCCGGACTACAAGGAATGCTTCGTGATGCTCGCCCGGCGCGAGGCGATGGCGGCCGATCTGGTCGTCGTCAATCACCACCTGTTCTTCGCCGACGTGATGCTCCGCGACGAAGGCATGGCCGAACTGCTCCCGGCCTGCAACACGGTGATCTTCGACGAAGCCCACCAGTTGCCGGAAGTGGCGACCCTGTTCTTCGGCGACAGCATTTCGACGGCGCAGGTACTCGATCTGGCCCGCGACGTGCGCGCCGAAGCACTGACCAACGCCCGCGACTGCCTGGCGCTGCCCGAAACCAGCAAAAAAGTCGAAAAGGCCGCCAAGGATCTGCGTCTGGCGGTTGGTGTCGATAGCGGCCGCTTCTCCTACGGTCAACTGGAAGAAAAGTCCGATTTTGAAATTGCCCTGAAGGCGCTCGAGGCCGAGGTCATCGCCTTCGCTGCCTTGCTCGAAACGCAAGCCGAACGCGCCGAAGGCCTCGAGAAATGCTGGCAACGCGCCACCGAGCTCGTCCAGCACCTCGGTCAATGGCAGAACCCGACGCCCGGCTATGTCCGCTGGGCCGAAGCCTTCACCCATTCGCTGCAGCTCAACGCAACGCCGCTCAACGTCGCCGAAATTTTCCGCAAGCAGATGGGCGGCCATCCGCGGGCCTGGATCTTCACCTCGGCCACCCTGGCCGTGCAGGGCAAGTTCCACCACTACTGCGCCGAACTCGGCCTCGGCGAGCCGGATTCCGCCTGCTGGCACAGCCCCTTCGACTACGACAAGCAGGCCATCCTCTACGCCCCGCTCGGCATGCCCGACCCGAACGCCTGGAACTACACCGACGCCGTCGTCGACGCTGCCTGGCCGGCCGTCAAGGCCGCCAACGGCGGCGCATTCTTCCTATGCACCAGCCTGCGCGCCATGCGCCGCACGCACGAACTGCTCAAGGCCAAGCTCGAAGACGAGAACATCGACATGCCGCTGCTCGTTCAGGGCGAGGGCAGCAAGAACGACCTCCTGCAACGCTTCCGTCACCACGGCAATTCCATCCTGGTTGGCAGCCAGAGCTTCTGGGAAGGCGTCGACGTGCGCGGCGAGGCCCTGTCGCTCGTCGTCATCGACAAGATTCCCTTCGCGCCGCCCGACGACCCCGTGCTCTCGGCGCGCATCGAGCAGATGAAAAAGGAAGGCCGCAACGCCTTCATGGAATACCAGCTGCCGCGCGCCGTCATCAACGTCAAGCAGGGCGCCGGCCGGTTGATCCGCGACGAGAACGACAAGGGCGTGCTCATGATGTGCGATCCACGACTCATATCAAAGCCGTATGGCCGCCGCGTCTGGCAAAGTCTGCCGCCCATGAAACGAACCCGCGAACTGCAGGTCGTCCTCGACTTTTTTGCCAACCGGTAAAGCGGATGAAAACCATCTTCGAGCAAATGCGCGCGCAGCAGCCGCAATTCTTCTCCAGCGCCGACATCACCATCGCCGCCGGGCCGATGCAGGCCATGGCCG
>NZ_JAVHPH010000265.1:0-3143 GCF_036170495.1 Azonexus sp.
ATTCGATGACTGCACATTTTACGGACATTTCCGTCAGCGCGCGCTATGCCGAGCTCCCTGGGCTGATGGCCAGCGTCGCTGAACAGGCTGCTGGACTGGGCGTTGCTGCCGACGATTCGCTACGCCTGCAACTGGTCATCGAAGAGTTGTTCACCAACACGATTGCCCACGGCCACCACGGCGACAGCGAGCACCAGGTTAACCTCGCCCTGGGCGGCAAAAACGGCATCCTGACCCTGCGCTACGAAGACGATGCGCCGCCTTTTGATAATTCCGAATTTGGGCAAAATTTCCGGTTGACCGTGGAAGTCGGCGGCCAGGGCCTTGGCCTGATCCACGGCATGAGCAAAGCCATCCGCTACCGGCGGCTGGGGCCACTCAACATCACCGAAATCGAGTTTTAGGCGCCGTTGCGCAAGGCCAGCAAGGGCGGCGTGGCGATCAACTGGCGAACCGCCAGCCAGCCGATGAGTACGACCAGCAAGCCACCACCGACCGTCGACAGCGCCGGCAACCAGAGACCGAACGACAAATCCAGCTGAAATGCCTGCTGGCCGACAAGGCGCCCGAGCAGCATGGCGCCGATCGCCGCCATGAGGCCGGCGACGCTGCCGATGACACCCAGTTCAACGAGCATGGCCTGGCGCAATTGCGCCCGTTGGGCACCGAGCGAGCGCATCACGGCCAGTTCGTAGCGGCGCTCGTCGAAGCTGGTCAGCAAAGCCGAATACAGAACGATGCCGCCGGCCAGCAAGGCAAAGACAAAAACGAACTGGACAGCGCCGGCCACCTGGCCGATGACCACCTGCAACTGGCGCAGGATGGCGCCGACATCGATCATCGTCAGGCCGGGAAAGCGCCGGACCAATTCGGACGCGGCATCGGCCCGCTCGGCCGGCAAATGGAAACTGGTGATGTAACTGGCTGGCGCATCTTCAATGACGCCGGGTGGCGTCAGGACGAAGAAATTGACGCGCATCGAGTCCCAGGACAGCTTGCGCAGGTTGCTGGTCTTCACGCGTTTTTCGACGCCGGCGACCATGAACACCAGTTCGTCGCCGAGTGCGATGCCCAAGGTTTTGGCCAGCCCCTCCTCGACTGAGGCCAGCCCCTGCCCGGCCTCATCCGGAGCGAACCAACTCCCGGCCGTAACCCGGTTTCCGGCGGGCAGATCGCTGCGCCATGACAGGTTGAATTCCCGTTCGATCAGGCGCTGGGCGCGTTCGTCGTCGGGGAAGCTGGCCGGACTGACCTCCTTGCCGGCGATTTTGACCAGGCGGGCGCGAATCATCGGCAACAACTCAGCCTCGACGCCGCTGGCGCGCAGCATGTCAGCCACCGGCTGGCGCTGGTCGGGCTGGATATTGATGACGAAACGGTTGGGGGCGTCGGCCGGCACGGATTGCTGCCAGGCATCGAGCAATTCGGCCCGGATCACCGTCAGCAGCAACATCGCCATCAGGCCGATGGCCAGTGCGACGATCTGCACGGCGCTCGACGACGCATGGCGGGTCAGGCTAGCCAGCCCCTGGCGCCAGCCGAAACCGACGCCACCGCGCAGGCGGGCGATGGCGGCAATGATGAGCCGGGCGACGATCCAGAAGCTGCCGAGGGCGACGACAAAGCCGCCGACGGCATAGGCACCGAGCCCTATATCGCCAGCGACCCAGATGATCAAGGCGGCGAGCAGAACGAGGCCAACCCCGTAACCGCCGAGCGAAGACGCCTGCGGCGGGCCGAGTTCGCGGCGCAGGACGCGCAGGGTCGGGACGCGTGCCAGTTGCATGAGCGGCGGGAAAGCGAAGCCGAAGAGCAGCACACCGGCGACGCCCAGCCCACCAACCAGCGGTAACCAGCCCGGCGCCGGCAAGTCGAGCACGAGCAAGGCGGACAGCCAGTGGATCAGCACGAAATGCGCGGCATAGCCAACGATGCTGCCGACGACTGCAGCCAGCAAGGCCAGCCAGAGAAACAGCCAGCCATGCAGACGGAGCAGTCCGCCCTGCGTCATGCCCAGGCAGCGCATGACGGCGCAGGCGTCGAGATGGCGCTGCATGTAGCGGCGCGCCGCCATGGCCGCGGCGACGGCGGCCAGTACCACGGTCAACACTGTCGACAGGCCCAAAAAGCGCTCGGCTCGATCCAGCGCGCCCCGGATTTCCGGCCGGGCATTACGTGTGTCTTCGAGCCGTTCGCCACGTTCCAGACGTGGCGTCAGCCAGGCCTGATAGCCAGCAACAGCCTTCGCCTCACCGGCGGCCAGTAGGCTGTAGCGGATGCGCGCCCCGGGCTGGATCAGGCCGGTGGCCGGCAGGTCGTCGACGTGCATCATGAGCCGCGGCGCCAGACTGAAAAAATTGACGCCACGATCCGGCTCACGGGTCAGGATGGCGGCCACCTTCAAGCGCTGTCCGCCGACCGTTACCGATCCGCCCGGCCCAACTTGTAGCGCAGCCGACAGTCGTTCATCGATCCAGACTGCCCCGGGTGCCGGTCCTCCCTCGGCGGGTTCGCCCGCCCCCCCTGCCCGTTGGCTGGTTTCCACCCGGCCACGCAGCGGATAGCCCGGGCTGACCGCCTTGATGTCGGCTAGTTGCGCCTGTTCGGAGCCGATGACCATGCTCGGAAAAACCCGTGTTTCGGCCAGAGCGAGGCCGCGGCGGTGGGCTTCGGTGGCATAGGCAGCAGGCAAGGCATGGTCGGCGATGAGGATGAGGTCACCACCCATCATTTGCCGCGCTTCGCGTTCCAGTGCTAGGCGCACCCGATCGGCGAAGAAGCCGACGGCGGTGACCGCGGCGACGGCAATGGCGAGCGCCGCGAAGAGCAGACGAAGCTCGCCGGAGCGCAACTCGCGGCCGAGCGTGCGCCAGGCGCGGCCGGCAATCATGGCCGCACGGACCAGCGGGCGCGGAACTCAGGCGCGGGCACGGCTTTCCCGTGCAAATGGCCCTGCAGTTGTTGGCAGCCAAGCCCGGCCAGGAATTCGGACTGCGCAACCGTTTCGACGCCTTCAGCAACCACCTCGAATTCGAGGCTGCGGGCCAGTGCCATGACCGTTCGGATAATCGCCTCGTCGCCTGTATTTTTGCCGATGCCATCGACAAAGGATTTGTCGATTTTCAATTGCTGGACCGGCAGCA
>NZ_JAVHPH010000266.1:0-11967 GCF_036170495.1 Azonexus sp.
GGCGGGCTGGCCGGCCAGCAGGCGTTCGACGACTTCGGCCGAGAAGGTCGAAAAGGTAGTCAGGCCACCGAGGAAGCCGGTAATCGCGAACAGCTTCCAGGCCAGCGGGAAATGGGTATTGATGTGAAAAATACCGACGGCCACGCCGATCAGGTAGCCGCCGAGCACATTGGCCGCCAGCGTCCCCAGCGGCAAGGCTAGGAATAGCGGATTGAGCGCCAGGCCGAGAAACCAGCGCGACCAGGCGCCCAAGGCAGCACCGCAGCCGACTGCCAGAAAGTTGAGTGCGGAGAGGTTATGTAACGCAGACATGGGGTGAATTTTAGCGGTTTAAGGGCCCCAACCGTTAAAATGGCGCAATCGAAATCAGAGGTTTTACCGTGAGCAGCCCCAACAAACCTGAAACAGCCCCCGCCGCCAATTTCATCAAGAACATTGTCGAAGCCGACCTCGCTGCTGGCAAGCATGCCCAGCGCCACTGGGCCGGCCATCCCGGCACCGCCGCCGAGCACGCTGCGGCACCGCTTGATGCCGCCAAACTGCGCACCCGTTTCCCGCCCGAACCGAACGGCTACCTGCATTTCGGCCACGCCAAATCCATCCTGCTCAATTTCGGTCTCGCCGAGCAATACGGCGGCCGTTGCCACCTGCGTTTCGACGACACCAACCCGGAGAAGGAAGACCAGGAATACGTCGATTCGATCATCGACGCCGTCAAATGGCTCGGCTGCTCCTGGGAGAAGGATGGCGAAACCAATCTTTACTACGCCTCCAATTATTTCGACTGGATGCTGCAATGCGCCGAGGCGCTGATCACGGCTGGCCACGCCTACGTCGATAGCCAGTCGGCCGACGACATGCGCGCCAATCGCGGCACACTGACCCAGCCGGGCAAGAACTCGCCGTTCCGCGACCGCTCGGTGGCCGACAACATGGATCTGTTCAAGCGCATGCAGGCCGGCGAATTCGCCGACGGTCAACACATCCTGCGCGCCAAGATCGACATGGCGGCGCCCAACATCAACCTGCGCGACCCGGCCATCTACCGCATCCGCCACGCCACGCACCACAACACCGGCGACAAGTACTGCGTCTATCCGATGTACACCTTCGCCCACCCGATCGAGGATGCGCTGGAAAACATCACCCACTCGATCTGCACGCTCGAATTCGAAGACCAGCGCCCGTTCTACGACTGGCTGCTCGAACGTCTGGCCGAAGCCGGCCTGCTCCAGCGCCCGCTGCCGCAGCAAATCGAGTTCTCGCGCCTCAACCTGACCTACGTGGTTTTGAGCAAACGCAAGCTCATTCAACTCGTCGAGGAAAAACACGTCAGCGGCTGGGACGATCCGCGCATGCCGACCCTCGTTGGCGCCCGTCGCCGCGGCTATTCGGCCGACGGCTTCCGCCTGTTCATGGAGCGCGTTGGCGTTACCAAGAACGACTCGCTGATCGACTACGTGCTCTTCGAAGACGCCATGCGCGAGGTCATGAACGAATCCGACCCGCGCCGCATCGCCGTGCTCGACCCGGTCAAGCTGATTATCGACAACTACCCGGCAGGCCAGGTCGAGGAATGCCACGCCCCGAATCACCCGCTGCACCCGGAACTCGGTCACCGCGCCATACCTTTCAGCCGCGAATTGTGGATCGAAGGCGAAGACTTCATGGAAGTCCCGAGCAAGGGCTTCCGCCGCCTCTTCCCGGGCAACATGGCGCGCCTGCGCTACGGCTACGTGGTCGAATGCACGGGCTGCGACAAGGATGAAAACGGGAAAATCACTGCGGTGCACTGCAATTATTTGCCCGAAACCAAGTCCGGCACGCCGGGCGCCGACAGCGTCAAGGTCAAGGGCAACCTGCACTGGGTCTCGGCTGCCCAGTCCTACGCCGCCGAAATCCGCCTCTACGAGCGCCTGTTCAAAGAGCCGGCGCCGGGCGCCCGGCGCGAAGGCGATGCACCGGACCTCGAGCGCGACTTCCTCGATGACCTGAACGCCGATTCTGCCCGGACCATCACCGCCCAGCTCGAAGCCTGCCTGAAGGATGCCCAGCCGGAAGAACGCTTCCAGTTCGAACGCCACGGCTATTTCGTCGCCGACCGCGTCGACTCGAAGCCGGGCGTCCCGGTCTTCAACCGGGCCGTCACGCTCAAGGATTCCTGGGGCAAGGCGAGCTAAGGCCATGGCCGGCGGATGGGGCTGCCCGCACGAGGTCAATGATCGTTGTCTCAAGATCAACAACCTGCCGTGCGATCCCGGCATGAAGGGCTGCGAGCTCTACGGCCGCTACCGCTTCGCCGACGAGAGCAAGAACGAACGTTACTGGGAAAAGAAGAGCCGGGAGCCGGCGGCAAAACCCAAGCATGGTGACGAATCGAAGTGAACAAACTCGCCATCCAGCAACGACTCCGCTTTCGCCTGGTCGGTTTACAAGCCATCTACGCTTTCGGCAGCCAGGTCGAAGGCACGGCAGACCCCGCCAGCGACCTCGATCTGGCGGTCCTGGTCGGCGGCTATGTTCCCCCCCTCCAATTATGGGAACTGTCGGGAGAGATTGCCGATCTCGTCGGTTGCCCGGTTGATCTACTCGACTTCCGGGCCGCCTCGACGGTCATGCAATACCGCATTCTGACGACTGGCCAGCGCTGGTGGGCCGCCGATAGCCGCGCCGATTTATACGAGGCCGGCGTGCTCAGCGACAAGACCGAACTGGATGGCGCCCGCGCCGGTTTGCTCGACGACGTACAACGCGAAGGACGGATTTATGGTCGATGACGTACTGATCAACAAGGCAGCAACCATCGAGCGCTGCTTCGGCCGCGCCCGCGAGGAGTACGCAGCCGATCCGGCCGGCTTCTCGGCCAATTACACCCGCCAGGACGCGGCCATCCTGAACATCCAGCGCGCCTGCGAAGCCGCTCTCGACATGGGACAGCACCTGATTCGCCGCGAACGTCTTGGCGTCCCGCAGAGTACCCGCGACGTTTTCACCCTGCTCGCCCACGGCGGCTGGATTACCCCAGGGCTGGCCGACAACCTGAAACGCATGGTCGGCTTTCGAAACATAGCCGTTCACGATTACGAAAGCCTGCAATTGCCGATTACCATCCGCATCATCGAAAGCCACCTCGATGAGTTTCTCGACTACACGCAAACCTTGTTACGCAAGGATGCGAGCCAGCCACGCCAGTGATGCCCCGCGACGTCGAACAACTCGGCCAGGTTTTCACGCCGCCCAATGTGGTGGCGTTCATGCTCGACCTGTGCATCAACCGGGGGCGAACGCTGGAACCATCGGCCGGCGACGGCGCCTTCTTCAATGAATTGCAGGCCCGGCAGGCCGATTGTGTCGGCATCGAGGTCGACCCGCGGGTCGCTCCCGACGGCGCCCTGGTCAGCGATTTTTTTGCTTACCCGCTCAGCGAACAGTTCGACAGCATCGTCGGCAACCCGCCCTACGTGCGTTTTCAGGATGTTACGGTCAACACGAAAAAACGCCTGAAATCGGAATTGTTCGACGCGCGCAGCAACCTCTTTCTGTTCTTCATCGAAAAGTGCATCCGCCATCTCAAGCCAGGCGGCGAGCTGGTTTTCATCGTACCGCGCGAATTCATCAAGCTGACCGCCGCCCGCAAGCTCAATCGCTGGCTGTTCGAGCAGGGCAGCATCACGCACTTTTACGAAACCGGCGATGTTCGCGTCTTCGGCGAGCACACCCCGAATTGCGCCATCTTTCGCTTCGAAAAGGGCCGCACAGACCGCCACATGGCCGATGGGCGACGCTTCACAGAGGTGGACGGCCAACTGATGTTCCTGCGCGACGATCACGCCATCCGCTTTTCCGACCTGTTCACCGTCAAAGTCGGCGCGGTATCCGGGGCCGATCAGATTTTCACCCACCCCAAGGGCAACATGGAATTCGTCTGCTCGAAGACCATAGAAACCGGTGAAACGCGCCGTATGCTTTACGGCATCAAGCACCCGCACCTCGACAAACACAAGGCCGCTTTGCTGGCCCGACGCGTCAGACCCTTCGACGAGTCGAACTGGTGGCAATGGGGCCGGCATTTCCCGATCAGCATCCATCCGCGCATTTACGTCAACAGCCGAACCCGCCGCCAGGAGCCCTTCTTCCTGCACGACTGCAACGCTTTCGACGGCGCCATCCTCGCCCTGTTCCCGAAGAACACGCGCATCGCCCGCCGCGACCTGATCGAATGTACGGTGATGCTCAACCGCGAAGTCGACTGGCAGCAACTCGGCTTCGTCTGCGATGGCCGCTTCCTGTTCACCCAGCGCAGCCTGCAAAATTGCCTGCTGCCGGAAAGATTCTCCCGTTATTTACCGTCTGAAAAGCCCAAGGACGTCGCATGACCTTCATCCAAAAACTGGCTGCCGCCTGGCAAAAGAACAACTCGCTCCTCTGCGTCGGCCTCGACCCCGATCCAGCCAAGTTCCCGGCCCACCTCAAAGGCCGCGATGACGCCATTTTCGAATTCTGCGCCGCCATCGTCGACGCCACGGCCGACCTCGTCTGCTCGTTCAAGCCGCAGATCGCCTACTTCGCTGCCCGCCGGGCCGAAGACCAGCTTGAAGCGCTGATCGCCCACATCCACGAAAAGCACCCCGGCCTCCCGGTCATCCTTGACGCCAAGCGCGGCGACATCGGCTCCACCGCCGAACAGTACGCCGTCGAAGCTTTCGGCCGCTTTCAGGCCGATGCCGTCACGGTCAACCCCTACATGGGCCGCGATTCGGTCGATCCCTACCTGGCCTACCCGGACAAGGGCGTCATCCTGCTCTGCCGGACCTCCAACCCGGGCGGTTCCGACCTGCAATTCCTCGATGTCGGTGGCGAAAAACTGTACGAACGCGTCGCCCGCCTGGCCTCCCACGAATGGAACACCAGCGGCCAGATCAGCCTCGTCGTCGGCGCCACCTTTCCGGCCGAGATTGCCCGCGTCCGCGCCATCGTCGGCGACGTGCCGCTGCTCGTCCCCGGCATCGGCGCCCAGGGCGGCGACATCGCAGCAACCGTCAAGGCGGGTCGCACGCAAAATGGAACTGGCTTGATGATCAATTCGTCGCGGGCCATTCTTTATGCCGGCAAGGACGAACAGTTCGCCGCTGCCGCCCGCCGGGAGGCAATCGAAACCCGCGACACCATCAACCTCTACCGCTAAGGACACGCCATCATGCGCATGGACGACTACCGCGAGAGCGACAATATTGAGGACCGCCGGGGCGGCGGTGGTGGCATCGGCCGCGGCGGCGTCGGCATTGGCGGCGTCGTGCTGGCGTTGGTCGTCAGCTACTTCACCGGCATCAATCCGATGACCGTGCTCGGCTTCATCGAGCAGACGCCCCTCGCCCGCCAGGAAGCACCGGTCGCCCACAAACCACCGGCCAATGACGAAACCGCGCGCTTCGTCTCCAAGGTGCTGGCCTCGACCGAAGACGTGTGGACGGATGCTTTCCGCCAGAACGGCAAGCAATACGAGGCTCCACGCCTCGTCCTGTTCACCGGCGCCACACCGACCGCCTGCGGCACCGGCCAGACGGCCATGGGCCCGTTCTACTGTCCGGGCGACCACAAGGTCTACATCGATCTCGCCTTCTACCGCGAGCTGAAAGACCGCTTCCAAGCGCCCGGCGAATTCGCCCAGGCCTATGTCGTCGCCCACGAAGTCGGCCATCACGTGCAGAACCTGCTCGGCATCGCCGACAAGGTCCAGCAGGCCCGCCAGCACGCAGGCAAAGCCGAGGGCAACGCCCTGTCCGTGCGCATGGAACTGCAAGCCGACTGCCTGGCCGGCGTCTGGGGCAAGCGCACTGATACCATGAAAGCCGTGCTCGAACCGGGCGACCTCGAAGCTGCGCTGACCGCCGCCTCGGCCATCGGCGACGACCGCCTGCAACAGCAGGCGCAAGGCCGCATCGTGCCGGAAAGCTTCACGCACGGCAGCTCGGCGCAACGTGTCCGCTGGTTCAAGGCCGGCTTCGAAAGCGGCGACATGAACCGCTGCAACACCTTCAAGGCCGCCCAACTCTGAAACTAACCCGCGTTTTCGTCAGCCTCCTGCTCGTCGCTGCCAGCTTCGCGGCGACCGCGCTACCCCGGCATTCACCGGTCCCCGGCGGCATCGCCGTCGTCGACCTCGGCCCGGCCGGGAGCGTCGTTCCGACCGCCCACTGGGGCGAACGACCGCTTGCCGTCGTCCGCGACAATGGGCGCTGGTTCGCCCTGATCGGCATCCCGCTCGACACCCTGCCCGGCGATTTCGAAATCAGCATTTTTTTCGGGTTGACCGTGGCAACCCGGCCCATCAGCGTACACATCAAGAACTACCCGGAACAGCGCCTGACCATCAAGGACAAACGCAAGGTCGACCCCAATCCGGACGATCTGGCACGCATCGAGCGCGAGCAGAAAATCACCGAGGCCATCAAACGCCGCTTTTCCGAGGCGCCCCCCGCCACCGATTTCGCCCTGCCCGCGAACGGCCCACGCTCATCACGATTCGGCCTGCGCCGCATTTTCAACGGCCTGCCGCGCAACCCGCACGCCGGCCTCGACATCGCCGTTGGCACCGGTGCCCCGGTCACGGCGCCGGACGATGGCATCGTCGCCAATGTCGGCAACTACTTTTTCAACGGCAACACCATCTTCATCGACCACGGTCAGGGCCTGATCACCGCCTACATGCACCTTTCGCGCACCGACGTCCGCGCCGGCCAGGCGGTCAAGCGAGGCGACACTCTCGGCGCTGTCGGCGCCACCGGCCGCGTCACTGGCCCACACCTGCACTGGGCGGTCATTCTCAACAACACGCCGGTTGACCCTGAATTATTCCTGCCCGGCCCCTAGCCGCGCTGAATTCCCACATGCAAGCGCAGACCATTCACCTCCACGTTGCTGCCCCGGCAAAACCCCCTGAGGGCCAGGCGTGCAATGGCTGCGGCGTGTGCTGCGCGCAGGAGACCTGCCCGGCTGCCCGGCTGCGCTTCCTGCAAAAGGCAGGGCCGTGCCCGGCGCTGCAATGGTCTGACGCTGAACAACGCTACCTCTGCGGCCTGCTGGTAAGCCCGCGAACTTATCTCCGCGCCCTTCCCGCCAGTGCCGCCCCCCTTGCCCGGCAAGTGCTCGCCCGCTGGATCGCGGCCGGCCAAGGCTGCGACTGCAGCGCCGACGTTCAACCTTGAATGGCGGCGGCCAGCGTCATTTCACCGAATCAGCAACAACGGGTCATGCCGAAACGTTGCATCGGCATTTTCAAGACCTGAAAACGAGAAGCCCATGCGTTTCAGGCATGGGCTTCGTTTACTGCGACCCCGGCTCTTTCGGCTGGGGCATTCGGCTATTCGCCGTTACGGAGTACTACACGGTAATCTCAAGAAAACATCTATTGAATACAGCCATAGAATCTCCAGCAGCGTAGCGGGTACAACCACTTCATGCCGGGCTTGCTACAAACCACAACACGAATTCAGCTTATCACTCCGACAGAAAAAAGCTAGCGCGCTATCGCCTGAAAATCACATTCGCACCGGCCGGAACTTTCGCCAACGGAACGTAGCCGACCGCACCGGGCGTCGCCAGAACATATGCGACAACAGCATCAACATCGGGCAGCACCAAGGGTGGAGCACCTTTGCCGACATAGCGGCGCACCAGCCAATAGCCGGTGTACTGCTCCTCGCTCTGGCCCATGATCGTCGCCAAAAATCTTTCGCGCAACGGGTGTCCGGCCGGGTAATTGACGGGGGTAGCAGCCTGCTCTCCGATTGAAACCACGCGGCCGCTATAAAGGCGCTGCAGAATCGACTGTTCGGCCTTGGGAAACCCTCCGTATCCGATGAAGACGAGCGCCTCCTCGGCCTGTCCCAGACCCGACAGGCAGATGATCAGAAGAATAAGGAGCCGGCGCATCAATCCGCTTAGAACGTGAAATGATAGGAAAGGGAAAAGACATTGATGGTCTGCTGCGAACTGTCTCCACCTGACGGCGCATCAACCAGACTGGAGGCCACCCCGGTATTCGCCTGCGACCATTCAGCCTTGAGCAGGGTGCTCGGCGTCAGGCGAAAAGTAGTACCCAAAGCCACCGTTGATTGATCGTAGGGAATGATGATGTCAGCAAAGAATTTCTGGGACGCCACGTAGGGAGGCGGCACAGGATTGCCGTTAATCACCTGATATTTGGCGAGCGCCGAATCCGTCGACTTGGCTTTGGCGTAATAGACGTAGGGCGTCCAGGCACCAATACGCTTCGACAGGGAAAGGTAGGCGCCCCAGCGATTGAGGCCCTCGCTCGAACTATCGACCTTGATCCGGGCATACTCGCCGCTCATTCTTATATTTGCTGGCAAAAGAAGGCTTGCCCCGACGGTAAACAGCGGAATGATGACCTTTTCGTCGCCGCCGTCTCCAAACCGATAGATGCCGCCGACATTTACGATTGGCACCCCGATCTTCGTTCCGTCTCTCGACGCCTCCACACGATGCGCGCCGATCCGGAAAGTATTATCCAGACTCCGCGCCGTCAGGACCAAGCCAGCGCTCTTGATATTGTAGGTAAAGAACCAGCTACCGGGCGATCGCTGATCGGGCGTCATTTCCCGCCCATAGTATCGCCAACTGGTCTCGACCTTGCCGGCATAGGCTTCGGCAATCCAGTCCATCCTCTCGCCAAACCAGGTTTTGCTGACCCCCAGCCCAACGAGGTCGGTCAACGGCGAAATCGAGTACACCTCCTGCGGCAAACGCGCGAAATCAAAGGTGGCGCCAACGTCGTTGTTTTCGGTGTTGAGCATCAAGGGCAGGCGTATCTTGCCGGCGCGAATCAGCCAGTCGTCGCTCGGTCGCCACGACAGGAAAGCCCAGGCCAGCGAAGCCTGCCAGTCGGCATCGTTGTGGTCCGAGGGAGCGAGCTTGGCCTGAACAGTTGCGCTCCATTGCGGCGACAAGCGGGCATCAAGCTGTCCACCGAGAATGGTGTCACGTTTAAAGGTGCCGCGATTGTCGATAAAGCGCTGGTAGTTGTAAGACTGATCGGACACGGCAAAACCAAGCGTTCCGAAGCCTGACCATGTCAAATCGATCGCCTGCACCGGCTGGGTCAGCAAAGCAAGAAGGGGGAGCAGCCCGATATTGGAAATTTTTGGCAACATCATCAGCAATTCTTGTTTTTCATGGCTAATTTATTCATCGGCCAGTTTGATGGCAATCTCGGCGAATTCGGCCTCCAAGACTATGAAGGCATCAATCAGCAAAGGATCAAAATGCTTGGCGCGCCCTTCGCGCAGGACATCAACCGCTTCGGCATGGTCAAAAGCACGCTTGTAGGGTCGGCGGGAACGCAGCGCATCGTACACATCGGCGACAGCCATCAGCCTGGCCGGCAAAGGGATCGCATCGCCGGCCAACTGGTCAGGGTAGCCACAGCCGTCCCAGCGCTCATGATGGCTGCGGGCGATCTGGGCAGCGTACAGCAGCAGCAGGTTCTCTTCGCCAAGTTCACGCTGCGAGCGCAGCAACATGCCCTCGCCCTTGACCGAATGGGTCTTCATGATCTCGAACTCTTCAGGCGTATGCCGACCCGGTTTGAGAAGAATATGGTCAGGAATGGCGATCTTGCCAATATCGTGCAGCGGCGCTGCCTTGGCAATCTGGTCGATGTGCTCGGCGGTCAAAAATTCACGATCGCGCTCCTGCTTGCTCAGGTACTCGGCCAATAAGCGAACGTAATCCTGGGTGCGGCGAATATGGTTACCGGTACATTCATCACGGAATTCGGCCAGCGAAACCATAACGCGGATGGAGGCCTCCTGCAGGCGAAGGACTTCATTGACCCGGCGCTCCACTTCGCTTTGCAGCCAGGCACTCTTGTCTTCAAGGAAGGTTTGCCAGGTCCGTATTTGCAGATGGGTTCGCACTCGGGCCAGGACGACGGATGGAGCAATCGGCTTGCGGATGAAGTCGACCGCCCCCATGGCCAGGCCGTACTCCTCGTCGTCTGCCCCCGCCTTGGCCGTCAGAAAAATAACCGGCACCCCGGCCGTCAGCGGGTCAGCCTTGAGGCGTTTGCAGACTTCGTAACCGTCCATATTCGGCATCATGATGTCGAGAAGGATCAAATCCGGTCGCGCATTCACTGCCAGCTCCAGCCCCTTCGCCCCGCCATTGGCCAGCTTGACCCGGTAGTGGGTACGCAGCAACTGGTTGAGCAGGCTGAGATTGGCTGGCGTATCGTCAATGACCAGTATGGTTGCACCGTTCCTCATCACTGCCCGCCCCCCCCTGATTGGCGCTGCCGAGAATGAGCAGTGCCTCATCGAAATCCCATTGTCCGATTGCGTGGTCAATAGCGGCCACCTGCCGCGCTGAATATAGCCCGACCAAACGCCCCTTGTTCATGCGCCAGACCTCTTCAGCCTCGCCATCGCCTTCACTCAGTTGTTCGCGCAACAAGGCAAGCACCGCTTCGATCGGTCGCGCGTCGGCAGCGGCAGCCGAATCCGGCGAATTGGCTGGCACTCGCTCAATCCCGGCCAGCAAGGGCTGCAACTGTGCATCGACTTCGGCAATTTCCCCGAAAGGCTCGACAACGCCCGCCTTGATGACATTTTCAAGATCATACAGGGCCGACTGCAAACGGCCCATGGCGAAGGTGCCGGCCAACCCCTTCAACGAATGGATCTGACGCTGCGCGGCCTCAAGTTCGCCGCCCGCCAGCATCGCGTCGAGCCGGTCGGACCAACCCTGGCAATCTTCAGCAAAACGATGCAGGGTTCGGGCCAAAAACGGCAACCGGCCCTCAAAGCGGCGGAGGAGCACGGCCGATTCGATTTGCGGGATAGCAGCCAGAGCGACGACAAAGGCTCGATCGGCATCGCCAGATTCAGCGGGCGGCAGAACATGCCCGATCAGTCCTCGCCAATAGGGCTGCACCATGGCCAGGAGTTCTTCCGGCTCGAAGGGCTTGGCAATGTAGCCATTGACCCCTTTTGCCAGTCCGTCCTTCATGCCTTGCCCGGCGACATGGGCGGTCATCGCGATAATCGGCAGATCCTGGAAACGCGCCTCCTCGCGCAGGCGGCGCGTTGCCTCCCGGCCATCCATGACAGGCATTTCGAGATCCATCAAAACCACCGCGTAGTGCTCAGGCCCCTCGGCTGACAACAAATCAAGCGCGATTCGCCCATTGGCGGCGATATCGACGCTCGCCCCCCAGCTTCGGAGAATTTCCCCGGCCACCTGCTGATTCAGCTCGTTATCCTCGACCAGAAGTATCGACATGCCCTGCAAACATCCGGGGTGAGGGATGAGATGCTCGACTCTGGCCGGCTCGGTCGCCACGCCTGCGCCACAAATACGGCGCAGGGAGTTGGGCAACAGGGGTTTTTGGACCACATCAGCGCCCCCCGTGTGGTCAATCTCCTGGCGCAACAGGGAAGCATCGGCCACCGAAACCACCAGCGTCCTGACTGGCAGCTCGACACCCCGCGCGTGAAGCGCCTCAATCAACTCCCCCCCAGACATGTCAGGCATCAGCCAGTCGAGCAACAGCAAATCGTAAGCCTCTCCGTCATTTCCGGCCCTCGTCAGCCGAGCCAGGGCATCCAGCCCACCGGCCGACTGATCGACCTTTTTGCACCCCATCGCCAGCAACATGGTGGCCATGCTCTCCCGGGCCGGCGCATAGTCGTCAACAACCAGCGCCCGCTGACATTCGAGCGACGGCTCTGCGTCACGGTCGGCCTCAACCGAAGGTTCCAGCGGTAACTGCATGGCGAAATGAAACACGGAGCCACGGTCAACCTGACTTTCGACCTGAATTTCGCTGCCCATCGCTGCCAGCAGCCGCTTTGAAATAGCCAGGCCCAGACCCGATCCGCCATAGCGCCTGGTCGTCGAACCATCGGCCTGGGAAAACTCCTGGAAAAGGCGACCGATCTGCTCTTC
>NZ_JAVHPH010000266.1:12067-15338 GCF_036170495.1 Azonexus sp.
ACGCCGGCGACCAGCAGGAGGAGCAGCGCGACAATGATCCAGCGCAACAGCTGCTCGCCGGCCCGGGCCAGATTTTTGGTCGTTCGCTCGTCGACCTGGCTGGCCAGCTCATCAACTGCAATCGCCAGATCGGCCCGTAGTTTGAGATAGCGCGTCTCATGCAACAAGGCATTGGCGAAATCGCGCTGCGGCTCTGCCTCCGAGACAAATTCGCGTTTTACCGGGTCGTACAGGCCTTGCGTCGTGGCAAAAGCAATCTGTTCAACCTGCTTCATCTGATCGGAAATCAGGAAAATCCGCCGGAGGATGGCCACCTCGCCCGGATCAAAACCAAGCAGACTGGTCCGCTCGGCCAAGGCAAGCCCGGGTCCGGGCGGCGGTGCCTGGTAAGCGAGCGTTCCACCAATGACCTGCTCCCAGAAAGTTTCCGGCACCGCATCCGGGGCTTTTTTCGTGCCTTCACGAATGGCCAGGATGTCGTAGTAATAAATGAGGTAGCGCGGATTGGCCGTGCTGACGTAGGAGCTGACCAGGCGGCTGAGCAAATCGACCTCGTGGCGAACCGAGCCCATCAGCGCCATGGAATCCTGGCGATGCCTGGCTGCCACTTGGGCGTCTTCGTAGGCCGACAGGGCGCCCAGCGTGGCACCGGCGATCAGGACGAGAACCCCGGCAAGGGCGACCAATACGCTGAGAAAGGCTTTGCGCAGGTTCATTTAACCAAAACGTAACAAGGCACCACGACCTCCTTCACAATCCCGTCGCCAAGGCAACGGCGAGCGGACCTTGAACTCCGCTCCCTGCAACCATTTTTCCTTTTTGCATCATATTCCAGTTTGCATATATTTGGGCGCTCCAATTCCTTTGCCTGCATCCGTTGATTGGCCAAACCGAAGCTATCGTTCAGAATGTCCCTATTCGCCCCCACACCATAGGTCCATGGACAATCTGATCAAGGACAACGCAATCCAGGAGCTTTTTTGCTGGCTCGAACCCGGCGCCGAGCTGCCGGGCTGGGACATTCTCAAGGGCAGCCCCTTTGGCGGCACGCTGGCCTCTCCGGAAGGCGGCGCCCCGACGCCCGGCGACCAGTTGCTGTCGGTGCAGAACTACTTTGCCGAATACCATCTGGAGTATTTCCGGCAGCGTCGCTACAACCATTTTCCGAGCCGCCTGCACGCCCTGCTCCAGTTTGCCACGCGGACCGATGCGACGACTTTCCGCCTCAAGCACCCACAAAAGGTCTTCGGCAAGAATCTGACCTGCTCGCGCACCAAGGGGGCTTACATCTGCTCTTTTCACGACGCCAGCTGGCTCGACTATCTGCGCCTGCCGCACAGCCTGTCGCTCAGCGCGCTCGACGAGGTCGCCGATCATTACTGGTCGGGGCGCACGGTGGAGGAAATCGGACTAACTTTCATGAACGAGCCGTGGCAGGAACCGCCGGTCATTGAGGCGCTCTACCAGGGCGCCCTTGAGCCGGTCTGGGGCCACGAACAATCGGGCTGGCTACCCGGGTTTCGATAGGAAATACCATGCGTCGCATTGCCATCATCCTTGCCGTTATCGCCGTTCTCGGCCTTGGCCTGTTCTTTTTCACCCGCCCGAAACCGATCCCGGTGGTGCTCAAGGAAGTGGCCGCCGGCAAAGTCGAGGCAACGCTGGCCAACACCCGGGCCGGGACCATCGAGGCCTGCCAGCGCACCAAGCTGTCGACGATCATCGGCGGCCGCATCGAATACCTCGGCGTCAAGGAAGGCGACAAGGTCAAGCAAGGCCAGTTGCTGCTCAAGCTGTGGAACGACGACCAGCAGGCGCAAAGTGCGCTGGCTCAGGCGCAGATCACGCTGAGCGCCAAACGCAGCGAGGAAGCCTGCATTGCCGCGGTCAACGCCGAAAAAGAGGCAAAACGGCAATCCGACCTGCGTGCCAGGGGCTTCGTTTCGCCGAGCCGTGAAGAGGTCGCCCGCACCGATGCTGAAGTCCGTCGCGCCAGTTGCAACACTGCCAAGGCCGATATTGCCCAGGCCGAAGCCAAATTGAAGGCGACCCGCGTCGAGCAGGGCCGCGTCGCGCTCTACGCGCCGTTCGACGGCATTGTTGCCAAGATCGTCGGCGAACTGGGCGAATACTCAACGCCCTCGCCGCCAGGCGTGCCGACGCCGCCGGCCATCGACCTGATCGACGACTCCTGCCTCTACGTCAAGGCGCCGATGGACGAGGTCGATGCGCCAAAGATCCAGATTGGCCAGCCGGTGCGCATCACCCTCGACGCGCTGCCCGGCAAAACGCTGCCCGGCAAGGTACGGCGCGTTGCCCCCTATGTCTCGGCCGTCGAAAAACAGGCGCGTACCGTCGATATCGAGGTCGACTTCGAAAAGCCGACCGAAGCCGGCAAGTTGCTCGTCGGCTACAGCGCCGACGTCGAGATCATCCTCTCCGGACGCGACCAGGTGCTGCGCATTCCGACCGCAGCCATTCAGGAAGGCGGCAAGGTACTGGTCTTCAACGCCGACAGCGGCAAGCTCGACGAACGCCTGATCAAGGCCGGACTGGCTAACTGGGAATACACCGAGGTTCTGGAAGGCCTGAGCGCCGGCGAGCGCATCGTCACCTCGCTCGACAAGGAAGGCGTCAAGGCCGGCGCCAAGGTCACGCCGGACGAGAAATCATCAGCCCCAGCCAAGGCGAAGTAGGCGCATGGCGCTGATCGAACTGTCCGGCATCGAACGTCGCTTCCAGCTCGGCGACACCACGGTCAACGCGCTTTCCGGCCTGAATTTGCAGATCGATGCCGGCGAATACGTCGCCGTGATGGGGCCTTCGGGTTCCGGCAAATCGACGCTGCTCAATCTCCTCGGCCTGCTCGACCGGCCGAATGAAGGCACCTACAAACTCGAAGGTCGCGACGTGACTACCTTGTCGCCCGACGAGCAGGCGACCGTGCGCAGCACGCGTATCGGCTTCGTTTTCCAGAGTTTTCACCTCGTGCCGCGCCTGACCGCCGCCGAGAACATCGCCCTGCCGATGACGCTGGCCGGCATCCCGGCGGCCGAGCGCAACCAGCGCGTCGCCCAGGCGCTCAAGGATTTCGGCCTGGAAAACCGGGCCGACCACAAGCCCGACCAGCTTTCCGGCGGCCAGCGCCAGCGCGTCGCCATCGCCCGCGCCACGATCATGCAGCCGGCGCTGATTCTCGCCGATGAGCCGACCGGCAACCTCGACCGCCATACCGGCGAAGAGGTGGTCAATCTGCTCGAAGCGCTCAACG
>NZ_JAVHPH010000267.1:0-3129 GCF_036170495.1 Azonexus sp.
ATGACGCAAACCGTGCCTTGATGGGCGCCAACATGCAGCGCCAGGCCGTTCCTTGCTTGCGTCCTGAAAAGCCGTTGGTCGGCACAGGTATTGAACGTACGGTTGCGGTCGACTCCGGCACGGCGGTTGTAGCCCTGCGCGGTGGTACGGTTGACTATGTTGATGCTGCGCGCGTCGTGGTTCGTGTCAATGACGATGAAACGATCGCCGGCGAAGTTGGTGTCGATATTTACAATTTGGTCAAGTACACCCGTTCAAACCAGAATACCAATATCAACCAGCGTCCGATGGTCCGAGTCGGCGACTACATTGCCAAGGGCGACGTAGTGGCTGATGGCGCGTCGACCGATAAGGGCGAATTGGCCCTCGGTCAGAACATGCTGATTGCCTTTATGCCATGGAATGGCTACAACTTCGAAGACTCCATTTTGATCTCCGAACGTGTTGTTGCCGAAGATCGATACACCTCGATCCATATCGAGGAACTGACGGTTGTTGCGCGCGACACCAAGCTTGGTCCTGAAGAAATTACCCGCGACATCGCGTCGCTGGGTGAATCCCAATTGTCACGCTTGGATGATTCCGGGATTGTTTACATCGGCGCCGAAGTCGAAGCGGCCGACGTACTCGTTGGCAAGGTGACGCCGAAGGGCGAAACCCAGCTGACACCGGAAGAAAAGCTTTTGCGCGCGATCTTTGGTGAAAAGGCTTCTGACGTCAAGGACACCTCGCTGCGTGTGCCGTCCGGTATTGCTGGCACGGTTATCGATGTTCAGGTGTTCACCCGTGAGGGAATCGAGCGCGACAAGCGCGCCCAGTCGATTATCGATGAGCACCTGCGTCACTACAAGCTGGATCTTGCTGACCAGATGCGTATCGTCGAACGTGACGCGTTTGCTCGTGTTGAGCGTCTGATTGTCGGCAAGAAAGCCAATGGCGGTCCAAAGAAGCTGGCTAAGGGCGCGGTCGTTGAGAAATCTTATCTTGACGGGATGGATCCACATCACTGGTTCGACATTCGCCTCGCTGATGATGATGTTGCCCAGCAGTTGGAGCAGGTTAAGGATGGTCTTGAACAGGCCCGTAAGAATTTCGATATTGCCTTCGAAGGTAAGCGAAAGAAGCTCACGCAGGGTGATGAACTACCACCAGGCGTTCAGAAGATGGTCAAGGTCTATGTCGCCGTTAAACGCCGTTTGCAGCCTGGTGACAAGATGGCTGGTCGTCACGGTAATAAGGGTGTTGTATCGCGCATTCTGCCAGTTGAGGATATGCCTCACATGGAGGATGGCAGCCCGGTCGATATTGTGCTGAATCCGCTCGGTGTGCCGTCACGGATGAACGTTGGTCAAATTCTTGAAGTTCACCTCGGTCTCGCGGCCAAAGGACTTGGTCACAAAATTGGCGCAATGCTTCGTGCCCAGTCCAGTGCCAAGGAAGTGCGTGGCTTCCTCGATCAAATCTACAATTCGAGCGGCAAGTCAGAGAATCTCGAGGAACTGAATGACAAAGAAGTTCTCGAAATGGCCGGCAACCTGACCAATGGCGTACCGTTTGCAACACCGGTTTTCGACGGTGCCAAGGAAGAGGAAATCAAGGCCATGCTGGCTATGGCCGGCATGCCATCCTCCGGTCAAATGACCTTGTTCGATGGCCGCACAGGTGATGCGTTTGAGCGCCAAGTTACTGTGGGCTACATGCATTACCTGAAGCTGCATCACTTGGTTGATGACAAGATGCACGCCCGTTCGACCGGCCCGTACTCGCTGGTTACCCAGCAACCGTTGGGCGGCAAGGCACAGTTTGGTGGCCAGCGCTTCGGTGAAATGGAAGTGTGGGCGCTCGAAGCTTACGGTGCATCGTATGTACTGCAGGAAATGCTGACTGTGAAGTCCGATGACGTGAATGGTCGTACCAAGGTGTACGAAAACATCGTCAAGGGCGAGCACAGGATCGATGCTGGCATGCCGGAATCATTCAATGTGCTGGTTAAGGAAATCCGTTCGCTGGCGATCGATATCGATCTGGAACGTTACTGATTTAGGGCTGGGAGTTAAACGATGAAAGCATTGCTCGATCTATTCAAGCAGGTAACGGCGGAAGAGGAATTTGACGCGATTACCATTGGTCTCGCCTCGCCCGAAAAGATCCGTTCCTGGTCCTACGGTGAAGTGAAGAAGCCGGAAACCATTAACTACCGTACTTTCAAGCCTGAACGCGATGGCCTCTTCTGCGCCAAGATTTTTGGCCCGATCAAGGACTACGAGTGCTTGTGCGGCAAGTACAAGCGCCTCAAGCATCGCGGTGTGATCTGCGAGAAATGTGGCGTTGAAGTAACGCTGGCCAAGGTTCGCCGTGATCGCATGGGTCATATCGAGTTGGCATCACCGACCGCCCATATCTGGTTCCTGAAGTCCCTGCCGTCCCGTCTCGGCATGGTGCTCGACATGACGTTGCGCGATATCGAGCGCGTCCTGTACTTCGAAGCCTATGTCGTGACCGATCCCGGCATGGTCAGCAATCTCCAGCGCGCGCAATTGCTCACCGAAGAGCAGTATCTGGAGATGATGGAAGAGCATGGCGATGAGTTCGTGGCCTACATGGGCGCCGAAGGCATTCGCGAACTGCTCCGCAATCTCGACCTCAACACTGAAGTCGAGTCACTGCATGCCGAACTCGAAGTGACAGGATCGGAAGCCAAGAACAAAAAACTGGCCAAGCGTCTGAAGATTCTCGAAGGTTTTCAGAAGTCAGGCATCAAGCCGGACTGGATGATCCTCGAAGTGCTGCCAGTGCTGCCGCCGGATTTGCGTCCGCTTGTTCCGCTCGATGGCGGCCGCTTTGCGACCTCCGACCTGAACGACCTCTACCGTCGCGTTATCAACCGGAACAATCGTCTGAAGCGTCTGCTCGAGCTGAAGGCGCCGGAAATCATTGTCCGCAATGAAAAGCGCATGTTGCAAGAGTCGGTTGACTCCCTGCTCGACAACGGCCGTCGCGGCAAGGCAATGACCGGTGCCAACAAGCGTCCGCTCAAGTCGCTGGCCGACATGATCAAGGGCAAGGGCGGTCGTTTCCGTCAGAACCTGCTCGGCAAGCGCGTCGACTACTCCGGCCGTTCGGTCATCG
>NZ_JAVHPH010000268.1:0-1421 GCF_036170495.1 Azonexus sp.
TCGCGCCAACTCGGCAGCACGCTATCGAGAACGGTGTGGGCCGGCTCCTTGAGGCGCAGGTCGCTGACCATTTTCTTGTATTCCTGATTGTCGAGAATGACGCGGCCGGTGGGGTCGAGCAGGGCAAAGGCCATCGGCGCGGCATCGACGACCGATTCGATCAGGTGCTTCTGGTTGCGAACCAGGCGTTCGAGGCGGTGCATCTCGGTAATGTCGCGGTGCATGCCGACAAAATGGGTGGTCGTGCCGCTGGCATCGACGACCGGGGAAATGCTCAGCTCGGCCAGGTAGAGGACGCCGTCCTTGCGCTTGTTGAGCAGCTTGCCGGCCCACGGTTTTTGCGCCGAAAGGTCGGCCCACATGGCCTTGTAGAGTTCAGGCGGGGTGGTGTGATTGGATAGCGTCGCCTCGTTCTTGCCGACTATCTCGTCCTTGCTGTAGCCAGTGACGCGGGTGAAGGCTTCGTTGGCAAACAGGATGTTGGCTTTTGCGTCGGTAATGGAAATTGCCAGGTCGGCCTGGTTGACCGCCTGACTATAGGCTTCCTGTGGCAATGCGGTTTCCGGCGCCGGATTGGCGCGGGCTTGGGCAAGCGGTGTGGCCGACATCGGAAGGCTCCTCAATAAATCGTTTCGTATTGGTTAGCAGATTCCGTGCCGCGCCTTGATTGCAGGGTCGATGAGGCCTTGCCGCGCGGGTTTCGGGGGAAATGCGACGAATTTCTGTCGTCTTTGCGACATTTTTTCCTCGCAAGCGCGCACTTTGTTGGTGCGATAGCCTTGGATGGCGCATCAGCGTGGGGTTTTGTGCGGCGCGCAAAGATTGGCATGGCTTATGCGATGAGGTCAGTGAAAAAAACCGGAACCCACCACCATGAGTGAATTTCTCTTACTGCTGCTTTCCACCGCGCTGGTCAATAACGTGGTGCTCATCAAGTTCCTCGGCCTGTGCCCGGTCATGGGCGTCTCGAAGAGCGTCGACAGCGCCTTCGGCATGGGGCTGGCGACGACCTTCGTCATCACCCTGGCCGCCGGCGCCTCGTGGATGCTCGACAACTGGCTGCTGCAGCCGCTCGGTCTCGGCTACCTGCGCATCCTGACCTTCATCCTGGTCATCGCGGCGGTCGTCCAATTCACCGAGATGTTCATCAAGAAATCGAGCCCCGGCCTCTACCAGTCGCTCGGCATCTACCTGCCGCTGATCACCACCAACTGCGCCGTGCTCGGCGTCGCGCTGCTCAACGTCGAGCAGAAGTTCAGCCTGTTCAAGAGCCTGCTCTACGGCTTCGGTTCGGCGCTCGGCTTCACCATCGTCCTGCTGATTTTTGCCGGGCTGCGCGAACGCATCGCGCTGGCCCGGGTACCCGGCGCCTTCGCCGGCGCCCCGATTTCCTTCGTCACCATCAGCCTGCTCGCCCTGGC